>NC_012914.1:2499166-2813333 GCF_000023585.1 Paenibacillus sp. JDR-2 | reverse complement strand
AGCCGCACCGGTCAAGCGCCTGATTTAAAAACCCGGCGTCGAAGTTAACGTTATGAGCGACCAGCACGGCATCCTCCAAATAAGGGATGAGCTGCATAAGCACCTCATCCAATTCTGGAGCATCCGCCACCATATCGGCGTCAATTCCGGTCAGCTGCGTTATAAATGCCGGAATTTCTATTGTAGGGCGTACAAAGGAGCTGTAGGTTTCAACGATTTCGAGATTGTCGTCCAGCACGGCCAGACCAACCTGCAAGATATCATCGCTGACGCTATGTCCTGTCGTTTCCAAATCCAATACTGCGAATTTCATTAAGTTTCTATCCCCTCATAAGCAGCAAAGCTCGGTACTGCCGAAAAATAAGGATAATTGCTGCGGCGTTTCTTTACAACATTTCAAATTGTTTAACGGGTCCTTGAAGCTTGGGCAGGTTTCGTATGCCTTCAGAAAAAATTGCTCCGCCTGCTCCAAATTCATATAAATCGCTTGAATGCACCCAAGGGCATTATAGCCTAAAGCACGCCACTTCGGATAGTCCGTTAATGAAACCAGCAATTGGAAATGCCGCTGCGCCTCACTCCAATTTTGCAGATGCATATGCGTCATTGCCAGATAAAGCCGGGCCAGATTACATTCCGGAAGATAAGAAACCGCGGATTGAAAATGAGTGGCAGCATCGGAAAACATAAATAATTTATAATACCCCTGCCCCTTCGAGATCATCATCGCGTATTCGTACGGTACCTCCATATCAAGCTCCGCATTGTAAGCTTCCTCGGCCGATACTGGTTCATGTTTCTCTGCCTGTTTGGCAGAATGCATAGCCTGCGGCGGCGCAGTCGGCTTCATGGACGGTGACGGCGTAACATGATCTGCTGCCGGGAACGGCTTAGCAGGCGGTTCGCCAAGCTCCGTGCTGCTCTCCATCGCCAGCATGGGCGGCGGAATCATTGGCGTCACGTTGCCTTCCAAGGCAGCTGTATGCTGCTCCACAAAACAAGAAAACTTTTCTTCGAAATCAATCCACTGCTCGACAAGTGAATCGCTCATTTTCTTGAGCATTACGAGCTGCTCATCGAATTGGGCTTTCTGCTCGTCGGTTGCCGTTGGATAGGCTTCAATCAGGTGATCCAGCATTTCGTTCATGGCTTCGAACATTTGTTGAAACATTACGCATCCCGCCTTCACCAAAGAATTGAGGAGTGTTATGCTCATTCTTTGTTTCGGGGGTGCTTTTCATACCCCATGCCATTCGTTACATAGCGCTGGAACGGAGCTTTTACAAAACCGTTGCGTGAATTTCCTCGGACAAGCTTTTCAGCGGACGGTTATCGCTGTCCAGGATCGTTACGATCGGCTTGTGCGCGCGCGCTTCTTCGTTGGACATGGAAGCATAAGAAATAATAATGACCTGGTCTCCCGGCTGAACCTGTCGCGCAGCCGCGCCGTTAAGACATATCACGCCGGAGCCGCGTTTGCCCGTGATAACATATGTTTCAAAACGAGCGCCGTTGTTGTTGTTCACGATTTGCACCTTTTCATTTTCCCAGATATCGGCTGCATCCATCAAATCCTCGTCAATGGTAATGCTTCCGACATAATTCAGGTTCGCTTCCGTTACGGTAGCCCGGTGCAGCTTCGATTTCATCATCGTTCTATACATGATCATTCACCTCGGTAGTTGGTACAAATAAGGCATTGTCAATCAGGCGCGTCGAGCCAAATTTGACGGCCAGTGCCAAAATAAATTTACCGCTCTGGGCAGCAATTGGCTCACTCCGGACCGGCAGCTCCAGAGAAGGATAAGTCAGCCATTCCGCGTAGTCAATGTCAGCTTGGCTTGCTTCGTTGATTTTCGCTTTTATTCTTGCAAGCAGTTCCTCGGGAGTGATCCCTTTCTCTTTCATCCATGCTTTCGCAAGGTTCAGTGATTGGGACAATACCACTGCCTGCTGGCGTTGCTCCGCCGACAAATAGACATTGCGCGAGCTGAGCGCAAGACCGTCCGGCTCCCGCACAATCGGACATGGCACGATTTCGACCGGAATATTCAAATCATCTGTCATCTGTTGAATAACCGCAAGCTGCTGGGCATCTTTCATTCCGAAATACGCCCGGTCCGGCTGCACCAGATGGAACAGCTTGCTGACGACAAGACCCACCCCGTCGAAATGTCCCGGTCTCGAGGCGCCGCACAGACGGTCCGTCAGCTGGCTTATAATAACCGAAGTGCGCGGCTTAGAAGGGTACATTTCCTTTACATCCGGCATAAAGACGATATCAATGCCGTTCTCCTTCGCAAGCGCAAGATCCCTCGCCTCATCGCGAGGATAACGATCGAAGTCTTCGTTAGGACCAAACTGCATCGGGTTAACGAAAATGGATAAGACCGAAGCGGTATTCTCCGACACCGATTGGCGCATCAGGCTGGCATGGCCTTCATGCAGGAATCCCATTGTCGGCACTAAGCCGATTGTAGCATTGTCGTTAGATTTTTTAATAGAAATGAGTTCGTTTTTTAGCTCAGCTATGGTTCGACACAAAATCACGCTTGGGAGACTCCTCTCTGCTTGCCTGACTGTTGCTTGCATTTGTTGCTTCTCCTGCGCCATACAAATGATTGATGGCTGCCGGCTTGGCTCCAAACGAATGCTCTTCAGCCGGGAAAGCACCTGCTTTCACTTCATTGACATAGCTGCTAATGGCATTCCGGATCGTGGAGCCGATATCCGCATAGGTTTTGACCATTTTTTTCTCGATATAAGGAGAAGAATATTGCAAAATATCATGATACACGAGTACCTGGCCGTCACAACCGCGTCCAGCTCCGATCCCTATCGTTGGAATCTTAAGTTCTTTGCTGATCGCTGCCGCAAGCGGCTCTGTCACAAGCTCAAGGACAATCGCAAATGCTCCTGCGGCTTCCAGCGCTTTGGCATCCTCCATCAGCTTTTCCGCTTCCGCATCCAGCTTGCCCTGCACTTTGTAGCCGCCAAGCTGGTGCACGGATTGCGGCGTTAGTCCGATATGCCCCATTACCGGAATGCCGGCTTTGACGAGCGCTTCGACTTCCGATGCGATTTCCGTTCCGCCCTCAAGCTTGAGTGCCTGGGCTCCGCCCTCCTGCATCAGGCGTGCCGCATTGCGCAGAGTTGTTTCCCGGCCGATGCCGTAAGTCATAAACGGCATGTCGGTTACGATAAAGGTGTTCTTCGCACCGCGCGCAACGGCGCGTGTATGATAAATCATATCATCGAGCGTGACCGGTATCGTGGTGTCATAACCAAGTACAACGTTACCCAGCGAATCGCCGACCAGAATAACATCCAGTCCGGCTTCCTCTGCCAGTACGGCAGACGGATAATCGTAAGCGGTCAGCATCGAGATTGGATTTTTGTCCTGCTTCATCTTCTTGAGGTTGGTGATCGTTAAACGTTTCCTCATTACGCTTCATCCCCTTTTAAGTTTTAGGATAAACACAAAAAAACCTTTTAGCCGCTGCTAAAAAGGTTCCCGAACTAAAAAGGAAACGTATGCTAAATATTTGCTTCCTTCTGTCTCGGTCCCTACGGCTCAGAGCAGAGTGTGCCTTGCTTGCTTACAACATCTATTACCCTTCGCAGTGCAGCTCTTACCAGATACCGCCTGCTTCCTTTATAGTAGCAAAAAAAGGCGTGCCCGTAAACGCCCTTAGCGTACGGGCTCGCCCATTTCGGCGGAGAACACGACAACCGTGCTGCCGTCGTCCTTGCGAACGGTTAATGCGCCGCTTGCGTCAAGGCCAATTGGCACGCCGTCAATTGTTCCTTGCGGGGTAATCAGTCGCGCTGGCTTGTTAAGGGATACCGATAACGCTTCCCAAAGCGTAATAATCGGCGCAAATCCTTTGTCCAAATAGAGATTATACAACTGCTCCCACTCCTGCAAGAAATCGGTTATAACCGTGATACGGTCAAAGCCGTCTCCTCCGTTGGCAATTCGTAAAGAGGTAACTTTCTCAAGCATTTCCTCCGGATAATCCGTTTTCTCCAAATTTACGCTGATACCGATTCCGGCAATGACATAGCGGAGACGTTCCTCTTCTGCCGTGGATTCCAGCAAAATGCCGCTAATCTTCTTCCCTTCGATCAGCAGGTCATTCGGCCATTTGATCCCAATGGGCAGCGAAGTGATCCGGCGCAAGCTGCGGCATAAAGCAACAGCCGTGAGAAGCGTTAATTGCGGTGCAAAATGAATCGGTACGGACGGACGGAGCACCATGCTCATCCAAATGCCCTTTCCTTGCGGCGACACCCAGCCGCGCCCCATCCGGCCGCGTCCGTTATGCTGCTGCTCCGCGATAACTAGCGTCCCTTCAGGTGCACCTTCTTCCGCCAGCTTCTGTGCCAGATTTTGCGTAGAGTCAACCGCTTCATGCCACTCTATCGCGCTGCCGAACACCTTTGACTTCAATTCTTTTATCAGCTTGGGAATGGACAAGGTATCTGGTGAAGATATCAGCTTATAGCCAAGCCGTCTGGACGCTTCAAAAATATAGCCAAGCGACTCCAGCTTCTTAATCTGCTTCCATACGGCTGTCCGGCTGACGCCTAGCTCTTGGCTGATCATTTCTCCCGACACATACGCGCCGGGATTTTGTTCAAACAATTCAAGCAATCGGTTATTTGACATGGTTATTGGTCCTCGGCATTCCATATTTGAGCTTGCTTAAGTAATAAATCTTTCTCGTTTGGCAGCTTGTCCAGCGCTACCTCCAGCAGGAGGCGTTTAAGCATCAGGCCTGTCCAATTACCAGTTACCCTTTGCAGTTCTTCCGCGAGTTGTTTGCCGTTCAGGTTCAGCTGCTTTAACGTCATGGCGGGCATTGCGTCCAGCCATTTATCAAACAAGTTTTTCTGGTCATGAAGATGATGCTTTTGATTCCACACGACTATCGAAAGCCATCTGCGAGATGCTTCTTCTCCATATTGAAGAACCGTACTTGTCCAAACAAGCCGCAAACCGGATTGCTGATTAAGCTGATTCATGGCGAACTGTACGAACAAAACGGACAAAATTGCGTTCATCTTCTGAGTAGGAAGACGAAGCGCCTTTAAAGTTTCTTCTGCATCAGAGAGCGTGATCCCTTCCGCCAATAATAGCGCGGCATAACGGGCATCCGGATCGTTAAGCTTGTCTAATTCGCTATAAGAAGGATCAACTTGCGCAAGCTTTTCTGCTGCAGGCAGAACCGTGCCCGTGTATCTTAGCAATTTGCTGGCTGCAAGAAGATGCAATGCACGCCCGGGATGAGCTCCTCCTATCATGCGGTCCAGCTCGGCATGAACGCGCTCCATGGCAATGTGTCGAAGCAGTTCCCGATGCCTGACAAGCGCTCTCCAGGTAGTGTGAGCAATAGTGAACTCAAACTGCGAAGCAAACCTGATCGTCCGCAGCATTCTCAGCGCATCCTCCTGGAACCTGGCGTCAGCATCGCCTACGCAGCGAATCGTTCTATTCTTAAGATCATTCAAACCGCGAAAAGGATCGTACAGCTCCCCGGCAGCATTCATCGCCATTGCATTTATGGTTAAATCACGGCGCAGCAAATCGCCGTCCAAGCGGTCGATGAACTCGACCTGCAATGGGCGGCGATGCTTCTCGTATTCCGATTCCGTACGGAAGGTCGTCACTTCATAAGAGCCGCCATCATGCAGGACAGTCACCGTTCCGTGCTGCAGCCCCGTCGGAATACAGCGCGGAAAAATCGACATCACCTGCTCGGGTCTAGCCGAAGTTGCAATGTCAACATCCTTAATCGGCAGTCCCATAGCTGTATCTCTTACGCAGCCTCCGACAAATACAGCTTCAAAGCCCTGCTGCACAAGCGCTTCAAGCACAGGTATTGCCTGCAACATGAGGTTTGGCATATCGAAGCGTACTTCCATTGGCCTTAAGCACTTCCTTCCTGTATTAAGCCTCACATACCGGCATCGGCAAATCGGCTTCCATTCCCAGAACCCGATAATAAATTTGTTCATATTGCGTGGTAATCACATCATTGCAGAATTCGTTGCGCGCACGGAACAAGCAGGCTTCCTTAAACGACTGATGAAGCTTCTCGTCCTTGAGCAATTGAGTGGCATATGCGGCCATTCCTTCAACATCTCCGATTGGGCACAAATAACCGGTCTCGCCATGCGTCACGAGTTCAGGGATGCCACCGGCATTAGAACCAACGGTAGGCACTCCGCAAGCCATCGCTTCAAGCGCAACAAGGCCAAAACTCTCCTTCTCCGAAGGCAGGAGCAATAGATCGGCCATCGAAATAACCTGTGCGACGTCCTCTTGTTTGCCAAGGAAATGGACACGGTCTTCCAGGCCCATTTGGCGGATCTTGCATTGGATTTTGGACAATTCCGGACCCTCGCCTACAAGCAGCAGCTTAGCTGGAAGTTGCGAGGACACCCGTTCAAATACATCCACAACGTCACTAACTCTCTTCACGGGACGGAAGTTCGAAATATGCATAAGTATTTTTTCATGCGGCTGCGCATAATCGGCTCGCAGGGATTCCGCGTCTCGCGGATAATAAACGCGTTTGTCTACGAAATTGTACGTCAGATCAATCGGGCGCGTAATATCCAAAAGCTGTCTGGTTTCATTAATCAGGTCCTGCGATACGGCTGTCACGGCATCGCTTTCGTTAATGGCCAGACGGATCAAATCCTTGAGCGATTCATCCTGAGCAAGCACGGTAATGTCGGTGCCATGGAGCGTTGTAACGGTTTTGAAGCCGTCGCCAATCATTTGTTTGGCCAGATGCGCGCAAACGGCATGAGGAACCGCGTAATGCACATGAAGAAGATCCAGCTTCTCCATTTTGGCAACCTGAGCCATCTTGCTTGCTAACGATAAATCATATGGCGGATAACGGAAAACGTAATAATCATTAACTTCAACTTCATGGAAAAAGATGTTTTTATGAAATTTCCCGAGACGGAACGGTATGCTATGGGTAATAAAATGAATTTCATGGCCGCGTTCGGCCATCAACTTGCCAAGCTCCGTAGCTACAACGCCGGAACCGCCCAGGGTAGGATAACACGTGATTCCGATTTTTAATTTACGTGCCATATCGTAAGTCCACCCTCTCGTGTAACATGCTGATATTCTATATATTCGACATCATTTTGATTATGAGATTTTTTTATCTTTGTTAAAACCACTCAACGGCATGCGGGCGTTTGATGGCAAAGCCCTCCGCATAATTCCAGCCTCGAGTCTGGCCAAGCAGACTATCCCGTGCTTCAACCCGCTCTATATAACGATCCGTAAGAGGTGTCGTCACTCGGTCTTCGCCGGGGGCAGCCGTTTGGAATTGCGATTGGTAAGCCATTAAAGATTGTCTCTTCTGGTTGTAAAAATCCGATACGTTAACCATAAGCGAGACATCATCCACATCGTTTATGTAATAATAGATGAATTGTTCCACCTGCACGGCTGGCAGCTCCGGCATATAACGGCGCAGCTTTGCATTAAATACAGCCTCTTCAACCAGCTTGCTGCAAGCAATATGATCCGGATGGCGGTCCACCCAATACGGAGCGAACACGATGCGCGGACGGGAGCGGCGAATTTCCGCAACAATCGCATCAATGTGCGGCTTGTTGATTTCGAGCCCCCGGTCTGGCAGTCCCAGATTGGTACGGGTATATAAACCAAGCACCGAGGAAGCCTCGGAAGCTTCCTGCTTCCTGAGCTCCACGGTGCCGTTTGAAGACATTTCCGCTTCGGTTAAATCACAGATGCCTACCCGTTTACCGGCAGCCGTATACTTCGCGATCGTTCCGCCCATCCCGATCTCCGCATCATCCGCATGTGCGCCAAAGACGAGAATATCTAACGGTTCGCTCATGGTGCATCCACACCTGGCTTATATTTGTGAACAAGCTCACGCCATGCGAAATCCCCGCGTGCCAATGCACGGACAAGCAGCTCTGCAGTTGCCACGTTTGTAGCAACCGGAATCCCTTGTACGTCGCAAAGGCGAAGCAATGCGATAATGTCCGGCTCGTGAGGCTGTGCCATGAGCGGATCCCGCAGGAAGATAATCAGATCCATCTCGTTTTGGGCAACCATAGCGCCAATCTGCTGGTCTCCGCCAAGCGGACCGGACATAAAGCGTTGGATCTGCAGATTTGTTTTTTCCATAATGCGGGTACCTGTTGTACCGGTAGAATATAATTCATGCGGCGCAAAGACGCTCTCATAAGCGGTTACAAAGTTAACCATCTCTTCTTTTTTACGGTCATGCGCGATAAAAGAAATTTTCAACATCCTAAATCCCCACTCTTTCTAGGCTGTATATAGATTAGTCCATCAAATGTTCAAAGCCATAAATCAAGCCGCTGTAGTCCATCACTTTCTTAACCGCTACGTTAACTCCAGGCATATAACCGGCACGGTCATAAGAATCATGACGGATCTTCAACGTTTGGCCATAACCGCCAAATACAACCTCTTGCTGCGCAAATACGCCCGGGAGTCTGACACTATGTATACGGAAGCCGTTATAATAGCCGCCACGTGAGCCTTCAATGACTTCTTCCTCATTGGGGTTGCCTTGACGAAGCTCTTGGCGAACCTGAGAGATCAATTCGGCCGTTTTAATCGAAGTGCCCGATGGGGCATCCAGCTTTTGATCGCCGTGATATTCGATAATTTCAACATGAGGCATGTATTTGGATGCTTCCGCAGCAAATTTCATCATCAGAATGGCGCCAATCGAGAAGTTTGGAGCAATCAGCCCGCCAATTCCTTTTTCCTGGCAGAGCTTGTCCAGCTCTTCGATTTGTTCCGGCGTAAACCCGGTTGTGCCCATGATGGGACGGACGCCATGCTCAATCGCAACCTTAGTATGTTGATAAGCAAGCGCCGGCACGGTGAAATCAACCATAACATCTGCTTTTACATGGCTTAACGCTTCCTCAATGGTTGCGCTAACGGTAACTCCCGTATTCGCTTTGCCCGCAAATACGCCTGCGTCCACAGGACCTGCTGAAGGAGCGACGGCAGCAACGAGCTCGAGCGCCTCGTCCTCCAGCACCATTTTCACAACTTCACGGCCCATTCGGCCGCTTGCTCCGATTACTGCTACCTTAATTGCCACCAAGATCACCTATTCCTTCTGTTGTTGTTTGCCCATCACCCGTTTGCGCAGCATTCTGCGCTTCCGATTCACATCAGCGAATAAGCGGCGCGCCGCGGAATGACCGGGATCTAATCTGATTGCTTCCCTGGCGTTTATTGCGGACTCCTCCAACCGCCCCATCTCCGAGTAGGTTAACGCAAGCAAATAAAACGCCTCGAAGCTAAGCGGATCCAGATCTGCCGCCTGCTGCAGCAAAGGTATTGCATCCGTATACTGCGATGGCTCTTCCGCAAGCTTTTGCTCCGCCGCGGCCACGAGTAGTCTCGATTCAATCGTTTGTAAATGGTATTGATATTCGGGATGATTTCCGTCAAGCTCTACTGCTTGCTTCGCATATTGATGCGCCTTGGTCCATTTCCCGCTTCTGGCGCATGAAACCGCGCATATATGTTGATAGCCCGCATTTAGAGGTTCTGCCGCTATCGCTTGCTCGAACCAATAAATCGCTTGTTCAAAATCACTGTTAAGAATAAACTCATACGCCTTCTTCACGCAGCTTTCCCCGTCCATCTGCCCATCCTCCTTGTACACAGGTTGATGGTACAGCATATGTAAAGGTACGTTCTACTGTTCGCCGTTTTTTCTCGTCCAGCGGTTAGCGTCCCGGGTATTGAATTTATTCATGACTTTGTTATGCGCTTCAGTCAAGTCAATGTTGAGTGAATTTGCAAAACAGGACAAAATAAACAAAATATCGCCAAGCTCCATCTCAATGGAGTTTTCTTCTTCATTCGGCTTCTTTGGTTTCTCGCCGTAATAGTGATTCACTTCCCTAGCGAGCTCGCCAACCTCTTCGCTCATACGCGCCATAAGCGCTAACGGGCTGAAGTAGCCTTCCTTAAATTGACCGATATAAGCATCCACCTCACGTTGGATATCGGCTAAAGATTTCTCTGCCATGTGTGAATGACCCTTTCTTCCTTATGTATAACGCTAATATCACCTATGTTAACGTAAAGAAGCAATGAAAACAATGTTTTTTGAACCGTCTGTTAAGCTATAATACATAAATAGCCTGTTCAAGAACTTAAAAGGAGTTTACTTTATGTCCCGGAAATTCATGCTTCAGCTTCAAACCGTGCTGCCGATTCTGGTCGGTACAGCCGTCTATGCTTTTGGCCTTCACTATTTCGTTATTCCGAATCAGCTGATGGAGGGCGGCGTAACCGGTATTGGCGTATTACTCAATTACGCAGCCGGAATTCCTTTGTCTCTTTCCACGTTGATTTTGAACATACCGCTTTTCCTGATCGGCTGGAGGAAATTAGGCCTTGGCGAAATGGCCTATACCTTGGTTGGCGTCGTGTCTTTATCAGGCTTCCTAGCACTAATGGAATGGATGATCGACAAAGGCTGGATTGTCACCTTTCATAATTCCCATGATTACCTGCTTGCCGCCCTTTATGCCGGCGTTACCTTGGGAGGCGGTTTAGGCATCGTATTCCGCGCAGGCGGAACCACCGGCGGTGTAGACATTATCGCGAGGATTGCCTCAAGACGCAAGGCGTTCAGCATGGGGCAATTTATATTAATCTCGGACGCTGTTATTATCGGGATTTCCTTATTGTTCATTCCGATCGAAAAGGTTTTGTACACGCTAGTTACAGTCTTTGTTGCTTCCAAGTTGATTGATTTTATTCAGGATGGCGCTTATGCAGCCAAATCCTTCTCCATTATTACCGAGCAAGGCAAAGAAATGGCTGCCCAAATTACGACCGAGCTGGACCGGGGCGTCACGTTAATGCCGGCAAGGGGCGCTTTTTCCGGACAATCAAAAGAGGTCGTCTACTGCGTTGTTCAGCGGCAAGAAATGCGCCGTCTTAAGAACATCATACGCCGTATCGACCCCAAAGCGTTTACCGTTATTAGCGAAGTGCACGATGTGCTTGGTGAAGGATTCAAAGAAGAATAAATTAAGACAATGGCTTTACTCCATAAGGCTGCTGCTTGTACTTCCTCCAGCCTGTATAGGTAAGAACCGCCATAATAATGGCGCCAAGAAGCAAAATCCAACTAATGGGATGTGCTTCTCCAACTGGAGCAACAACCGGTTCCTCGTCCTGCGAATGACCGTTATCGAATAACCGGTTTACCGAAAACTCAAGGTCCGATATCGAATTGTCCGTCCAGTCCTGCTTGGTCTGCCCTTTCATCCCCGCTTCAAGCAGTACGTTCGTATAATGGATCCGATCACGCAATTCGTCAATCCGTTCCATTGGCCGCTGCATGGAAGCAGCGGCTTCAATGCGCGATAAATGTTGATTAAAGCTGTTCATCGCAGCTCTCGCCGCTATCGCGCCGTCATCCGTCTGCCTGTTCCAGGAGCGGTTCACCCTCTCTAAATCCTCCAGCATCACTTTCTCATACTGCAGCCATAACGCATGATCCGGGCGCAGCAACGCATCAGTCGTTAAATGAATGCGCGCCGCTGCCGTCAGCCAATCGGAGGTTACCTTGCCGTTTTTAAGCGTGTAGGTAATCGAAGCAATGCTCTCCTCCATCAGTTTCCATCCGGCAGCTTGTCCGGCATGTCTGATATCGCTCTTGTTCACAAGCTTATCCAGCTGCTGGACATATTTATAGCCGGCTTGGCGATTATTCATGTAAGCAGCTTGGTATAAAGCTGCAGCCGTCTCGTCTAGGCGAAGCAGCTCGTTCCTGGTTTCGTTTGCATTGCCTGTCCTAAGCAGGTCCGCAGGAAAGGCTTTGGCAGCCGTAACCGAACAGACGGTCATGACGATACATAAAAATAATGGCAATACAATTCGTATCTTCATGGTCATCCCTCCTAAAGAGAATTGCTATGACCACTTTATGAAGGGATGTCCATACTTATGTCTCTTTTCTTGCCCTTAATGCAAGTCCGCCGACAATAAAGCTAAAGATCGTTAAGCTGTATGTAAACCATTTGACAGCCGTCAGATCATCCATAAGCCTATCCGAAAGCCACGGAAAAACATCATACGCATAGTCTACGGTGTCATTTAGCAAAAGCCACAACGTACCAATTACGGCCGCCCATATACCGGCTTTCATAAAACGGGCATATAACAGCACTTCTACGGCCATTGCCGTATGCGAGGCCATCAGCATCCAATGCTCCCATTGAAGCGGATCCCCCTGCATGCTTCCTGCAACAATCATAGAAACCGCCCAGATGCCATATTTAATAGAAGTAACGACCGCGAGGCCTTCAATAATCATTCGCGCTCCGTTGACAAAGCGGGAGTTGCCTTGCGGCGGAAACAGCCAATACAGCAAGGTAAGAGTAAAGAACAAGCTTGCCGTTGGACTATCCGGGACAAATACAACCTGCCATAACGGATGGTTGCTTACCGTATCTTCAATCTGATTACCGTACCAGATGTAACCGTACACGGTGCCCAGGAAATTAAAGATAAACAATACCCATAAAAAGAGGCGGCTTAATAAAAAAGATCGGCTCCAGAACCAAGATATCGGTACGCCCATAGAAATATACGCCTCCTGTTTCGTCGTTTAGATTTGAAAAAACCTGACCGCATAAATACGATCAGGTTTTTAAATGTTGCTATTATTCAGCCGGCGCTTTTTGCTTCGCAAGCCAAGTTGTTAATTGGTCAATCTCTTCAGCTGACAACTGATCTTTGAAAGATGGCATGCCACCGCGTCCATTGGTCACGGTTTCAACCAATTCTTCCTTCGACAACCGGTCGCCTACGCCAGTCAAAGCCGGCACTTGCGGCGGATTGCCCTTCAGATCGTTAGCATGACAAGCAACGCATTGTGCTTTCTTGACAATGTCCATTGCCGGGTCATTCGCGTCAACCAATGCTACCGTTTTTGCCGGCTTCGATGCGCTTGGAGCTTCTTGACCTTTCTCATGTGCTTCGCGCGCTTTCTCTTCACGGACCTTATGCTCCGGAATCGAATTCGTAGCTTCCATCTCATGCGTGTAGTGACTCCATGAGATAACCGTCAAATACACACAGGCGATCAAGGACAAGAACATGAGCGATGATGCGATTGGACGGCGGTAGAACCGGCGCTCTTTACCTGTGTCCAGGAACGGAGCAAGCAGCAAGCCGCCGAACATAACAGCTGGAACCCCCATCGTACCAAGCACGATGTAGTCGCCAGAAACCCATGGATATTTCAAAAACTGATACAGGAACAAGAAGTACCAGTCCGGCATCGGAATAAAGGATGCATTCGTAGGGTCCGCCGGATAACCAAGCGGTGCACCTTCTGCAATGGTCCAAGTCAGGAAACCAACCAAGACTACGCAGCCAACCATCCATTCCTTAAGCAGGAAGTTCGGTATGAACGCTTCCGATTTACCGGGGTAGGACGTATAATCTGGCGGAATGTTCGGATGATTGCTTTTCTTCACCCGCGAGTCGCCAACATAAACGACCTTCTCGTTCGATTTATGACCGTGCGCCATAATAAATCCTCCCTTCGCTTAAAGTGGTCCCGAAATGCCTTGCTTCCGAATCATCAGGAAGTGCGCTGCAAGCATTGCAATCAAAGCGCCAGGCAGGAAGAATACGTGAATTGCGAAGAAGCGTGTTAGCGTTTGCGCGCCTACAATGTCGCCGCCGTACAGGAACTCGCCGATGTAAGGACCGATATACGGTACGGATTCTGCGATCTGTACGCCTACTTTTGTTGCAAAGTAAGCTTTGTTATCCCAAGGCAGCAGGTAGCCCGTGAAGCCAAGGCCTAACATAATGAAGAAGATCAGCATCCCTACGACCCAGTTCATTTCACGCGGTGCTTTGTAGGAACCCGTGAAGAATACACGCAAGGTATGTAAAAACATCATTACGATAACCAAACTTGCGCCAAAGTGATGCATGCCGCGAACAATGCCGCCAAATGCAACCTTATGGTTCAAGTAGTCAACGCTTGCATAAGCGTTGATAATGTCCGGTACATAGTACATGGTTAGGAACATGCCGGACAAAATTTGAATTACGGTGATAAAGAACGTCAAACCGCCGAAGCAGTAAACGAATGCCGAGAAGTGGTGAGCAGGGTTAACGTGCTCCGGTACTTCATGGTCCGCTACATCCCGCCACAGCGGCGTAATATCAAGACGTTCGTCAATCCAGTTGTACATCGATTTAAACATCTGCTATTAGCCTCCTATACACGAGAGTTCGCTTTAATCGGACCTACGTACACAAAACCGTTTTCAACTTTCACTTCATATTCATCTAATGGATGTGGGGCAACTGCAAGGTTTTTCCCGTCAACGGTATAACGTGCACCGTGGCATGGACAATCATACTCGTGATGGCCAAGCGTATTCCAACCGATTGTACAACCGAGGTGCTTGCATACCGGAGAAAGCGCAAAAACCTGATTATTTGCGTCCTTCGTAATCCAGGCAGAAAGTTCGGGATCGCTTACATACCAGCCATCGACCTGATGAATTTGGAACTTGAATTCTTGAGGCTCAGTTGTTACTTTGCTCTCTTCAACTACTTTAACCCATGTTCCCTCAGCTTTTTTTGCCAAGAGAGGATCAACCGCAAAACGGACCATAGGCAAAACCGCGCCACCAACCATAAATGCAGTCGTACCGCCGAGTGTATACGACAAAAATTGACGCCGGGACATCTCTTTGCGTTGAACCGGACGATGCGCGGTTTCTTGATGTTCGTGGTTACTCATCTTCTGTTCTAACCCCCTTTGCCAACCATTTCTCGCGTTCAGCCGCACGGCAAAACGCTTGACGAACTAGGACATAAACTATAATAGCCTAGGCGCTTGGGAGCGTCAAGAATATGGCTCGCGATTTATTTACCTATAAAATGCCATTCACAAATTTGTTGGCAATTTGTCACATTTAACCTTGCCTTAACTTTTGTTTCCCCAAAACCCATTTTTTTTATTCAAAAATACCCCCGTTTGGAAGATGACAGCGCTTTATTGTCGTTTAGGAGCCGCCGCGGTTCCACAAAGCCTGCACGGCTTTCGACACATTTGCCGCAGTTGGCGCTTCCCCTTCGCCGTCCGGACAGATCACAAGATCGGCATCCGGGCATTCCAGACCTTCCTGATTCTTAGCCGAGATGACGATGACAAACCGGAATCCGGACTCCTTTAACGATCGGCAGGTTTTCGAAACGAGTGCCCCTGCAGAGTCTCCATTCATGTAGTGCATCGCCGGATAGGTCACGATTCTTCCTTTAAAAGGGATTTCTATGAGGTCCATTACGTCCCTTAACTGCTCAAGTGCAAGTGTTGCTTCAAACGGCTGCTCTAATCCCGTCATTCCGGTGACCGGCAGCAAGCATGTGTCGAGGTAGGGCTTAAGCTCGTCCCATTGTTGCTCGGCAATGTCGCTAAATTTCATTTCCTGCTCCCTTTCCTGTTGAGATTCGTCCGTAATCTCTATGTTACCCATAAAGGGGGATTTTGCCAATCCAAACAACAAAAAAACTCCCGCTGCTATGACGGATCCTTAAGTCCTCCATCATAGGGCGGAAGTTTCTATTCGCGTAAATTAGCTCTTTAATTGATTTAATTGAGCGGCTAAACGGTAGAACGTATCCTCGTCTCCAACGGCCAACGCTTGATCGATCGCTTTGTAGATCCGATCCGAGCGAAACTTGTGAACGGCTTCATCTAATACCATCTCCGCTGCTAATCCTAGCATTGCTTCATAAGCAACTTTCATTTTGTCCATAGGATACACCTCCAAACCGGCGTTAAAGAGATCCTATCGTCTTCGACTATCGTCACGCGGTGATTCAAGTGAAAGAGTATAGGTCAACTCGTCATTCTCAGTCACAATCGAACCGGCTCCTACTTTAAGCATATTCACCATTCTGCGCGCCGATAAGTACGATTGCCCCCATTTCAATTAATATGCCATCGCCTAGTTGGTTTCATAGAAAAACTAATAGAGAAACATCCGGTCCTGATCTTCGAGATTTACTCCGGCGACAAGCGCCCTTCCCAATTTGGTCATCCGCACAACCGTCCCATGCTCCTGATGCTCGCCAATCCGAAGCATACCCAGATGAACCATCATTCCAATTAATCGGATATCCAGCACCTTATCTGCTGTATCGTAATAGAACGGTTTGACGAAGGGAATAAGCACAGTGCGAAGTGAATCAACCGTAACCCATTGCTCCGCCAGATTATTCATCCAATGCACAAGCGAATGAATATTGGGGATTGCCCCTTTGTACAACTTCAGCCAAAATTTATAGATTTGCTCCATTTCATTGGCTGGTTTGCTGCGCAACCGCTCTTCGCCGCTCGGCGATAAAGCCAATACCACGTTATCGTCCACGAAATACTTCATATAGCCGCAATAGTCAAACAGGAGAGACATTCGGTTCGGATAATGGTGAAAATGTCTGCCGTATCCGAATCGCCATTCGCCTTTACCGGGCGGTTCTTCCGAAATGGCCAGCTTTTCCAAAATCTGTCCGCTGAACCGTTTGTACATCGAGCCGTCCGCCGACAGCTGTACTTCATTGTGATAAATATAATGAAGCAGCTGATAAACATCTTCTTGAACGAGCATTTGTTCGTCCCGGTACATATGCGGCTCATCCGTGTAATGCAGCTCTGCTGTAAACTTTTTGCGCAGCGTTTCGCGGAATCTCGTTCTCAGATCCTGCGGTACCTGGAACATATAACGATTGGTTCCGGTTACTCCGTTAAACAGCCATCCCTGATGCTTGAACCTGGATATCATCTCGCGTGGTCCGGATTCTTTAGGCGCTTCGGCCTCGGCTTGCTTCTTCTTTGTGCGTTTCGTTTTCTTCTGCGGCGGTTCTTCCGCTGGGGGCTCGAGCTCGCCAAACTTGCTTTGCTGAACCCTTGCAATCAGCTCTTCCAGACTGAAGGAATCTCTCGATTCAAAGAGCAGGGAGTTCAAGAACCGCATTTCGTCCAGTTTCATACTGCTGATCTGCGCCTCAAATACATCTTTCCGGCTGACGGTAGAGAGAATCGACTGAATCAAATCATTTTTTGAGTGGCCATTGCACTCACATTGATACACGGAGGCGATCCGGCTCAATTGCTGAATATCTGCATAGCCCAACATATCCGACAAATTCATGGTATCTCTCCTTTCCGTAACTGCCCGCCGTTTGTGTCTCGTTCGCGAGCTTATTTGATTCGCTAGCAATAGTTAGTACCATTATGGGAAGAATTTTGAATTTTAAAACTAGTTGTGTGAAAAAGCTTCACATTTGGCGGTTACGTTGCAAATTGTGGCCGCTGCGCAAGCAAATGTTCTTTCGATCGCCGTTGATACCGGATTCCCTTCGATTCGAAGTTTTATGGAGGGGAATCCGGATATCAAAAGCGAACGCTGAGCTTCTCAATGAACATTTGCTTGCTCCGCTTCCGCTCGCTCGTTTTTCACACAAAAAGCCTTGTAAAATTCAAAGGCGGGAACAGCAACAAGGGCTGCCATTGATATTGGCAGCCCTTGTTCTTCATAAAAAAAGGCTGCCAAATTAACGGCAGCCCAAACTGTTGTAAAAAAAATAAATTGACGAGGAACGAGCGGCGAATGTATCTCTTGGAGGAAAGTCTATGCTTCCGAAGCAGCTTTCTTTCAGAAAGCTTTTAAGCGTACGCCTTTGTCACTTCTGAATACACCTTATCAAATCTAATCCATATTCAGAATGACAACAGTTGCCGGAAGGAGATACATTTCCGAGAATGACCTATTTCGTCAAACTCTCGAATTCGCCTCCTCAAGGTGACGAGTGCAATTATATAGAAGCGGAGCCCATTGTTCATCCTTCAACTGGAGAATCGAGTAAGAAAGATTGCCCAGATGCTGCTTCTCGAGGTCGGCGCAAAGCGTGTCAAACATTTGCGCCAGAAACCCGCCATGGGACACAACCAACAGCCTGCCTTCTGGCCGCTGTTTCTGCCAATCCTGCAGAAATGCCATTCCCCGGGCACGGACCTCCTCGTCCGTTTCCAATCCTCTCGCTACTTCACGCCAGTTCTCTCCCCAACGCTCCACTCTCTCGGGCAATGTCAGACCTTCGACTTCGCCGAAATTTCGTTCCCGCAATCGCGAATCGCCCTCCAGCAGCGGAATATCCAACTTGTCTGCAATTACTTCAGCCGTCTGGCGAGCACGCTGCAAATCACTCGATATAACGGCGTCCCACAGCTTCTCATCTAGGCTTAAGCGCTCGGCAAGTGCATTCGCCTGCTTTTTCCCAAGCTCATTTAACGGAATATCAGTCTGGCCTTGAATCTTCCCTAGCGCATTCCAATCGGTATTGCCGTGTCGTACCATACCAATAATCAATTGTGATTCCTGCCTTTCCGACTATAAATGAGAAAACCTCTACCGCGGCCCTGAATGGAAACGGCCACGGTTAGAGGTTGAATATCTGAACAACACCTTTGTTAAGCTTGTGCATTAGCTTCGCGTTCTAGACAACCAGTTCAAGATTAACAACGTCATCACAACCCCAAGAAGTGAAAGTGCTACCCAATATTGCGGGAAGGTTGGAACGACTTGCAAAACAAACGGGTCACTAACGCTTGCCACGGGAACTTCAAATTCCGCGCTAATGACAAAATCACTGCCCGATGCATTAGCAGTATCCATTAATCCGGTTAGTTGCGCCATTTTTTCTTCCGGTGTGCCATGTTCGTTGCCTTTGATGAAGAAAATAAGCGAACACGCGAAAATTGCTAAACAAGCGGACAACACAATAGCAAGGTTACGCCTGAAAGCAGGCGAGAAATAATAGCTTTTCTGGGACACCGGCATCAACCACGATTGTTCAGCATAAATGCGATCCATAACGCTGCGATTGACATGCTCCATCTGGGCTGTAACAACTTCATCCTCTTCCGAAAGCTTAAGGATCATTTCTTCGCTTTCTTCCCATAGACGGTATTGTTCAGCACATTGCTCGCAGTCGAGCAAATGGGCTTCCATCGCTTCCCGTTCGGCATCTTCCTCTGATAAATATCCGAAGACATCGAACTTGTCTTGTACGTCATCGCATTTCATCGCGTGTTCATCCCTTCGTATTCTTCCATCATCGGCGTCTCGCCAAAGTAAGGCTCAAGCTGCGACTTTACGCTGGCTCGTGCCCGGAATAACAACGATTTTACGGAGCTGACCGTTTGGCCCAGAATATTTGCGATCTCCTGATAGTCTAACTGGTCATATTCCCGCAGAATGAGTGCTGAGCGTTGTTTCTCAGGTAGATTGTTAATCGCTTCGCGAACCATCGCCATCCGTTCGTTGCGCAACACATGCTGCTCCGGCACTTGGTCTGGCGGAGCGGCCGGCATCATATTCGACTCATCGAGCGGGACGTGAGCCGACTTCTGCTTGCGCAGTTCACTAAGCACGGTATTTCGTGCTATCGTATACAGCCACGTCGAAAAAGAAGCATCCACTTCGCGGAAGGAATGGAGGCTGCGGTATGCTTTATAAAACGTTTCCGAGCACAAATCCTCAGCGAGCAGCTCCAGCTTGGCACTCTTCAACATATGATAGATAAATGCTAGTATCTTGCGTTGGTAACGGCGCATCAGCTCCGAGTAGAGCTCGATGTTACCGTCCTTAATCTCACGTATTAATTGGGAATCAGTCATGACAGGCGAACCTCCTCACCTGCGAATTCTTCTTCCCAGTTCGATTATGTATCCTTATACCGAACCGGAAGCGAAAAGTTGCGGTTATTATCATAAAAAATTTCAATAATACGATGTATGTAATTCGATTCATAATAGCCAAATTCCTTCTTGTTTCGACAAAAAGGATTTTAACCCATATTTTAACAATACCCACTGTCCTTCCGTATTGTAACATACCTCTTCCTGTTAGTCTCAAAAAATAAGTAAACTCTAATTTCTGATTGCAGGATTTTGTCGGAATTAGAGCAAAAGGCATGTCCACTAAAAAAGAACAAAAAAAAACCACTCCGAAGAGTGGTCAGCATTCATGTTGAACGCTATAGTTTTGGATAGGAGTGGAGAGAAACCATACTGTACTTTTATTATATGTATACGCTTCCACAATGTCAACGGTTTTTTTGAAAACGCTTAAACTTTTTTCGCCTTGATAAATCTAATCATGAATCTAAATCTTTGAAAACAAAAAAACCTCTTTCGAGGTTTTATTGACGAACGGTATATCCGGTTTTGCCGAGAAGCTCCATCGCTTGGTCCAGATCTTCTTGAGTCCGGAACGATAAGCGAAGCACGCCGGGAACATCTTCCCTGCTCTCGATAATATTGATGTTGCTAAGGTTAATACGGGCACTGCCCAGCTCGCTGGCAATATTGCCGATAATGCCGGGATGATCGGGTACATCCACGTAACAATCGTATAAGGAATGAATCATGCCTTTGCGTCGCTCAGGCAGCTTACTGCGGAATTCACCGGCTGTCTGGAAGGCTTCCTCAATCGCATCGCCGTTCAAAGCTTCCAGCATTACCGCAAACTTCTCCACTTCGGCATTCCAATCCTTCAGAAGCTTTAACAGAACCACGCGGTTGTTGATTAGTATATCCCGCCATACAATCGGGTCGCTTGCCGCGATTCTCGTAATATCCCGGAAGCCCCCGGCAGCCAGCAATTCGTACAAGCCGTTATTCTCATTGTAACCGCGGACCTGATTAACGAGAGCTACCGCGATAATATGCGGCAGATGGCTAATTGCGCCTACAATCTCGTCATGCGAATTTGCATCAACGCTGACAAGATGCGCTCTTGTATGAACCAGAAGGTTTCTCAGCCGTTCCAAAGCCTCCGGCGGTGTAGTCTCTTCCGGCGTCAAAACATAAAACGCGTTCTCGAACAGATTCGTGGAGGCTGCTTCAACACCCGAGCGTTCAGAACCTGCCATTGGATGGCCGCCGATGAACGACACGCCATTCCGTTCCAGTCTTCTTCCGCACTCGGCCACCGAAGCTTTCGTACTGCCTACATCCGTTACGATGCAGCCTGGCTTCAATTCAAGCTTGCCGAGCTCCGTTACGTATTCCTCCAGCTTGCCGACAGGCACGCACAGGAATATAAAATCTGCACCTTCGGCTGCTTCGCGCAAGGAAGTTGTCGCATAATCAACAACTCCCCTCTTCATATATTTTTCAACGGAGGACTGACGGTTCGAGTAGCCTACAACGGTAAGCTCCGGTTTGCCTTTGAAGCAAAGCGCCAAAGAACCGCCAATCAATCCTACCCCAAATATCGCGATCTTCGTCATAAGGCTATCCGCGCACCGCCGCTTCCTGCAGAACTAGCTCAAGAGCTGCGATAAACTTTTCGTTTTGTTCCGGAGTACCTACCGAGACGCGGATGTGAGTCGGATAGTACGTCCAGCGCGGCCTTACGATAACTCCTTTGCGAAGCAACGACTGGAATACGTCAGCTGATGGAAGCTTTGTATCAACCATGACAAAGTTGCCGTATGCCGGGAAGTAGCTCAAGCCAAGACGGTCGAAATGGTTCGTCATGTATTCAATGCCCGCACGGTTCTGCTTGCGGCAGAACGTAATGAAATCATCGTCGGCAAGAGATGCTTTTGCCGCTACTTGTCCGAGACGGGTCGTATTAAACGGTTCACGGATTTGATTCATATATTGAATGACATCCGCGTGGCCGATTCCGTAACCGATACGCAGCGATGCCAGACCGTAAATTTTCGAGAAGGTGCGAAGCACGATCACGTTACGGTATTTTTTCAGCAGCTTAATGCCGTCCGGGAAACCAGGCTCGTCCACAAATTCGCAATACGCTTCATCCAATACGACCAGAACATCCTTAGGGACCTGATCCAGGAAGGCGGTTAACTCTTCTTCAGAGACGATTGTGCCGGTCGGGTTATTCGGATTGCACACCCATACCAGCTTGGTGCGGTCCGTAATCTTAGCCAGCATCGCCGGAAGGTCATGTTTACCCTCCTTTAATGGTACTTCAATAATGCGGGCATTTTCGATTTCTGCGTTATGTTTGTATTGGGAGAACGTTTCGTCGGCCATAACCGTTTCGTCCCCTGGAGCCAGGAAAGTTCTCGCCAGCATAAGGATAATGTCGCTCGAGCCCGTGCCAAAAATAATCTGATTGGACTCTACACCGTATTTTTCTGCTACAGCGGCAGTAAGCTCAAAGCTGGCACCGTCCGGATAGGTTGCAATTTGATCTAATTCATTTATAATAGCTGCTTTCGCCTGTTCCGAATAACCAAACGGGTTCTCGTTGGAAGCAAGCTTGATAACCTCGTCTAATCCTAGCTCTCTCTTCACGTCTTCAACCGGTTTTCCCGGCTGATAAACAGGGAGATGCACGATATTGCTTTTTGGCTGCATCGCCATTCACCTCTTTGTCATATTGGCCATATTGGCTAACCGCATGTTTTCTATTGTCTCACATCTTGTCAAGGTTTTAAAGGGTCGTCTTATAAAATAGGAATTGGAGCACACAAGGCGCAACGAATCTGTCATCCTTTGGCAGGCAGCCCAAATGCTTAGAATTAAAAAAAGGACAGAGCCAGCAAGCTCTGTCCTTTCGCATCAGCCCTTGAATCCGGCAACAAAGCTGCGGATTTCGGCAAGTCCATCTTCCCGCTTCGAAGAATCGCTTAATTTAGGAAGCGTTTCTTCGATTTTGCGCACAATCGCGCTGCCTACGACTACGCCGTCGCAGATTTTCTCGAACCGCTCCACCTGCTCGCGGCTGGAAATACCAAAGCCCACGGCAATTGGCAGGTCTGTTGCTTCGCGAACCGTTGCAAGGAATTCGTCGATTCCGCTGTGGAATTCGGCACGGACTCCCGTTACCCCCAGCGAGGATACGCAGTAGACAAAGCCGCGTGCTTTCTTGGAAATGCGGACAACGCGGTCCTTAGAAGTTGGGGCTACCAAAGGAATAAGGTGAACGCCTTTCGCTTCAGCCAGCGTACGTACTTCCTCATCCTCTTCAATCGGAAGATCCGGAATAATAAGACCGCTGATTCCCTTTTCCACGACAAGATTCATAAAGTCCTCCAGGCCAAATTGCAGCACCGGATTGAAATAAGTAAACAAAATAAACGGCAGCTTGACGCCGGCTTCACGGGCTTGCGCAGCCGTCTCGATGCAATCCAGAATCGAAATACGGTTCTTAAGAGCGCGTTCGGATGCCCGTTGAATAACGGGACCGTCTGCAAGCGGGTCGGAATAAGGGACACCAAGCTCAACGAGATCCGCGCCTGCTTGTTCAAGCTCTTTAATAATAGCGATTGATGTAGGGATATCCGGATCCCCAATCGTCAAAAACGGAATAAGCGCCGTCTTTCCTTCTTGCTTCAATTTGGCAAAAGCAGCATCAATCAAATTCACGCCTCCGCACCTCCCAGGTAACCCATGATCGCTTCGACGTCTTTATCGCCGCGTCCGGACAAGCTGACAACGACAATTTTATCTTGATCAAGCGTTGGAGCCAGCTTAATCGTCTGCGCAATCGCATGGGCTGATTCCAATGCCGGAATAATGCCTTCCGTACGGGACAGCAATTGAAGAGCGTCAAGCGCTTCCGCATCGGTAATCGGGAAGTATTCCGCGCGGCCGGAATCCTTTAAGTAAGCATGCTCCGGTCCGATGCCCGGATAGTCAAGCCCCGCCGAGATGGAATGAGCTGGCTGAACCTGGCCGTATTTATCCTGCAGCAAGTAGCTCATCGAACCCTGGAATACGCCATGGCTGCCCATGGTCATCGTAGCTGCATGCTCTTCCGTATCAATACCCCGTCCCGCTGCTTCAACCCCAACAAGACGGACGGCTTCATCTTTAATAAACGGATAGAAAATACCGATGGCATTGCTTCCGCCGCCAACCGCTGCAACCACATAGTCCGGAAGACGCTCTTCCGCTTCGACAATCTGCTTGCGGGATTCGTCACCGATAATACGCTGGAAGTCGCGGACCATCATCGGATAAGGATGCGGACCCGTTGCGGAACCCAAAATGTAGAACGTATCGTCTACATGGCTGACCCAGTAGCGGAGCGTCTCGTTGCAGGCATCCTTAAGCGTACGGGTGCCTGACATAACAGGTACAACCTCTGCTCCAAGCAGCTGCATGCGGAATACGTTAAGCTGCTGGCGCTTCATGTCTTCTTCACCCATGAATACTTTGCATTCCAGTCCCAGCAAAGCGGCAACGGTAGCCGATGCAACGCCGTGCTGGCCTGCGCCGGTTTCGGCAATGACTTTTGTTTTGCCCATGCGTTTGGCAAGTACAGCCTGCCCGATCGTATTGTTGATTTTGTGAGCGCCGGTATGGTTCAAATCTTCGCGTTTCAGGTAGATCTTTGCGCCGCCAAGATGCTGGCTTAACCGTTCCGCGTAATAAAGCGGCGTCGGACGTCCCGAATATTTGTGCAGAAGATCATGAACCTCCTGCTTGAAGGATTCATCCTGCGAATAATGTTTATAGGCTTCTTCGAGCTCCAGCAAAGCGTTCATCAGCGTCTCCGGTACATACCGGCCGCCAAATTTGCCAAAGCGCCCGTTCTCGTCTGGTACTTGGTTCATCGCTCTATCACCTTTCTAACGAATAGTCTAATCTTCTCGATGTCTTTACGGCCGTCCGTTTCAACCCCGCTCGATACGTCAATACCGTCAACAGGGTTGCCTGCCAGTAGTTCTCCCACATTGCCGGGATGAAGTCCTCCCGCTACGTACAAAGGAACATCAATGGCTGCTGCTGCATTCTGATAGTCCGTTATAAGCTGCCAGTCAAAGGTTTGACCCGTACCGCCGCCTGCTGTATCGATCAGAATGGCGTCTACGGCTCCCTCATAGGCGGAAACACGAGCCTGAGCGTCAGCGCCGTCTTTTCCGATAGAGAATACTTTCCATACCTTCTTATCCAAGCGGTTCTTAACCAGACGGCAAAATTCCGGCGTCTCCTGCCCATGCAGCTGCACGACGTCAAGAGGCGCTTTCTCCACAATTGCTGTCAGTTCCTCAATTCCGGGATTAACGAAGACGCCTACCGTTTGAGGTGCTTCACCCTCAGCTGCCTGAAGCCGCTTGGCTGACTCGATTAGAACGGCTGCCGTTTCCGAATCGACCTGGCGTTTGCTTGGCGCAAACACGAATCCGATCTCGTGAAAAGGAAGTCCGTTCATCTCCGCAATGGTAGCAGTATCCTTTAATCCGCAAATCTTGATTCTTGGCGATGCCGTCATGCCCGCGTCACCGGACCCATAAGGTCGATAACAGCCTGTCCGGCATCCGGCTGGCGCATGAAATGTTCGCCGATCAGGACGCCTTGCGCACCGACGGTTTGAAGGTAATCCATGTCCTTGCGCCCTGCAATGCCGCTTTCGCTTATTACCGTAACTCCTTTGGGTATGAGATCGATAAGAGCCTCTGTCGTGTGAAGATCGGTTACGAAGGACTTCAGGTCTCGGTTGTTAACGCCAATCAGGGTCGCTTTATCAAGCTCTAGAACCCGCTCCAGCTCTTCGCGGTCATGAACCTCTACAAGAACGTCCATGCCAAGCGATTTTGCCGTGTCATACAGCTCCGACAGCTCGGAAGATGTAAGAATTGCTGCTATTAATAGTACCGCATCCGCTCCGATAACACGAGCCTCGTATACCTGACGGTAATCGATAATAAAATCTTTGCGGAGCAGCGGATTGCTGACCGTCTCCTTGATCAGGGTTAAGTATTCATTGGAGCCTTGGAAATAATCGCGGTCCGTCAGCACTGATAAACAGTCCGCGCCTGCGCGCTCATAAGCGGCCGCAAGCTCGGCAGGATGAAAATCAGGACGGATAAGGCCTTTGGATGGGGATGCCTTCTTCACTTCCGCAATCAGGCCGACATCCCGTTTGCGGCCGGACGTTAGCGCGCGTTCGAAGCCGCGGCATTCGGGAAGCGAAGCGATTTTGCGTTCATAATCGGCTAGCTGGAAGTCCGAAGCGAGATGAGCAACCTCTTCCCGCTTCGTTACTACGATTTTATCAAGAAACATGAGTCAACTCTCCTGTCGTCTGAATAAGCTTTTGCAATTGCTGATTTGCCATGCCGGAATCAATCATCTCGGCAGCCAGCGCTACGCCTTCGCGGAGTGAATCCGCGCAGCCGCCTACATAAATGCAAGCCCCTGCGTTAGCAAGCACGATATCGCGGTAGGCACCGCGCTGTTCGCCGCTGAAGATCCCGCGGATTAAAGCCGCATTCGTCTCCGGATCTCCGCCGATCACTTCGGATATCGGATAGCGGGAGAGCCCCAGCTCTTCCGGAGTCAGTTCATAGGTCACCACTTCACCGCTTCGCAGCTCGGAGATTTGGGTTGGCGCCGAAATGCTGATCTCATCCAATCCGTCCACGCTGCTGACAACCATTGCCCGCTTCACGCCTAGCTCGTTTAATACGGCTGCGATGGTGGATGTTTTGGTACGGTCGTACAATCCGATCAACTGACGGTCGGCGCCAGCCGGATTCGTTAAAGGACCAAGCATATTAAAGATCGTGCGGACGCCAAGCTCACGGCGAGGTGCTGCCGCATGGCGAAGGGAAGGATGATAAAGCTGTGCGAACATGAAGCAGATGCCGATTTGACTCAGGCATTCGGAAGCTTGCTCCGGAGTGAGCGTAATGTTCACGCCTAGTGCCTCGAGTACATCCGCGCTGCCTGCTTTGCCGGACATCGCCCGGTTACCGTGCTTCGCTACGCGAATGCCGGCAGCCGATGCGATAATAGCGGAAGCGGTGGAAATATTGAATTTATGAATACCGGAACCGCCCGTTCCGCAAGTATCAAGCAAGCCCTCCTGCTTTGTCTGCACATGGCTGGAATGCTGGCGCATCACTTCCGCAAACCCTGTAATCTCATCCTTCGTCTCGCCCTTCATGCGAAGAGCTGTAGCTACTCCCGCAATTTGCGAAGGTGTAGCATTGCCGCTCATAATAATATCCATCACCGACCGGGCTTCTTCGCGAGTCAGATCGGTGCTGCTCATCAGCTTGTTTAAAGCTCCTTGCATCGTTACCTGTTTTGTCACCAAACTCATTTTACAACACCTCTCCGCTTGTTACATAGTAGTCCGCGTTAACCGCCTGTTCAGCCGAACTCTTTCGTTTGCCAAAAACCGCTTCCGCAGCGCGAATCGCCTTAAGGCACGCTTTTGCTTTATTGACCGTTTCCATATATTCGCTCTCCGGAACCGAGTCCCATACGATCCCCGCTCCGCTTTGAACGTAAGCCTTGCCGTTCTTGAACACAATGGTCCGGATTGTGATGCATGTATCCAGTGATCCTCCAAATCCGAGATAACCAATTGCCCCTGCGTAAGCGCCGCGCGCTTCGTTCTCGAGCTCAGCGATAATCTCCATCGCCCGAAGCTTGGGAGCGCCGGATACCGTACCGGCCGGCAGACAGGACAGGAAAGCGTCGAAAAAGTCTTTGTCCTCGCGAAGCTTGCCGGATACGTTGGACACGATGTGCATGACATGCGAGTAACGCTCAATCTCCATATAGGCATCGCATCGTACCGTGCCGAATTCCGATACGCGCCCTATATCATTTCGTCCAAGGTCCACCAGCATCAGATGCTCCGCCCGTTCCTTCTCGTCGGCGAGCAATTCCACCTCAAGCGCCTTATCTTCCTCCGGCGTTTTGCCGCGCGGCCTTGTTCCGGCAATCGGGCGGGTCTCGACTTTGCGGTCGCCGTTAACCTTTACGAGCGCTTCAGGCGACGTGCCTACGATTACTTCATCTCCCATTTTCAAATAGTACATATAAGGAGACGGGTTCATCGTGCGTAGCACGCGGTATACATGAAGCGGATCAACCTCGGTTTCGATGCTGAAGCGCTGAGACAAGACCACTTGGAAAATATCGCCGGCGCGGATGTATTCCTTCGCCTGTTCAACATTCGAGATAAACTGTTCCTTCGTCAGGTTCGACTGCACATCGCCAAGCTCAGGATCAACCGGAATCGACGAACCCGATGTTACCGGAACCGTAATTGGCTGCTGCAAACGTTCGATCGTTGCCTCGATCTTGGCTGCCGCACGGTTATAAGCCTTCTCGATATCCGCGTTGGTTGCTGCATGAGGGATATGAACATTCCCGATAATTTGCAGCTGCTGCTTGAAGTGGTCAAATACGATAACCTGGTCGCAGAACATAAATTGCAAATCATTCATTTGCAAGTCATCAATGCGGTGCGCCGGAAGGTTCTCGTAATATTGGAGCAGATCATATCCGAAATATCCGATCGCACCGCCCGTAAATGGCGGGAGCTCCGGCAGCGACGGGCTGCGGAAGCCGCGCAGCTGAGCCTTCAAGAGCTCAATCGGCTTCTCGTCGAACTCTTGCTTCTCTCCGTTATGCTCCAGTACCATCTTGCCGTTCTTCCCGTAGAGCATCATGAAAGGATCCGTCCCGATGAATGAATATCTCGCCCATTTCACTCCGCCCTCTACGCTCTCAAGCAGGAACGCGTGCTGCTCCTTCGCAAAATGCTGGAACAGCCTGATTGGTGTTTCTGTATCTGCAAGAATATAGCGTACAATCGGAATAATATTGTATTGGTCGGCCAGCTTCGTTACTTGCTGCAATTCATTTGTCATGGGGGGGTTCCTCCTCTTGGTACTCGCGTATGGGTTAGAAGGGCATTAAAAAAGCCCCTGCCGGGAGCAGGGGCGTTGAATGTATAGATGATGACAAATAAGATTGCGAACAAAATAAAGAATAGACCTAAGGCGCATGATAACGATACTATCTTCTGCGCTTAGCTGCGGTAAACAAGCCTTCTATTCTCAACTGTCCTGCACTCGTCTCTGCTTAACTCATCTCAACTCAACTAAAAGCCTGCTACCTCTTTTGAAACGGATGCGCCATCCTGTGATGACGGTCCATGTTTCCTCTAAAACCTGTCTCTTAACTTGCTACTCTTCTCTTGCCTAACTATTGTTAAGTCTCAATATACTACCGATTAGACCTCGCGTCAATCAGGATTTTGACAAATCCGGACGAAGCACGCGCGCTCCTCCAAGATAGACATGGTTAATCTCGGCTTGGGTTTTGTCCGTATTCAGATGGATCATAAAACGGACACAGCGCTCAAGGCTGCCTTTCACCGGCACTTCAAGCGCGCACATTAATGGAACAAGATCCCAGCCGCCCATTTGACGGATCGCAATTGCCGGGAATGTAGCGTCCAAGTCTTGCGTAACGGTAATAAACACGCTTGCAATATCATCCGGTACGATATCGTTTTGTTTCACAACTTCCTGCAGCAGCTCAAGCGTTGCCTGCAAAATAGGCTCTTTTTCATTTACGTCGACGGTAATGGCACCGCGAATCCCTCTAACTGTCATCCCTTTTACGCCTCCAGTTTCAATTGCTCAACGATGTACCGTACCCATGCGGACTGTACATCCTTCTTGATTTCCACCTTGCCGATCTCGGTTGGCACTACAAATACCATCGTGCTCTCGCTGAATTTCTTGTCATGCATCATCGCATCCATAATGGCATCTACGTCAAAATGCGCCGGAAGCTTTACCGGAAGGCCTACCTTGGACAATACGCGCTTCGTGGTCGTATAAACCTCTTCAGGCGCGCCGTAGCGCAATCCCAGTCTCGCCGAGCCAATCATGCCAATGGAGATTGCTTCCCCATGCAAAAGCTCGCCATAGCCGGCTACCGCTTCCAGCGCGTGGCCGATCGTATGGCCAAGGTTCAGAATCGCGCGCAGGTCATTCTCGCGCTCATCTTGAGATACAACGGCTGCCTTTACGCTGCAGCCTTTATAAAGGGCATATCCAAGCGCATCCGGTTCAAGCGCAAGCAAACGGTCTGCATTTTCTTCGCACCATGTCGTAAATTCCGCATCCCAGATTAACCCGTGCTTCACAACTTCCGACAAGCCCGCGCTTACTTCCCTCGGAGGCAGCGACTGCAGCGTGTTTAGATCATAAAGCACCATCTCAGGCTGATGGAAAGCGCCAATAATGTTTTTGGCAAGCGGATGGTTAACCGCAACCTTGCCGCCAACACTGGAGTCATGCGCCAGGATCGTCGTTGGGATTTGCACAAACTTCACGCCGCGCATGTAGGATGCCGCGACAAATCCGGCAAGATCCCCAACTACACCGCCGCCCAAAGCTACAATCGTTGATTTCCGGTCGAGTCCGGCTTCAAGCGCTTTTGTCACGAGGCTTTCCAGCATGGAGAGCGATTTGGAGCTTTCGCCAGCAGGGACAACCGCACTAGCTACTGTAAAACCGGCTTCACGAAGAGTACCTTCGAGCGGCTCGAGATAATGAGGGGCAACACGTTCATCCGTAATGATAAGAAGCGGAGATTTCAAGCTAATCTGATGCTTTTTGAAATACGCTGCCGCTTCCTGCAAAAGACCTTCACCGATATAAATGGGATAAGAGCGTTCGCCTAGCTCAACTTTCAGTTCGCGCATGATCTGTACCATCCTAACTGTTCATATTCCGGGCTTGTTATGTAAACATCTTTGCTCATTATAGTACAGGCTTCAGGCTTTGACAAGAAATGCGGAAGCGCTTAGTTACGCAAAAAGGCGGATGCCAAAGCCATTTCTGGCTCTAACATCCGCCTTTCGGGCGGCTATGGAAAAGCGTTAGCTGTTCACAAAGCGCTTGTTTGTTTCCCAGTCTGCCTTCACTGCCATCTGACTTAACAGATTAGGCAGCTGACGGCTGTCGAGACCAAGAATCTGAGCGCATTCTTGAATGGATATGATCCCGCTTCGGTAAGCGTGAATCACTTGTCGCTTGTCCATCTTCATCCTCCAATAAAAGTTCGGTTGTCTTTAGTATTGGAGCGGATGGAAATCGGTATACATTAGCCGGTAATTCTTCTGTAGAAAAAGGTATCGGCCGACTCAAACCCATATTGAGAAGGGGAGAAAATCTGCTCCGTGCTTCCGACGAACAGGAGTCCTCCGGGCCGAAGCGCGCTTGCGAATTTTTGATACAATAAGTGCTTGGCTTCTTCCGTGAAATAAATCATGACATTCCTGCAGACGATGAGGTCAAAGGATTGATCAAATGAATCGTAAAGCAGATTCTGCTGTTTAAACGTAATTGCGTTCTTGAGCTTATCCGACACCGCGTGCATCCCGTGATCCGGCTGGAAATACTTCTGCCTGTAGGCAGCCGGGACATCCCGCAAAGAACGCTCCAAATACTGCCCTTCTTTCGCTTTTTCCAGTACAACGGAATCCAGGTCAGTCGCCAGTAAGGACGTTTTAGGAAGCGCGTTAAGTTCTGACAGAATCATCGCGATCGTGTACGGCTCTTCTCCCGTCGAACAAGCGGCACTCCATACCTTGAGCCTCTCCCCCCGCTGGAGCATTTCCGGCAGGAAGCGGCTTTGCAGCACTTCCCACCGGTTCGGGTTTCTCCAGAATTCGGATACGTTAATGGTCATGCGGTCCAAAAATTCATTCAGCAGGCTCCGGTCCTGTTCAATAGCTTTCCAATAAGCCTCAAACGTATCGTATCCGTGCTTCTGGCGAAGCGTCGTCAGACGACGCTTCATTTGGGCTTCTTTATACTGCGACAAATCGATATTGGTCTTAGTCTTCATTCTTTGGATAAAAAGATCGAAATCCAGATCCTCCGACATGGACGCCTCCTGTTGTAACTACAGCGTTATGTATGGCTTAGATCCAACGCTGAACGGTATGTTCGTATTCCACCAGCTGCTCAGGCGAGAAGAAATTCGCGATTTCCCTTGCCGCGCTTTCCGGAGAATCCGATCCATGAATCAAATTCAAATTCGTATGTACGGCAAAATCCGAACGAATAGTGCCTGGCAGCGCGTCTACCGCATCCGTCTTGCCAATCATGGCACGCGTGAGAGCGATAACGTTATCTCCCTGCCATACCATGGCAAAGACTGGGCCGGCTGTAACAAAGTTCAGCAGCGGCTCGTAAAAGGGCTTGCCATGGTGTTCGGCATAATGGGTTTCTGCAAGTTCTCTGCTTATCGCCATAAATTTGGCGGCAACCAGCTTCAGGCCTTTGCGTTCGAACCGCGATACAATCTCACCGATGAGGCCGCGTTGCACGCCATCCGGTTTAATCATCAAAAATGTTCTTTCCATACGCTACCTCCTTAAAAGAATTGTGGAGCAGTTCTTGCTTCGTAAGCATCTGCTTTAAAGAATTGTGGAGCAATTCTTGCTTCGTAAGCATCTGCTTTAAAGAATTGTGGAGCAACTCTTGCTTCGTAAGCATCTGCTTAAAAGAATTGTGGAGCAATTCTTGCTTCGTAAGCATCTCCTTAAAAGAATTGTGGAGCAGTAAGAATGCATTCCCTAATAGTTACGCTTTCCTACAAAATGCGCAATGTCAATCAGATTCTTCTTCGCCCCGATACTCGGTAATCCTTCTAAAGCGGCCAAAGCTTTTTTGATGTAATCATTTGCAAGCTGATCAGCCAGCTGAATGCCTTTGCTGCTCTTGATCAGCGAAATGGCCGGTTTGGTATCAACATTCCCGTTATGCTCACGGATAATCCGGATTTGTTCCAGCAAAGGTTCACGCACCTTGTCATCCTTCAAGGCGAGAATGACGGGCAGCGTAATGTTTCCTTGCCGGATATCCGAACCCGGAGGCTTGCCGATCTGCTTCTCCGTGCCGAACAAATCCAGCATATCATCACGGATCTGGAAGGTCATTCCGACATTATAACCGTAACGGTACAGCCGGTTAAGCGTAGCCCTGTCCGCCCCTGCCGCAGCAGCGCCAAGCTGACAGCTGATTGCGATCAGCAGTGCCGTTTTGCGGCGAATGCGCAGCAAATAATCGCGGATCGTTTGTTCGGTATTAAAGAAATAACGGATTTGCTCCATCTCTCCGATGCTCATCTGCACAAGAGATTTCGAGAGCATCTGATGAATAAACGGATCATCCAGCTCTGTTACTATCGTGAGCGCCCTGCCGAAAATATAATCGCCCGTGTACATGGCAATCCGATTATCCCATTTGGATTTGACGGTTAGCTGACCGCGCCGCGTTGATGCATCGTCAATAACATCGTCATGCACCAGGGAAGACATATGGATGAGTTCAAGCGGCACGGCTACTTTCGTCAGTTTATCAAGGTCGTATTGGCCGAACTTGCCCGCTAGAAGCACAAATACGGGGCGCAGCCGTTTCCCCCCTGCCTTCAGCAGGTGAAGAGACGTCTCGCTAAGCAGCTCATCGCCGAACGATATGCTTCGTTCCAGCTCTTGCTCGATTCGGGACATATCGCCTTTTAACTTTGCAAAAATGTCTAATAGTTTCATACTTTCACCTGTTCGGCAGAGATTCTTCTTTATAAAAATGCAGGTTCACGTCGTGATCGAGCAAGCCAAGCTCACTTGCATACCGGAAATACAACGTAAGGCCTTCCTGCTGCTTTGGTCCAAAGTCGTAATTAAGGCAAGTGAAGTACATTTGCCAATAATCCGGATCGCCGCCAAGCTGCTCCATTGCCTTCTGGATAAGCGGCTTAAGATCGCCTACGCTTTTCTCCTTGCTGGCCGTAAATGCCTGGAACAATCGCTCGAAAGCCTCCGGTGACTGTTCCACCGCTTCCTTGCGCGCCGCTACAACGGCGTAAGTCATTGCCAGCCCCGTCCATTGATTCCACACTTCACCAAGATCAATGACGGTCAAGCCTTTGTTTTCCCAAGACTCCCGGATAGCAGGATCGCCGATCAGAAGAGCGCCATCGGCCCACTCCAGCATCCGGTCAAGATCCGGCTCAGCCGACTCGTATGCCGGATCAAGCTCGTAATACTTTTTCATTAATATTTTCAGCAGGTTAACCGACGTTGCCGACGTTGTTGTAACAGCAATTCGCTCCGGAGAAGATTGCTCGATCGGTTGTTTAAGGAACAGCAGGATTGAGTTTACTTTTCCCTCCGACCCTACCGATAAATGCGGCAACAGGACATAATCCTTATCGTTCATACCGTAAGCAAAGGAAGATACAGCCGAAACTTGTATCTCCCCTTCGCGCAGCAACCGGTTCAGTTCAGCCGGTACCTTCAGCACAATATCGATGCCGGCTTGCTCGGTATAGTCCTCTAAATAGTGAAAAAGCGGCCATGCATTTGCATAATCAATCCGGCCGACGCGAAGCGGATGATTCAGTCTTCCCGTCATGTAAGGTCATCTCCCCATCTTCTGAATAATTGATGCTCGATCGACATGCTATCGAGCACTTTACCGACAAGGAAATTAATCATTTCATCCATCGATTGCGGTTTATAATAAAAGGCCGGCATAGCCGGAATGATTCTTACCCCAAGCCGGGCAAGCGTAAGCATGTTCTCCAAATGTATCGCATGAAGCGGAGTCTCGCGCGGAACGATAATGAGCTTGCGCCCTTCCTTCAGCATGACATCCGCCGCACGCGTCAGCAGATCGTCCGAAATCCCTCGAGCCATCGAGGCGAGAGACCCCATCGAGCAAGGCACAATCGCCATGCCTTCAACCTGGAAGGAGCCGCTTGCGATGCTTGCGCCGATATCGGCATTCGGATGGAATACCAGCCGGCCAGCCGTTACGGCTTCACCGAACCGCTGCTCCAGCGCAGCCTGACGGCGCGATGTATCCCAGCCAAGTTCTTCTTTCAATACCCGCCAGCCCGCTTCCGTCACGACGACATGAACGACGTAATTCGCTTGAAGTAATTCTTCAATCAACCGGATTCCGTAAATCGCCCCGCTAGCTCCGGTGATCCCGACTACCCAGCGTTTAGGTCTTGTTGCACCGCTAAATTCTACCATTGGTGCACCACCAGCAGATCAAACATCGCAAATACAAACAATACAACGCTGAGGGTTCCGTTCATGCCGAAGAAGGCAATTTGCACGCGGGACAGATCATTCGGCCGTACCAGCCAGTGTTGATAGAAGAGCATCAGAATCGATGCGATTGTGCCAATCAGGTACACCCAGCTCAGTTCGGTCATCCAGAACAAAGCGAAGAAACCGATTGCCGTAACAACATGGAAGCCCCTAGCGATCCACAAAGCCCCTCTGAGGCCAAAACGCGCGGGAATCGAATGAAGGCCGTTATCGCGGTCATATTCGTAATCCTGCGTAGCGTACACAATATCAAAGCCTGCGATCCAGAGGGCAACGGTAAAATACAGCACCCATGCCGAGGCATTCAGCGAGCCCGTTACCGCAACCCAGCCCCCAAGCGGAGACAAACCGATTGTAAGGCCAAGGAACACGTGGCAGAGCCAGGTGATTCTTTTCATATAAGAATACAGAACCAGCATCACAACCGCAATCGGCATCAGCTTCATCGCAATGGGATCCAAGTTTGCCGCCGCAATAAACAACAGGGCGAAGGAGACGATAATAAATAAGATGACTTCAATCGATTTCAATAGGCCTGCAGGCAATGCCCGCTGCGCCGTTCTTGGGTTAGCCTTGTCAATTGCTTTGTCAATGACCCGATTTAGGCTCATGGCCGCGCTGCGGGCACCAACCATCGCAAGTGCAATCCAGCCAATCTCGCCCCAGGAAGGCAAACGCTTCTCTACCGCTAAAGTACCAAGAACAGCGCCCATAAAGGCGAATGGAAGAGCAAATACGGAATGTTCAAATTTTATCATTTCCAAAATAATGCGTAGTTTGCGAATCATTGCTGCGATTTCTCCTTTGTACCGATGTGAAGTGCCGCGATTCCGCCAGTAAGCGGATAGGCTTGTACTTCACGAAGCCCGGCTTGCCGGAATAACTCGGATAACTGGTTGGCGTCGGGGAACAGCTTCAGGGAATCCGGAAGCCACTTGTATTCGTCAAAGCGCTTCGCCACCCATTTGCCGATTGTCGGCAGCATCCGTTCAAAGTATAAGTAATACATTCCCTTGAACGGCTGCCACAACGGCTTCGACAACTCGAGGCATACTACCTTGCCGCCCGGCTTCACGACCCGTTCCATTTCCTTCAGCACCTGCAGGTAATCCGGAACGTTGCGAAGTCCAAAGCCGATCGTAACAAAGTCGAAGGAGTTATCGGCAAAAGGCAGCTCCATCGCATTGCCCTGTATAAGCGTAATCTGCTTATTCAACCCTTCGCCGTTCACCTTAACGGAACCAACGTCCAGCATGTTCTGGCTGAAGTCGAGCCCCGTAACCTGACCGGTACCGCTTGCTTTCGCAAGAGCTATCGTCCAGTCGCAAGTACCGCAGCACAAATCCAGCGCTGTCTGACCTTGCTGTACGCTCATCTTGCGCATCGTAAATTTCCGCCAAGCCTTATGTCTGCGGAAGCTGAGCAGATCGTTCATCATATCGTATTTAGGCGCTATATTCTCGAACAGCGCATGCACATGTTCTTTCGAGCCGGAGCCTGAACTTGATTCAGAGCTTGTGTTTGCATTCATCTGTCATATCCCTCGCTTCGTTACGCCCTGGTGTGGGCTGCCATCTTCTCCAGGAAGGAATCCGCCAATTCCTGAAGCACTTTCTTCAGCTGGTCGGACTCCAGCTTTGCTGCCGTACTGCGAAGACTGTCTGCTGCGGCTTTCAGCTTCGAGACCAGGCTGCTTTGAAGCTCGTATTTGCCCCGCAGGTCGTAAATAAAGGAATGCTCCGTCTTCCGGGACAGACTTTGCTGTTCTTCCGGCGTGCCTTCCTGCATGACATGCCAATAAGCCCAGCTTTGATAAAACCGGGATGGTGAATCAAAACGATTCATTTCATCCAACACCGTCTCGCAACGGCTCACATCCTCCAGCATCTCCGGCCAAAGCTTCACGAACGCACCTTCCATCATGCCGCTGAACAGTTGGAACATCTCGCTCTTCAGCTCCGTCAGCTTGTTCAAATACTCTTCGGCCTTCAATTGCGATTGCTGCATCTTTGTATAAAGATCCATTTTCAATCGGTTTACTTCGCATACCGCAGCGCTGATCTTGGATACCATGCTGATCTGCCCGGCTTGAGATAACAGCTGATAAAAACGGCTGCTGAAATAATCGCCGGCCAGCACCTTCAGCTGCCTCGACCTCATCTCGTTTTCTGATCGCCGAGTCTCTTCCGTGTCTATCAGATCATGCGTATCCATCCCCAGCTGTACCAACGATACAACCAGCGAATAGAGCTCGCTCCTAGGCTCCAGGGTTTCATGCTCGCTTAATACGGCATGAAGCAGCCTTAACCTCGGGTCGGGGAAAGCAGGCAGCTCGGTGTAAGTTTGAATCATGTCATACTCGACATACTTGGATGCGAGTTCATTGATACGATAAGGTTTCATGGGGTAAGCCTCCGAACAGATATTGCCGCTAAATAATCTAAACTATTATAGCACAACTTTAGGTCATGAGCATACGAAACAAGCTTCCAAGGTTAAATTGTTCATTATTTAGCTACAACTCCGTTAGGAAGATGGAAGGGGTGCGGTAGAATAGGTATCAATTGGTCCCAGCTTCTCTTCAAGCAAGGAGGTGTAAGCAATTCTCAGACGCTTCCTCCACAGCTCATCATGCAGCGGATCGGCGTCGCTTAATTCGTTAAAGTTCTCTCCAAGCCATATGTCCGTCCTCCTGACATCAGCCGCAAACAGCAGCTGGCCGTCAGATTTGGAGTCGACATAGCGGATCAGCAGCCGGTTCACATTTTCCATCTGGGTGAACGACAGTCTGATCAGCTTCTCCATATCCTTATACCAACGCTCAGCCTGCTTCTCATCGTCAGCGCGCATTTCAACGGTCAGCACCGCCTGGGTCCACTGCACCTTGCCTACCCTTCCAGTCAGCTGCAGGCCAACAATGGCATCAACCAGATTACTGCTTGTCAGTCTTTTCATCTCGGAGGGATGAAAGACGGCCACCTCGCCCCTACCCCTATCCGGACCAATTCCGGAATGAGGCATTAGACCAATCACCGCCGTTACCGCAAGCGCCGCGCCTAGTGCCGTCAAATAGGCCTTTCGCATAGAATCCCTCCGATCCTGGTAAACGTTTCAAAAATCCCTTATATCCCATTTTACAACCGAAGATGCCAAGCTATGCACAAAAAAACTCCCTGCACGCATATTCTGCGTGAGGGAGTTTGTCCGAACAATCATTTTACTGGTCTGTATCCATGGTACCGTGCTTGGTCATGACGGAAGCTTTGCCGCGGATTTTGACTGCCGATGTATGATCCGTAAATTGAACTATCAAGATTTCATTCTTGTCCAGCTTCTCCGTATGATGGAACTTGGTATCCTGACCACGCGTGAGGCCGATCACCTGAACGCCTTGATCCTTCGCTTTGATAACGATGTAATCGCCTTGATTCGGCTCCATCTTAACCCTCCTAAAAAGAATTGTCACACAATTGGCTGCCTTTCAGCCGATTGTGATAATTCTTACTTCGTAAGCATTCGCTGTGCAGCACTCTGGGCTGCTCTAGCATCCTATTGCTGGGCTCGATTATACTATAGACCGGCTCGGACATGCAAGACTTGCCAGCACGGCCAAAAACGAAAGCGCCCGAACGCGTAGGCGTTCGGGCGCTATACAAAAGCAATTAATTGGAAACGAGGTCTTTAAGAGATTTACCAGGCTTGAATGCAGGCATTTTGCTTGCAGCGATATCAATCTCTTCGCCTGTTTGCGGATTGCGTCCTTTACGGGCTTGGCGTTCGCGAACTTCAAAGTTACCGAAGCCAACCAGTTGTACTTTGTCTCCGCTTTGAAGGGCATCGGAGATTGCTTCGAATACAGCGTCAACCGCTTTCGTCGCATCCTTCTTCGACAGATCGGACAATTCAGCCACTTTGTTAATCAAATCGGTTTTGTTCATTTGTTTCACCTCCCCTAAAGGCAAATGAAGAGTCATCTTATCCCTCTTATTTACTGAAAACTTGAAAAATATACCTCGACCTCAAACAAACTTATAGTAATACAGCCGATTTCCAATTTCAAGTAGCCTAAAGAGGTTACGCGTACTTTCATCAATTTTTCATTTTATCCGCTTCGTCTTCTTGACAAATGAATGAAGGTAACGGCAAGCGCAAGCACAAGGACTACCCCCTTGACAATGTCGTTGGCATAGTACTGCACCTTCATCATCGTCATGCCGTTCAGAAGCACGCCGATCAGGATCGCGCCAAAGAACGTACCGATTACGTTAGGACGGCCCGCGCCAAGCACGGAATAACCGATAAAGACAGCGGCTACCGATTCCATCATCATTGGAGCGCCGGCATCGATCTGGCCTGTTCCGACGCGTGCCGCATACAGAATACCGCCAATGGCCGCAAAAATACCGGATGCGACGTAAGCAAACGTACGGATACGGCGCACTCGAACGCCTGACAGTCGCGCTGCTTCTTCGTTGCCGCCAGTTGTGTACATCTGACGTCCCCAGCGAGTGTATTTAAAGAACAGGTGAACCGCAATAACGGCAATAATCATCAGCACAACCGGTACCGGGATGCCAAGCAGCTTGCCTTGTCCAAGCCATAGGAATGACTCGCTGAACTTGCCCGGTGCCGTAGACCCGTCAGGCATAGGCATATTGTTATAGATCGAATAGCCTTTTGTATAGGTCTTATGAATACCGCCAACGATGTACATAACCGCCAACGTCGCCAGCATGTCCGGAATCCGGATTTTGACGATTAGGAGCGCGTTCAGCAAACCTACCAAAGCGCCAATCAACAGAGCCACAATGATAACAACAACAACCGGCTGCTCGTACCAGACCATGAAGGCCGCCGTGACAACCGTCGTTAACGATACGGTAGAGCCTACCGACAAGTCGAAGCCGTCTACCGTCAGAGAGAAGGTTACGCCAATCGCAACAAAGGTAGTAATCGAAATAGACCGCAAAATATCCGACAAATTCGCATACGTAAAGAAATGCTCATCCCACATTGAGAAGAATAGGATGACTAAGGCAATAACAAGTAATGATCCGAATTTAAAAATGAAATCTAGTGACTTCTCTCTCATGCCTGCTCCTCCTTGCCGCCGCTTGCATAAAGCATCAGCAGCTCTTGCGTGGCTTCACCCCGGCCAAATTCCTTCACAAGTGCACCGTCGCACATGACGAGAATCCGGTCGGCGATACCCATCGCTTCCGCAAATTCACATGTTAAGTAAACAATTGCCTTCCCCTGCTCGGCAAGCGATCCGATAATCCGGAAAATATCGCTTTTTGCGCCGATATCCACGCCTTTCGTCGGCTCATCGAACAAATAAACTTCCGCACCGGTTGGAAGCCATTTACCGATGGATACCTTCTGTTGGTTACCACCGCTAAGCTGACCGGTTTTCTGATTGGGAGAAGAGGTCTTGATCCCCAGCTTCCCGATAATCGCGGCTGCGTTGTTCGACTCTTTCTTCCCTGACAGGAAACCGCTTCTCGTCAGCAGCTTCAGAATCGGCAGGCTTAAGTTGTTCTGAACCGATTCTCCTACAAGGATACCCTGCTTCCGCCGCTCCTCGGGCACAAGCACAATGCCGCCGGCAATGGCATCCGCCGGTTCGCTGTTGTTAACCGCTTTTTTCGCGATGGTCACATTACCCTTTTCTGCCTTGTCGGCGCCAAACAAAACTCTAGACAGCTCGGTTTTGCCAGCTCCGACAAGACCAACGATGGCAACAACTTCACCGCTGCGGGCATTAAAGCTTACATTGCGGACATGATGGCCACGAGTTACGCCGGACACCTCAAGCAGCGGGGCACCAATCGGAACCTCCGTTTTCGGGAATTCTTCCTCGAATACTCGGCCCAGCATAGCTTGCACAACGTCATCAATCGTCAACGAAGAAGTAGACTCGGTCAACACCCGCTCACCGTCACGCATAACCGTAATGCGGTCGCAGAGCTGGAACACTTCCGGAAGACGGTGGGAAATAAATACGATTCCGATCCCTTCTTCTTTGAGCTGCCCGATAACACGGAATAACCGCTCCGCTTCTTCAAGGCTCAGCGGTGCGGTCGGTTCGTCAAAAATAACGTATTTTGCTTTCTCCGTCAGCAGTCTGGCAATAAGCACAAGCTGCTTCTCGGCGAGCGTCAGCTCCCCTGCCTTCTTCTTGACAGGTATCGACGCGCCAAGCCGCGCCAGTGTTGCTTCCGCCTGCTTCTCCAGCTTGCGCCAGTTCAGCCACAGGCTGCTGCCTTTGCTGGAAATACTGTCAAGCATAACATTCTCCGCCACGCTCAGCTGCGGCACAAGAGCCGTGTCAACTTCCTGATAAACACAATGGATGCCCAATTGTTTGGCATCCCCAGGTGAACCAATATGAACTTGCCGCCCGTCGATTGTAATCGTGCCTTCGTCTTGGCTGTAAGCACCGGATAAAATTTTCATCAAGGTACTCTTGCCGGCGCCGTTGGCACCCAGCAGCGCATGAACCTCGCCGCTTAGCAGGTTAAATTCGACGTCGCGGAGGGCGGGGACGCCGGAAAAAGCTTTCCGGATCCCCTTCATTTGCAATTGCTTTGCAACACTCATGTTGTGCACCTCTCCAGCTAAAAAGAATTGCGACCTCTAGATTACTTCGAACCTTCCAGTTCTTTCATCCAGTCTTCATAGTTTTGCGTGCTGCTACCCCAGCCATTGATATATTGGGACAGCTGAGTTGTGCTTACTTTCTCGGCTGGCAGCTCGTCGCGGCTTACGTATACAGCGTTAAGCACGGTAATCGGGTCGTTAGCCTCGCCTTTAAACTCTTTGTACAGGGTGCGAACTTGAACGCGGCCGATATCTTTCGGATCTACGGCAGCCGAAGCAATCCAAGGGCTGTTCTTGTCTTGAATCATTTGAAGATCTTCGTCGCTCATGTCGATACCGTAAACTTTGATTTCAGTACGGCCTGCTTGTTGGATTGCGCGTGCAGCGCCTTTTGCGAACTCGTCCCAAGCTGCCCATACAGCCGTGATGTCGCCTTTGTTCGGATATTGTTTCAGAATCGCTTCCATTTGCGCTTGCGTGTCCATTGCCGGGTTGTTAGCGTTGCCGAATGCAGCGATTTCTTTGATGTCAGGATACTTCTCTTGGAATGCTTTGTAAGCCACTTGGCGGCGTTCCATTGGAGCAAAGCCAGCTACCCACACTTTAACGATGTTGCCTTTGCCGCCAGCGTCTTTAGCAAGCTGCTCAAGCGTAAGGTTTGCCATCGATTGGTCATCCTGTTGAAGAAGAGGTACGCCGTCTACTTTTACGTCTGCGTCGAATACGACAACTTTGATGCCTTTTTCTTTTGCTTTTTTGATTCCTTGTTCCAATGCGCCAGCTTGTCCATGGTCGATCAGAATACCGTCGAAGCCTTGGTTAACAGCTGCGTCAAGGTTGGAAGACATTTTAGCCAGGTCATTATCGGAAGCGAAAACTTGAACAGAGCCGCCGAACTTCTCAACTTGCTCTTTCACGCCTTCAACGTATTGCGAAGAAAAAGTGCCTGTGTTGAACTGCATAACGAGTGCTACTTTCTTACCTTTCAGTGCGTCAAGCTCGCTGTTGCCCGATGCTGCAGGCGCTTCCGATGCGTTAGCCGCTGTATTGCCGCTAGCTTCGGAATTAGCAGAGTTGTTGTTCTTGCTGTTACCGCATGCCGATGCAATGACAAGAACGATTGCAACAAGCAGCGTTAACGAAAGTTTACCCCATTTTTTCATGTTCTTCTCTCCCTTTTTATCTAACCAAAATGATAGATGAAATGATCTATTTGTAATCATATCATTTTTACCAAGTATGTCAATCGGAATTTAAGTATTACTATCACAATATGGGAATATCTCGACAAACACGAACGAAAATGTCGAAAAAGATCGAAACGTTCAACAATTGCCATTATATTAACCACAACGGATAATTGCAATGAATAATTTGTTACAGCAACAGCAAAACGCCTCGCAACGCAAAAAGAACGGCTGATCCGGCGTCAAACCGGTTCAACCGTTCTCCTAATCTAGCTTTACAGAATGATGGCAATGAGTCCTCCGGAACCTTCGTTAATAATTCTTCCGAGGGTCTCCTGCAGCTTGTAGCGCGCATTGTCCGGCATCATGGCGATTTTGCCTTGGATGCCTTCGCGAACTAAGGAATGGAGCGATCTTCCGAAAATGTCGGACTCCCAGATCTTGATCGGATCTGCCTCGAAGTCCTGCATTAAGTAACGGACCAGCTCCTCGGTCTGCTTCTCGGAGCCGATAATCGGAGCGAATTCGGATTCAACGTCAACGCGGATCATATGGATCGAAGGCGCAGTCGCTTTCAGCCTTACGCCAAAGCGGGAGCCCTGACGGATGAGTTCCGGCTCATCCAGAGCCATCTCTGCAAGCGTAGGTGCCGCAATCCCGTAGCCTGTAGCCTTAACCATTTCGAGCGCTTCCGCGAACCTGTCGTATTCCCGCTTCGCATGCGAGAACTCCTGCATCAGCTGAAGCAGATGATCCTTGCCGCGGATTTCAACTCCGACCACTTCCATCAGGATGCGGTCATACAGTTCATCCGGTGCGAAGAGATCGATTTCCGCTACGCCTTGGCCCATGTTCATGCCGCTGAGGCCGGCTCTGGCAATGAAATCATAGTCGGAGAATTGCGAGACAACGCGATCGACGTCTCTCAGTCTGCGAATATCTTTTACAGTATCGCGTACGGAATTTTCGTAATTGCTGCGCAGCCAGTGGTTCTCGTTAAGCACCATTACCCAGCTTGGCAGATTAACGTTGACTTCGTGAACCGGGAACTCGTAGAGCACTTCGCGCAGGACGGACATAACTTCTTCTTCGCCCATTGTCGCGACGCTCATCGTAATTACCGGAATATCGTATTTGGCCTGCAGCTCTCCGCGAAGCTGGATCGCTTCATCGCCGCGAGGACGAGTGGAGTTGATAATAAGGACGAACGGTTTGCCGACTTCCTTCAGTTCGGCGATCACGCGCTCCTCGGCTTCTACATAGGATGCTCGCGGGATTTCGGCTATGGAGCCGTCCGTTGTCACCACGACACCAAGAGTCGAATGCTCTTGAATCACTTTTCTGGTGCCGATCTCCGCCGCCTCTTGGAACGGGATCGGTTCGTCGAACCAAGGCGTAGTAATCATGCGAGGGCCGTTCTCATCCTCATAACCTTTCGCCCCTTCAACGGCGTAACCAACGCAGTCCACAAGCCTGATGTTTACATCAAGTCCTTCACTGACGCGTAATTGTACCGCTTGATTCGGTACAAACTTCGGTTCAGTTGTCATGATCGTTTTACCCGCGGCGCTTTGAGGAAGTTCATCAACGGCTCTCACACGCTCGGCTTCGCTTGCAATATTCGGAAGCACAACCGTTTCCATAAACCGCTTAATAAACGTTGATTTGCCCGTACGGACAGCCCCTACGACCCCGAGGTAAATATCCCCGCCGGTACGTTCGGCTATATCCTTGAAAATGTCTACTTTCTCCACTGAATATCCCCTCCCAATTGATTTTCCGGTTCGCCGCCTTCCACCGGACTCAGAGGGCAGGCCAGCGACGCAACTCGTACAGCTTGTTGGACTAGTAATATCATATTGTCCTAGCCTACCGAATATTCCGATTCCTTTCACAATTTTTCCCTTAAGTCAGTCACGCTCTTGCCCTTCCAAGATTGAGTTATATGAAGATGTAAAGATTTCTATACCAAAAAATCCTCACTACCGGTCCGTATAGGAAGGTAATGAGGATTCGTGTTTTCCGCTTATTTGCCTTGATCCGAAACGGCCTGCGGTTCTTTATTCACCCAGTGATAGACAGGCGCTTTGACCGGTACAAACATACCCGAATCAACCAGAACGGTTCGTAGATCGGTGTCTGCCGCAATATCCGTCTCGCCTTTCTTCTGCATCGCCTGCATGATGTCTATCCCGTAATCCGTATATACGCGGCCGGACTCGTCCATAATTGCCGCCAGCGTCTGGAAGGTATAATCGCTATGCAGCTCCGGTTCTTTTTTGTTCACCGCTTTATAATCGATATAAGAATATCCCGGATAAGCGGGCTCGCCTTTAGGCAGCTGGTTATCGTGGTTCTTCTTATAATCGTTCACCCAGCTTTGAATATCGTTGATCTGCTGATAGGTAACCAGATTCATCAGCTTGATCTGCGGCTTTGTCTCTTCGTTAATAATCAGAAAATAATAATTGCCGCCATTCTCGAAAGCTGCGGTTGGTATCGAACTCAGATATCCCTTGTTCTTCAACTGCGTAAAATCAACCTGGAACTTTTCATAGACCGGTGTATCCCCGCTGCTGTTTTTCATAGGCAGCATCCCGGTCTCTGACTGGTATTGATCAATAGCTGCCTGCACATTCCTGACGGCTTCCTTTGGTGCGGCCTGATTTTGCTTAAGCTCGCTCTTCGGATACATGCAGCCGCTTAACGACAGCACGGTCACGATCAAAATAGTAAGCATTGCCAAACGGCCAGAAGCTCCAGGCAATGGATTTCTCTTTTTTACCCGCATCAATTGCTGCTCCTCCTCGTTCTACCACAACTCGTCTTTTTCCTCCGCCTGCTTCGCCAGAAGCTTCTGAACAGCGGCACGGAGCGGATCAAGCGGCACGTCCACTTGAACGACGCCTCTTACCTTTGCCTGACAAGCAAGCCTGTATCCCTCTTGTTCCAGACCGGCAAGCTTCCGCTTCTCCTCATCCGCGATAGGCATCAGGTCGCTCTCCGGACGTATTTTCACCTTGCACATAAAGCAAGCGGCATTTCCCCCGCAGCGTGTCTGAATGAGCACACCGGCCCTTCTCGCCGCCGTGAGAATGGGGGTTCCCGGCTTTACTTCTATCGTAGTGCCAGAGGGCCAGAACGTAATCCTTCCGCTCATTTGGCAGCACCTGCCTGCTTGCCGGAGAGTCGCTGATTCATTTGCTTCCTGGCCTCTATCGTAAACACATTCCGCTGTTCAAGGAGCAATCGCGCCGCCTCATGCCGGGATTCTTCTTTAATGTAATGATCCACGATCATTTGCAGCCGGTCTTCACGTTGTCTCAATCTGTTGAACCAGAGCTCATGCGCAAGCGGAACAACCGGAACATGCTGCTCCTCTTGCCCATTCCTAACAACAAATTGCTCCGAATACGGTTTCAGCAATTTACGGACTTCCGTAATATAACGCGAGCGTTCCGCACGGACGACAAAGCCGCCTACCAGTTCTACCGGAACGCCTTCAATGACAAAATGACTGAGGATGGACCTGTAATTACCGCATTCGCTCAGCTCTTTCGTATCGGAAGCATACGGCTTCAACCGCTCGTAGATGAGATCATAATCTTCATCGTCGGCATACAAGTCAATATCATTCGGTTTATCCTGTAGCGGCAAACCGCGCAGCATCAGGCCTGCGCTTCCGCCAAGAACCCAATCTGCATGAGCACCCTCGAGCAGCCGGACGATGGCAGCAAGAGCGTTCTCTATGGTTATATCTTTGTTCATAACTGCACATCCTCTCCAGCGTTTTGGCTAGAAATACGGCTTGTTTATGGCTTTTACCGGGATCTCTCTGTTCTTTACGACTGCTTGGCAGGCAAGCCGGTAACCGTCTTCAAATTCCTCCGGCTCCATCCGGTCCCATTCGGCATCCGTAATTCCTTCAAGGGCTTCAGCCCCATCTTCAATCAAACAGCGGCATCTCGCGCAGGTCCCGCGGGTACAATTGGAAGACCAATCTACTTTCGCTTTTAACGCGTGCCTTAGAAGCGTTGCCCCCACCTCAGGCTCAACCACCGCCGTTTTCGTTCTCCCCTTCAATTCAATCATGCGATTATGTTTCCTTTCGCGTTGTCAATATGTATGGTCATTCTGTTAGACAATGGCAATCAGCCCGCATAGAAAACCAAATACAAGCAGAATAAAGGAAACAAAGGATAACGTAAACTTGATAATTCCTTTGGTCTTTAACCGGGCAAACGTAATGATAACGGCGGCAATCGCCATAAGTCCGATTCCGATTAAAGATACCCACATCTTCGTCATTGGATCCATGAACTAATCTACTCCCTAGTTGATAACGGTAATAAATGCAACACTCATTATAACATCAAGCTCAAAAAAGGACAAAAAAAGCCAAAAAATCTGCTTTTTGAAAGCAGATTTTTTGGCTTTAACATTACTTAATCATCATTTTGATCAACGATTCGATACCGCCTATGCTCATGCCGCTAGCCTTCACGGCCTTTACAATATCGTTCATCGTTTTGTCCGATACCGGAACCTTTGCCATATCCGATACATTCTTGATCAGCTTCCGGAGCTCCTCTTCGTTTTTCATCGTGGAAGCCGAAACGCCGTTAGCCAATTTTTTAACCGCATTCTCGGAAATGTTTTTGCCGGTTTTCTTATTTATTGCGTTAAGAACATCTTTGGAAAGATCTTTAGCCACTTCTTTCCCCTCCTTCAATGTCGCTGCTTTGACCATATAAGCATTAGCCTTGCAACATCATATGAGAAGGAGAAATCATTGGTATAGGCGCATGTCTTAACTTAACTGTTCAATTTCGTGCGTCTTTAAGCGGCCCATCAAATTCTCGACCGCAGACTTTGGCGAATTGTTCGCAAACAGTACGCTGTACAACTCTGCCGTAATCGGCATTTGTACATCATACTGCTTCGCAAGCTCGTTGGCTGCCCGGGTCGTTCTTACGCCTTCGACGACCATGCCCATCCGCTCCAGAACTTCATCGAGCGGCGTGCCGTCCGCCAGCATCGAGCCTGCGCGCCAGTTCCGGCTGTGTTGACTCGTACAAGTTACGACCAGGTCACCGACACCCGCAAGACCTGCAAAGGTCAGCGGGTTAGCGCCCATTGCCGTTCCAAGCCGGCTGATCTCGGCCAGACCCCGGGTGAGCAGGGCTGCTTTTGCGTTATCGCCAAAGCCAAGGCCGTCTGACAAGCCTGCTCCAAGCGCGATGATATTTTTAATCGCGCCAGCCACTTCCACACCAACCACATCCGGGTTCGTGTATACGCGGAAATATGTACTCATAAAAGCGTCCTGCGCCTGCTCCGCCGCGTCCATATCCGCGGAAGCAACCACTACGGTTGTTGGTTGCTTGCGGATTACCTCTTCGGCATGGCTTGGACCTGACAACACGACAATCTTGTCGGCGGGACGATTCAGCTCCTCCGATAAAACGGTTGTCATACGCTTTAATGTATCTGCTTCAAAGCCTTTTGTCGCATGAACGACCAAAGCCTCTTCCGCCAAATAAGGAGCGGCTTGCTTCGCAACCGCCCTCATTGCCGACGAAGGGGCAACAAATAAAGCCAGCTCCACATCTCTAAGAGCTTCCTGCATGTCCGTTGTCGCATGAAGCGACGCCGGCAGAGCAACGCCAGGCAAATACTTCTCATTCTTATGATTGGCGTTCATCTGGTCCGCATGCTCGGCAGACCGTGTCCACAGCTGTACATCGTAACCATTGCCGGCCAGTACAGCGGCAAGCGCGGTTCCCCAGCTGCCTGCCACCAATACCGCCGCACGCCCTTTACGTTCCGACTTTACTTGCGACATCCTTCCGATCACGACCCTTTCTTAGCACCAAGCTTGTTCTCTGTTCCTTGCAGCAGCTTAACAATATTCGTACGATGCCGTACAAACGCGAATACGCATAGAATGAGACTGACCGTTAGAACGGGAGCGGAATAGAAAAAAATCGAAATAAGTACGGGAGTCAAAGCCGCGAAAATGAGCGATCCAAGCGATACATAACGGGTAATGGCAATAACGATAATCGTAACTACCCCTGCGATAATAGCCGGTACAAAGGCAAGCGCAGCAATTGCGCCAATCGTAGTCGCAATTCCTTTGCCGCCTTTGAAGTTGAAATAGATCGGCCAGTTATGTCCCATGATCGCCGCAAGACCGCATAACGCAGGCGTCCAGTCAACCCCGTCCAATCCGAGCCAGCGACCGATAAATACCGCGGCAATCCCTTTACCAAAATCAAGCACGAAGCAAAGCAGGCCCGGCCCTTTTCCAAGGACGCGGATTGTATTGGTAGCACCTGCATTGCCGCTGCCATGTTCCCGGATGTCTATGCCCTTCACCAGTCTGGCGATTACGATGCTAAACGATACCGAGCCGAGCAAGTAACTCAGAACAACCGCGATTACAGCGTATATCAAGCTTCTTCTCCCCTAATCTTCATCCGATTTCTTTCTTGTGAACAAACGGACAGGCGTTCCTTCAAAATCAAATGCCGCACGGATCTTGTTCTCGAGATATCGCTCGTACGAGAAGTGCATCATCTCCGGATTGTTAACGAAGATAACGATGGTAGGCGGCTTGGTTGCCACTTGGGTCACATAATTGATTTTGAGACGCTTGCCTTTATCCGTCGGAGGCGGGTTATAAGCAACTGCATCAGACACAACATCATTAAGCAGATGAGTCTGAATCCGCATGGCATGCTGTTCCGATACATGGTTCACGACAGGCAGCAGCTTGTGCAAGCGCTGTTTTGTCTTCGCAGACAAAAAGACGATTGGCGCATACGTCATGAACAGGAAGTGATCGCGGATATTTTGCGTGAATTCCTGCATGGTCTTGTCATCCTTGTCGACAACATCCCATTTATTCACGACAAAGATTGAAGCCTTGCCCGCTTCATGCGCATAACCGGCGATATGTTTATCCTGTTCGATGATGCCTTCCTCGCCGTTAATCAGAACGAGTACAACATCGGCACGCTCGATTGCTTTCAACGCGCGCATCACGCTGTATTTCTCCGTAGACTCATAGACCTTGCCGCGTTTACGCATGCCGGCCGTGTCGATCAACACATACTTCTGTCCATCGCGCTCGAACGGCGTATCAATCGCATCGCGGGTTGTTCCTGCAACGTTGCTGACGATAACACGTTCTTCCCCAAGCAGCGCGTTAACAAGCGACGATTTGCCTACGTTCGGGCGTCCGATCAAGGCTACGCGAATGACATCGTCATCATAGCCGTCATCCTCAAGCTCCGGAAGCTTTTCAATCGCCGCATCCAGCATATCGCCGATTCCGAGGCCATGCGAGCCGGATACCGCAATCGGGGTACCGAAGCCCAAGCCGTAAAATTCATAAATTTCGTCCATCCGGTTCAGGTTGTCCACTTTGTTGACCGCGAGAACTACCGGCTTGTGGGAACGGAACAGCATTTGTGCCACTTCGTCATCCGCATGCGTAACGCCTGTTTTCGCGTCGCACATAAAGATAATGACATCCGCTTCCTCAATTGCAAGCTCTGCTTGCATACGGACGGATTTCATAATTTCATCTTCGCCATCGATTTCAATACCGCCTGTATCTACGATGCTGAATGCTTTACCATTCCATTCTCCTGGGCTATAAAGACGGTCCCGGGTTACGCCCGGTTTATCTTCAACAATTGCCAGTCGATCGCCAACCACCCGGTTAAAAATGGTGGATTTGCCCACATTCGGGCGACCAACTATTGCAATAACGGGTCTTGCCATAGGTCAATGCTCACTCCTTCAGAAATACTCACGACTATCATCATAGCAAAAAACAACGTTCTTGGCTAACTTTTCATCTTTTTAATGATGGTTTACAATGACAATCGTGCCGTTTTTCAAGTCGTGCGCGCTGGCATCCAATATTTTTTCGAGCAGGAAGGCGGTCTGCTGCATCGCTTTCTCATCCGGTTCAATAAAAATAGGCGCGCCACCGCCAACCTTCTCATGCTGGGTGGATACAACCGCAATGATCTTAGCCATTGTTCGGAGCCTCCTTATTAACGGAAGCTTCCGTAGGCATGCGGACGGCTGACTCCAGAATCGGCACCTTGTTAATGATTTGCAGCGCTTTGGACATGTCTCTCTCCTGCGGCAGGAAAAATACGGCTAACCGTCCATCCTTCATATCCAGCTTAGCCATAGGAATAAGCGCCGGCTCTCCGTCATCCCGGTATACGCCAAGAATCGTGGACAAATCGTACAGGATCGCCTGTCTTTGGCCCAGGTTGCCGATCGTTACTTTTCCATTCGGATTATAGGGAGTCAGAATAAAGCCCATTCCACGCTCCTTGATGATCTCCTGATTCGATTGCAGACCAACGTTCATGATGTAGATGTCGCCGACGAACAGATCCGGACCGTCTACGCGAACCTCAGCTCCTTCGGTACGGCAAATGTGGGATATCGCCTTGCCCGATTTAAGGTACCGTACAAAGAGCAATGACAGAATCCCGCCTGCAAAGCCCAAATAAACGTTCCAGACGATGGAGAACAAGCTAGTCACCAATGCCGTCATGATAACAAGGTAGTTTCGTCCTTCAAAGACCATAGCAATGCCTTCAATGTAAGTGGAGCCCCGGCTGACAAGCTCCAGTTCGTCGATCTTGGTCAAGGTCTCTCTTTCCATCTTCCTCACATCACGGAATTGCTGGGCGGCAAGAGACAGGAAGGTGATCGCCGTATAGTCCTTGTTATAAAGCGCGGGAACGGCAACTGCTCCAAGCGCAGCGGCAATTACGCCAAGCGAAATATGGATAATCCGTCCGTGGGGGTAAGTCGGATACTGCCTGTAATCGGTAGTCAGCATTAGAAGCCGTGATACAATGCCAAATACAATTCCGAGCAATACGCCTAATAGCATTTTGTGCTCTACAAGATAAGCATTCATTCGGGTGAGCTCCCTCCTTTATTCCGCCAGGGAATGGCTATAAATCGTGTAACGCCGGTGCGCACGAGCAGGAACAGCAGGCTGATCAAGCGCGCGGCGACGAATGCAATCCATATGCTGTCCCACCACTGCAGCGAACCGACTGAAGCCTCGTAAACACCATGCTGCAGCAAGGCATGAACAAGCTCTGCTGCAGCGCCGGCATACAGCAGTACGGTTAATTGATGCTGCCCCTTCGACGAGAAGGCCGCTGCCAGCACGCCGGCTACAACGGGACCGTCAAGCAGCGGATCAAGCCAGAAAAACACAGGGTCAACGCTGTACATCTTTCTCAAGCTCCCCCAGATCATGCCGGCCAGTAGAGCACAGATAAGAAGATACCCGCGGGAATCCCATACAAGCGGTCCGCGCATCGCAAGAAGGCTGATCAGCATAAGCAGGACCGTGCCCGCAAAAACATGAAGCTGAATGGTTCCAAGCCGGAAGGTTTCTTGTATTGGCTGAAGTGCCGCGCATACGGCAAATGCAATAAAGAGCCATCTTTTATGCTTTATCGTCAATCCGACAAAATCCGACCAGCCTGTTGTAATTAAGATAAAAGCCATTAGCATAATCCAGATTGAAATATATCCGGCATTCACCAGCAAAATCACCTCTCGTTGACCTATTATGCTCCAAATAAAAGGGGCTATTCCCGTTTTTTACAATTCCGGAATAGAAAAAGAGGCTGTTCCTGATTAGGTACCTAATCAGGAACAGCCTCCGTATTACATCGAAATTAAATTATTTCAATTTGCTCAGCTTATCGCCGAAACGCTCAGCCAGCGAGTAGCTCATGCTGGAGCTGTTCAAGCTGACATTCGGGTTGTTGCCCAAATCTTCAGGCTTAACCTGAGGAGTACGCTCACGTTGAGGTCTGCCCGCTTTAGGAGCTTGCTCAGCAGCAGGCTGCTCGGGAGCTTCTTCTGTTTCTTTGATGCTCAGGCTTACGCGTTTTTCCGCAGGGTTGAAATCAAGCACTTTCGCTTGCACTTCTTGGCCCTCTTTCAATACTTCGAAAGGAGTTGCGATGTGACGGTGAGCGATTTGAGAGATGTGCACAAGGCCTTCAACGCCTGGAGCGATTTCAACAAATGCGCCGAAAGTAACAAGGCGGCGAACCGTACCCGTTACAATGTCGCCAACGTTGAATTGGCCGGCAGCGGATTCCCAAGGGCCCGGTTGAGCTGCTTTGATGCTCAGGCTGATTTTGCCTGCTGCAGGATCAACTTTAAGTACTTTAACCGTAACCTGTTGGCCTTCGGATACAACATCCTTCGGATGAGCAACATGCTGCCAGGACAGCTCGGATACGTGAACCAGACCATCGATGCCGCCGATATCAACGAATGCGCCAAACGGTGTAAGGCGTTGTACAGTACCTTCCAGCTGTGCGCCAACTTGCAGGCCGGCAATGACATGTTGTTTGTTTTGCTCGAACTCAGCGTCCAGCACGTCTTTTGCCGACAGGATCACTTTATTGTTCTCGCGGTCGATTTCTTTCACTTTAACGCGGAGCGTACGGCCTTTGTAATCGCTGAAATCTTCAACGAAGTGACGCTCTACCATCGAAGCAGGAATGAAGCCGCGTACGCCAACGTCAGCCACGAGGCCGCCTTTTACAACGTCAGCAACTGCTACTTCGAATACCTCACCGCTTTCGAAGCGGCTTTGCAGACCGTCCCAAGCGCGCTCGCCGTCGATCAGGCGCTTAGACAAAACAAGCTTTTCTTTCTCGTCGTCGATGCTGACAACCTTCAGTTCAACCTCTTGGCCAACTTGAACGGCATCGTTTGCGTTATCCAGTTGCACAGCGGAAAGCTCGCGAACCGGAATGACACCGTCATATTTATATCCAAGGCTTACATAAGCTTGGTTATCATCGATTTTGATGATTGTACCTTTAACAGTATCGCCTTTTTTCAAGGACACAAAGTTGTCCATTGCTGCCTGGTCTTGAACATTGATTTCTTCTGACATGGAAATAACCTCCTCAATTCATACCCCAACTTTATTTAAATCCGCTTTCACGATGAAAAGCAGCATTTAAAACACCTGTTATTTGTTCTTCTCAATCATCTCATAAATGCGAGACATAATGGCATCCGTAATACGGTCCAGCTTATCCGGCGAGGATTCATTTATAATAGCAGAAATATCAACCGGTTTGCCGTAGAAAACTCTCATTTTACGGAAAAGCTTATAATGGCCCACTACCGCTACGGGAATAATTGCTGCACCGCTGCGGTAAGCAATCATCGCTGCGCCTTTCTTTGCTGCGGCTCCGTCGCTGTTGCGCGTGCCCTCCGGGAAAATCCCCATCACTTTTCCTTCGCCAAGAAGGTTAAGCGCGGAGCGGATCGCATCCTTGCCGACTCCCCTTTTTACGGGAAATGCGCCCCAAGCCCGGATCAAAGGACCGAATACCGGAATTTTGAACAACTCGGCTTTGGCCATATAATGAACCATGCGCGGCACTCTGATGCCGACAGCAGGCGGATCAAGCAGGCTGATATGGTTCGAGCACAGGATTACGGATCCTTCCTTCGGGATATTCTCCAATCCTCGGACTTCAAGGCGGAACAATAATCCGTACAGGACATTAAACACTGCTTTAAAAATGCCATATAACATTAGTTTACTTCGCCTCCGCCAATTTGGTTCGGCTTAATTTCACAATGGAAGCCGCAACTTCATCGATTGACATCGACGTGCTGTCAAGTACAATTGCGTCCTTTGCGCAAATGAGCGGTGAAATCTCACGCTGCTCATCCAAGCGGTCGCGTTCCGCAATTTCCCGTTCAAGCTGCTCCAAGGTAATCGACTGCGTTCCCGCAATCTCTTTGTAACGCCGCTGTGCACGTTCTTGTACGGATGCGGTAAGGAAAATTTTCAATTCGGCGTTCGGCAGCACATGCGACCCGATATCCCGGCCGTCCATGACAACGCCTTTGCGCTCTGCCAATTGCCGCTGAAGCTTGCTAAGCAATTCTCTTACGGTTTCATTAGCTGCGATATGCGAGACGGCAAGTGTGACTTCCCTGGAACGGATCAGATCCGTTATGTTCTCGCCATTCAAGAAGACGGCTTGACCTTTCTCTCCAGGCGCCAGCTTGATATCCAGCGTCCTGGCGTGCTCAGCCAGTCTTTCATTGTCCAGCGGCTCGATTCCCGCCCTCTGGGCACTAAGTGTAACAGCCCGATACATCGCACCCGTATCGATATAGATATAATCTAGCTGTTCGGCAACCTTGCGTGCGACCGTACTCTTTCCTGCACCTGCAGGACCGTCTATCGCAATGTTAATCCGGTCGCTGTCACCGTCTTGCTGCATCACCAACATTCTACCTCCCCAAAAGAATTAACACACAAGCAGGCCGGTTCAGGCTGTTCGTGTCGATTCTTGCATCGAAAGCATGAGCTTAATCAAAAGGCAGCCGAATGCTGATGCGTGCATCTGCTTCTCAGACATTAACGGCTTGGCCGGTCAAAAGGCCGCAACCAATTGAAATATAACCGGGAATATGTATCATTACCGGCGAATTCCAAAAACTTAGAATTCAAGAAAAAAGCAGGCACCGCCTGCGATCGTGAAAATTATACCACACAATATACGCAGATGCAAAAACGGCAATTGCCCAAAAACGTTGTCCCTCGGGGCTTAACAGGCTAACGGTAAGCTTCGCCCTCCCAATGCTCGACGGTTGTCACCAAGTGTCGAACCGTGTCATTTTGGAGCAAAATTTGCGCCAATACCACGCCGATTATTAGTAAAAAAGCAAATCTGACCAGCCGTTTCGACACGGCATCCATTTGCTTTTTCAACTCCTCTTCGTCTTCTGCAATCCGCATCCCGGTTTCCATCCTTTTCCTGTCTTTTAGGATAGGATGCGTAGGCGGAGTCCATCTTATGCAGCCTTATCTCCCGCGGAATTCCAGCTGTCTTTCGAAGCAGAATCTGATTATTTTTTGCCGCTCGCTGTCGCTGATGGCATTAAATTTGCACATGACCTGCTTGCGTCCCGTTACGAGATCAACAACCCGTACAACCTCCGCCTTGAAGGAAGCATGCTCAAGAGTCCCGTTCTTGTATGGAATCAGCAGCCAGCAGTCCATTTCCATGCCGGACGCAATCGACCATTTCCCGTCGCATATGAAGGAAATCCCCCCGCCGCCTACATCATCGGTAACCGTGACGAATCGGATATTGCCCGACAGGTTTACGGCGATCTCGAGATCGGCCGATACGCGAAGAAAATGCCGGCGTTGTATCTTTGTAATCCGTTCGGGATCCGGCTTGCGGATCTTGATCAGCTTAACGACATCATCGCGGAAGCCAATGACATGCGAGTCGAAATAATGCTTGATACCGTCATCGGATACGTAATAAACCGACAGCTCGTCCCCTAAATAAAGCCGTTTCATTCGGCCCGATGTTATATTGAGTGGATTCTCGATAAGTAAACCATCTTCCAGCTCATCCGCAATTCTCGCTTTGTATTCTACAGCCGCCTCTTCTTCATCAGCAGATGCGATCTCGAAAAACAACATTTGGTTTACTCTAGGCAACAATTGGCTCCCCTCCCATATTGGTGTTTATTATAACACGTCAATTTGAGGGGAGCCATATCGTTATTTGCCGGAACTTGTCCGTTTGTCGAGCGGTGACAGCTCTTCAATCGCTTCTTCGACACCGCTCTCCGCATTGATGTAAATCCGGTAATCGCTGCCGTTAATGCTGCCCGTAAATTCATAACATAATGCTTCTTCGCCCAATTCGTTCATGATCAGGGCCATCTGATCATTCGCTACCTTGAATTCGGGGTTAAGAGCTTTGCGGGCTTCTGCCTTGGACAGCTTTGCTGCCGGAATGCTGCGCTTATGCTGTTCATAGACGTAGTCATTTGCCTGAAGACCTACCGCTTCTCCATTATCCAGCGCTACCTTAACGGTGAGCTTCTCCGGATAGATAAGCACGCCGTTTTGCGTGCTGACAAAGGTGAAGGCGCCTGTATTATCGAACATGTTGTAGCTGACTGCCCTCATGCCTTTAAATCCATGTTCATCCAAGAACTTCTCAGCCGAAGCTTGCGCTTTGTTCTGATCGATCTTTTTCTCCCCGATATCCCGGGTATCCATAAACCAGATCAGCTTGCCGCCCCTTTGCGTATAATCCATCTGCAGCTTCTGACCGGACTTCGGCTCGGTAACAGTAGCGGAGAAGGAAGAATACTCCGTGCCTTTGCCGTTTTCCACCACGCGGATTTCCGCCGGCTTCTTGCCAAGAAACTCGGTTACGTGCTTCTTCACGTCCTCTGCCGTAACCATGCTGCCGCTCAGCATATTGATGGTACGCTTCTGATACATGCTTGCGACCGAAGGACCCCAGTTAATCTCAGGGTACTCGCTTACTTTTTTGTCTACCGTTTTGAACCCGTCGATTATGGTATTGTCATTTGGCGAGTTCTGCTTTGCAAGAGCAACCTCAACATCCATCCAGCGCAGATGATCGCTCAGCACCTTCTCCTGCATTTTGTACAAATCCTTGGAGATATCCTCCGATTTGGCATACAGGGTTTTCAGCGTCTTGAATTCGTCTTGGGACAAAGGCTGCTTGGTTAGATCCCTTACGGAAGTTTTGTAAGCGAAATTGGAGATGTGCGACAAGAAATCTTCCGCTTCGTTGAAAGGCAGTATCGTCAAAGGAAGCTGGTTGATTTCGTTTTGTGCCTGACTTGTCAGACGCCACACGTTAACGAGCCCTTTGCGATGGTAGCTTTGGGAGGTGGAGTTGACCGCCAGCGTGTTGCCGAGCTGCTGATGCAGCTGCTCGACATGATAGGTGAGATCATGGAAAGCACGCTGGTACTGGTTTTCGGCCTTAATGAGAATCGAGTTTTTCTCTTGGTGCTCTTGATAGCCCCAGTATACTGAGCCAATTAAGAAAAGCGTCATGATGGGGAACAACACCGCGCTTAGACGTCTATACATAACAAAAAAGCTCCTTTCTTCTGCAAAACCTAGCGTTAGTTTGGTTTGCAGAAGGGAGCTTTATGCATCTGTGTCAAATGCTGTGTTCCTCGATATCGAGGTCGTTTGTGTTATTGCAAATACATTGCTTGAAGCCGGTGTCGATCATTCCTTTTTCCCGTTTGCCGCGAAGAACAAACTTCTCGCCGCATACGTTGCACCGGATCGTTACCTTAACTCTCGGTTCCATTCCTGCCTCCGTCATTTAACAATTATTACTAGTCATTATAGACGAAAGACTTATAGTTTAACCTCATCTTCACGGCTGATGAAGCGGAACGGCGAGCGTGAATTGGCACGGTTCATTTTTCGGAGTCCCCATACCCACAAAGCCACCATAAACGGGATAATGACATAAATCCAGTTGGTCTTGAACGAAATCATGATGTAGTCGTACGTTCCGTGCAGCAGTAACGGAAGACATAACGAAATCGCTAGATAAATGTTGCGCTTGGAGGAGGTAGCGAACTTCGCCTTGCCGACGTAGTAACCCATCATGACGCCAAACAGCGCATGCCCGGAAACGGGCAGCAGCGCGCGCATGAGCAAGGTTCCGAACGTGGATGGCGAGTAAATCGCGTACATTACATTCTCCAGCGTTGCAAAGCCAAGCGAGATCGAAGCCGCATAGACAATCCCGTCATACGGCTCGTCGAACTCCGTGTGATTGTAAATCATATGATAGAGCACGAACCATTTCAGAAATTCCTCAATGCCGGCCGACTCTACAAAAGAGAACAGCATGGGCTGATGGTCGCCGAACCATAGCTGCAGCCCGCGTTGGATAACTACAATCGGCACGACAATGAGGACGCCGAGCAGAAACATGCGAACGACCATATGAATCGGCTCTGCGTCATAACGGTCCTTCAGATACAAATACGTAAGCAGCGATATACCCGGGGCCACCGCGGCAGTCAGCACAGAAAACAATAGCAATTCGATGTTTCACCTCCCAGGCATCCGGCGGCAGCGCAGCCGCCGGTTATACCCAGCCGCGATAACGCACCGCCTCTGCCATTTTGCGTACGCCTGCCATATAGGCGGCAAGCCGCATGTTCACATTTCTTGATTTATGAATCTCATATACTTGGTTAAAGCCGCGGATCATCATGACGCGCAGCCGGTCATCCACTTCTTGTTCATCCCAGTAGAAACCTTGATTGTTCTGAACCCATTCGAAATAGGAAACGATAACCCCTCCGGCGCTTGCCAGAACATCCGGAACAAGAAGAATGCCCCGCTGGGTTAAAATCCTTGTCGCTTCCAGGGTCGTTGGGCCATTCGCCGCTTCTACAACGATGGTCGCCTTGATACGCGGAGCATTATCCTCCGTAATCTGGTTCTCGATGGCAGCCGGAACAAGCACATCGCATTCCAGCTCGAGCAGATCGCTGTTGGAAATCGTCTGCGGGAATAGATTCGTTACATTGCCGAAGGAATCTCTCCGGTCGAGCAAGTAAGGAATATCTAATCCATCTTCATTATACAACGCTCCGTTCACATCGGATATACCAATTACGCGCGCACCGGCCTCATGCATGAATTTGGCAAGGTAACTTCCGGCATTGCCGAAGCCTTGAATGACAATTCTTGCCTTATTCAGCTCAATCCCTTTAAGGGCGAGCGCCTCATGAATCATAATGACAACGCCGCGCGCCGTAGCCGTCTCCCGTCCTCTGGAGCCGCCGAGCACGATTGGCTTGCCGGTAATAAAGCCGGGAGAATCGAATTCCCTAATCCGGCTGTACTCATCCAGCATCCATGCCATAATTTGCGAGTTGGTCATTACATCCGGAGCCGGAATGTCTTTCGTCGGGCCCACAATCTGGCTTACGGCGCGGACATATCCGCGGCTGAGCCGCTCCAGTTCCCCAAAGGACATTTTTCTGGGATCGCAGATAACTCCGCCTTTTCCTCCGCCGTAAGGCAGATCGGCGATTCCGCATTTCAAGCTCATCCAGATGGATAACGCCTTTACTTCATTCTCCGTTACGGCTGGATGGAAGCGGACTCCACCCTTTGTAGGACCTACAGCATCGTTATGCTGAGCCCGGTAACCGGTAAACACCTTGGTCTTCCCGTCATCCATCTTGACGGGTATCCTGACGCTCAAGATACGCATCGGTTCTTTCAAGAGTTCAATCATATCCTCTTTATAGCCAAGCTTCAATAGGGCCTCTTCAATAACTACCTGTGTTGATTTGAGCACATCGTTGTTATCCGCCATAATTTCAAGTTCACCCGCCTTTGTCTACTTGTAATATGAGCGTGTATACATCACGATATTCCAAAAGGGGGCCAGAACATGCAAGAAGAGCACCGGCAGACAATATTGTCTGCCGATGCTCCGCATTCATGTGCTGCTCAATTATAGAAATGAGTGCAAATTTCCCGGACAGCTTGAGATGGCATAATAACCTTGCCGTACTCCTCCAGCATCGCGTAGGTAACGGATGTCGCTTCTCCGTATTCGGCAAGCAGCGCGATAACCGCGTTATGACGCGCCGTTTCGATCAAAGCCGGTTCAAGGGCAAGGATCCATTTTCCGTTATAGGAATACAAGCGTCCATCCTCTGTAAGCGAAGCTGCCTGGAGCTGTTTGCATACATTAATGACATCCTCAAAATCCCGGAATGAATACATCACGATATCGCTCTGCTCCATCGTAACTTCCATCTCGTATATCTCGTCTTCCGTGTCTTCATCATCGGTTGCCCGTTCATCGGAATGACCGTTCATCTTGCCACGGGTGACTATCACCACCATACCTTGGGCGGGGAGTGCAAACACTTCGACCGCAAGAGGGCCGCTGGCATCGAAACCAAGTTCACTGTACGCTTGCTCCATCATTTCGCTGAATAGATCGTGTACTTTGGGAATTTCGCGCCACATGTCCTCCTTCTGGATCCCACGCTCAAGCAGGTCGTCGAACGTCAGGAAAATCCGTATCTTGTCCTGACTAAGCCGTTCGATTTTCATGACAGGATCCCTCCTCTGCAGCATCTGTTGTAAACAGCGTATGAAATTATTAGCAGGATGTGATCAAAATGATCAAATCGTACTATGTAATACTTTAACATGTCTGTCCCCGGATTGCACCTAAAATAGGCAAAAAAAGAATCGCTTGTGCAGCGCTGGGCTTGAGGCGCGTACATCAACCGATTCTAAAAACAGCTTCATTTAATGCGGCTTTATAGACGATTCCGCCATGATCTGGCTCGCCTGCTCCTTAAGTCCGGGATCGCTGTTGATCAGCTGCTCAACCTGCTCCCAGCCTCCTCCTTGCTTTCCGGCGGTATCGTCTGAATGCTTTGGGGCCATATTGGTAGCCGCCATTGCTTTATTCATTCCTCGTCTCATCATCATCGATGCGGCGCTTCTGCCTATGGATGAGCATGCGCCCGCAAGCGAGCTGGATGCCCAGGCCGCCATTCCTGGTCTTTTGCGTGATACGTATACGGCTGCCGCAAGTCCTGCGACGGCGCCTAACATAAACCCGCCGATTCTCATGGCTTCGTTACCTCCTTCGGGGATAGTTGCAACATATATTTTCTCCCTGATAACCGGTAGCATCCTCCACAAATTAAGGAAAGCGAAAACAGGAATCGGTACCGCCTGTTATGGTAATATGGTCTTAGACTGTCCAACAATTGACAACAAGGCGGGAAAAACAATGACGAAAGCAACTATGAATACGATCTGTGCCGTTTTTGCCCTTACAGCCCTATTGACCTCTTGCAGTTCGCCGTCCAAGACGACCGCCGGAAGCGTGAACGCACTGCCTTCTGCCAGTTCAGCAGCCGCTCAGTCGCCTTCGAGCCAGCAGACATCACCTGCCCCTGAAACCCCAACACTTTCGGCAACTCCTGCGGCAGAGCCAAGTCCTTCACCCAAAGTCAAAGCTCCGCTGTATAAAATGACTACCGTCTACCGGCTCGTCCCTATTGATGAGACAAAAACATCCAAAAAAGCTGTTTTGCTTACCTTTGACGATGCTCCTCATAATGAAGAGGTAATAAATAGCCTGCTCGATACCTTAGACAAGCATAAGGCAAAAGCGATTTTTTTCGTTAACGGCTATAGAGTGAAGCAGCATCCCGAGCTGTTGAAGCTGATCAATGACCGCGGCCAAACGATCGGCAATCATTCCTGGGATCATATCGATCTAAAGAAAGAAGAACCTGGCAAGGTAGAGTCGCAAATCGCGGATGTCCAAGCTGAGGTTAAGGCGTTAATCGGCAAGGAACCGATATTCTTCCGGCCGCCGTACGGATCCGGCGGCGATACGGTGAAGGCTGCAGCAAAAAACCACGGCATGCTGTTCATGACGTGGTCGAATGGTTCACTGGATTGGGAGCAGAAAGCTCCCGGCGATCCGGACAAAGTAATCGGCAATGTGCTGGAGCAGCTTCATCCCGGCGCCAATATTCTGATGCATGAATTAAAATGGACGGCTGCCGCACTCGACGGCTTGCTCACAAAGCTCGGGGAAAAGGGGTATTCCTTTATCGATCCCGAGACGATTAAAGTCAGTCCGTAAACCGAACGCCATACCAGAACAGCCCTGCCACCAGACAAACGAATAATAAAAATAATACATTATAATACCATCTGGTCACTTTATAAGAAGTGGAAGGGTGTACTTTACGTCTAGGCGGCAGCGCCTCTGCATTCGTGTCGGTCGCGATGCCAGGCTGAACTGCCGCCTGTTCATGTTGTCTTCTTCCTCTTGAGCTACCGAATTTCTCCACTCTGCTCATCACTGCTCTGTTTGCTCCCTCCTAAATCGGATAATCAGCCCCATAATGAAATCGACCAGGAAATGCGCAACAATCGGCGCCCATAAGTTACCGGACTGGATATAAATCCAACCTAACCCATAACTGATCGAAAAGACAAGACCCGTAGGAATCCAATGCTTCAAGTAACGGACATGGATAGCCGCGAAAATAATGCTTGTCCAATAAGGACCAAAGGAGTGCTGAACAGCCCCCCGGAACAATAACTCTTCGCAAATGGCGACCACTAAAGAAATAACGGCAATATGCCATACCGGTCTGTTCTTGAATATCCGTTCATTAATACCGCCGTCATCAGTTGCTTCCTCGGGCACCCATCTGGATATGAGCAGGTCAACCGCGATTACCGCGGCTCCTAATCCCAGTCCCCACCATAAGAAATCGAGGTTGTCAGGAAATCGTAACAACAGAAATGGATTGGAACGCTGAAATAATGCCCACACCAAACCGATAATAATAGTAATTGCTTGCGTAACGTAAAGATTTACTAGCAGCATGCGGTCGTCAATCTCATCGACGGATAGTTGACGCACACGGATGTTGCGGAGATCGAATTTTTTCATAGCTTCCCGCCTGTCTAAGTAGGTCATATTTCCTTTTATGATCAATTCACCTATACTGATAGGGCACAAACGACGGCATTATCTAATACCATAGAAGGAGATTTGTGATGGAGAAACGTTTACCTCGTTCCGCAATGATATTTAGTTTGGGGTTTGTCTTTATGCTCGTCTGCGCGGTTGGTGCATTCTTCTACGGCGTAAAGCTCGGGACGTCCAAAACGGAAACCAAGTACGAAATGAAAGAATTGCAGGCTGCGGCGGTTCAAACAAGCAGCCCCTATCAGCAGCAGGATCTTGTCTCTTTCTATCATACCGTATTTTTGTCTTACCGTGAATTTCAATCCGAATGGGATGATGCGATGGACGACTTCGCGAAAGGCCAAGCCGGCAGCGCCTCATCTACACTAAAAAACTTAGCGGAACTCGCTCACTCGAAAAGAACCGCGGCTTCCTCATTCGATATGCAGAAGTCCCCGCTTCTCGGCGATGCCCAAACGAATTATATCAGAAGTCTGGAGCAATTCGAACAGGCAGCGAAAGCAGCGGCAGCAAGCTCGAAATCAACCGATGCTTCCAAGCTTCAGAGCAGCATTGAGCAATTGGGATCTTACCAGGCTGCGGTTAAGCAGGCACTGGCTGCTCAACAGGCTTACTACGCCGCGATGATGAAGTGGGGAGCAACCGTAGATCCAAACATTCCTGCTAATTATACAATGCCTAAGGTTATCGAAATCAACAAATGGTCAAGCCTGCCGCTGATCGTGAAAAACAAGCTCATGGCGGATCAACTGGCTTCGCGCCAGCAGTTCACTGCTTATTATCCGCAGGATCTCACAAGCCGCATCGATGATTTTATCGCTTCCGGCCAGCCCGCGAAGCTGAATCTGAAGACGATATCGGCCATTGCCGATCTGCTTATTGATACGGAGGCCGTTCGCAGCGGCGACTTCACCGAGAACCGTTCGAAGCTCTACAATAAGGACCTTTTGCCTCAGCTTCCGTTCTTCTCTTAACTTAAGCTTCTTTAATCATATTGAAACCCTCGTAACGAGGCTACAGCAGCCATTCCGCCGGTAACATTGTGGAGGTTGATGTAGCCTTGTTCTTCTAAATAATTGCAAACGGCCGCACTGCGCACCCCATGCGCGCATACTATATATAACGGTTTGTCATCCGAAATGGTTCCGAGACTATAGGGGATCGTATTCATCGGTATTAACCGGGATGATTCCAAATGATAATATTCCCATTCAAAAGTTTCGCGCACGTCGATGATTTGCTCCGGTTCAATCTGCCCGTCTGCAAGCATCTGCAGCAGCAACTCCGGATCCAATTCCTTCCACTTAATCAATGCCTTTCTCTCCCCTGACCTGTTAATATCTCTTGTAATGCTTTGAATCATAACGAAAATTTCACATTTGATCAAGTTTATACATTGCATTTGTCCACCACCTTGCTATAAAATAATAACGGTTGTCCATATCGGTTTAATCACGTTTCGTATTGGTATAAAGCGTGCATTTTTTCACACATCGGAGACAACAACTGCCATTTACGATTGCCCGCAATTCAGACGAACCTCTCGTCCGGCTCGCTCTCGTTACTGTGCCGGGACGAGGTTTTTTGTTTTAGCAACAAACTATCAGAATACAAATGGACGTGAAGTGCCGACATATCGGGCAGACTCCTGTTTGCTCCTTATGTCGGCACTTCACAAAAATTTTAGGAGGCAATCTACATATGTTTAAAGTGTTAGTATCGGATCCCATCAGTGATCTGGGCATTCAACAGCTTGTAGACGCGGATGATGTAGCGGTCGACAAAAAGCCTGGACTTAGCGAAGACGAATTGGTGAGCATTATCGGCGAATACGACGCCCTGCTCGTGCGCAGCCAAACGCGCGTAACACCGCGCATCATGGAAGCAGGCAAGCAGCTGAAAGTTGTAGGCCGCGCAGGCGTAGGCGTAGACAATATCGATTTGGAAGCAGCAACTCAACGCGGTATTATCGTTATCAATGCACCAGACGGCAATACGATTACAACCTGTGAGCATACTTTTGCCATGATGATGGCGGTTGCCCGTCACATCCCGCAAGCCTACCTGAAGACTGTTGGCGGCGTCTGGGACCGTAAATCGTTCCTTGGCGTTGAGCTTCGCAACAAAACCCTCGGTGTTCTTGGCATGGGCCGTATCGGCAGTGAAGTTGCAAAACGCGCGAAAGCATTCGGCATGGAAATCATGGGTTATGACCCGTTCATGACGGAAGAGCGTGCAGAGAAGCTTGGCATTAAGCTTGCTACTGTTGACGAAATCGTTCGCAACGCCGACTTCATGACCGTTCATACACCTCTTACTCCGGAAACCCGTCACATGATCGGCAAGAAGCAATTCGAAGTCATGAAGCCTGGCATGCGTATTATCAACTGCGCTCGCGGCGGTATTATCGACGAGCTTGCCCTTGTTGAAGCGATCGATGCTGGCATCGTAGCCGGCGCGGCATTTGACGTATTTGAAGTAGAGCCTCCAACAGAGGATCATCCATTCCTGACCCATCCGAAAATCATTGTAACTCCGCATCTTGGCGCTTCCACGGTTGAAGCTCAAGAGAACGTTGCAATCGACGTATCGGAGCAAGTCTTGCACATCCTGCGCAATGAGCCGTTCAGCAATGCGGTTAACATGCCTCCTATCCCGGCTAACCTGCAAAGCAAGCTGCAGCCATACTATTCGCTGGGCGAGAAACTCGGCAGCCTGGTTGCGCAAATCACGGAAGGTGCCGTACAGGAAATTACCGTACGTTATTCCGGCGAGCTTGCAGAGGTTGATACTCAGCCGCTGACTCGTTACATTGTTAAAGGCGTGCTCTCGCATCACCTTGGTTCCGACCAAGTTAACGTCGTTAACTCGATGCACCTTGCTAAAGTTCGTGACGTGAACATCGTACAGCAAAAATCCCAGGCTTCCAAAGACTTTACGAACCTGGTAACGGTATCGCTCCGCACGAAACAAGAAGAGCGCATCGTAGCTGGCACACTGCTTACCGGTTACGGCGAGCGCGTCGTTCAAATCGACAAGTTCCCTGTTGACGTTACTCCGGAAGGCAACCTGATCCTGATCTCGCATAACGACAAACCAGGCATCATTGGCCGCGTTGGTACGCTTCTTGGCAACAACGACGTCAACATCGCTACAATGCAAGTAGGTCGTCAGCTGGTTGGCGGTTCCGCGATCATGGTTCTGACTGTTGATAAAAACGCAGGCAAAGACATCCTTGAGCAATTGACTAGCCTGTCTGACCTGAACACAGCTAAAGAAATTACATTGTTCTAATAGAAAAAACGCCGGACATTACGCTGCGATCAGCTGATGTCCGGCGTTTTTATATGCCCTCTTTGTTAAATGGGACGCGTGTGCCGTAAAAACCCAAGCTTATGGCTTACCGCTCTCATAAACTGATGTTGTGCATCTTGTGACCTTCCTTCCCGAAGGTCATTTTTTATTTTCCGCCGGATTCTCTGACCAAGTTCCCATCAGAATAACCACGATACCCAAAAGCTTAACAAAATTAACGTGACGATAACGGTAATCGGAATAACGACTATCGTAACCTTCAAATACTGGCCCCAGCTTATTTTTACGCCGCTTTTCCTAAGAATGTGCATCCACATAATCGTGGCGAGCGTTCCGATCGGCAGCAAAAGCGAACCCATATCACTCCCGATCACACTTGCAAGATAAGAGATCTTAAGCGTAATCGGATCAAGTCCCATATTCGTCAATGTCAATGTTCCTACCATTAATGCCGGATGATTGTTAAAGAAGTTGGACAGGATTGTCAGCAGCAGCCCCATCAGGACACTGGCATGCAGCAGACTGCCGGCAACTAGCGGCTGCAAGAAATGAATTAGCCACTCCGTAAGTCCAAGATTTCGCAGGCCATAGATGATGACATACATTGCGAATGCAAAAACGAGTATATACCACGGAGTTTTCTTTATCATGTCTACAGGAGGAATCTTTAAATAAATCCATCGCCAAGCGAGCAGAAAAGCGGATCCAATAACCGCCGTCAAAGATACCGGGAAATGGATATATGACGCTATAAACAGGCTTACTCGCACACAAAAAACGAATATCAGCACATTGCGCATGAATTTCGTGCTTCTTACTACTACTTCGTTGGAATCTCCTTTAAGTGGATGGCCGCCTGGTTTTAAGCCCCACGGTGCAACTGGAGGCAATTTTTTCGGAAGGGTTCGATAAAAAAGAAAAAAGAGGAGAACCGTCAGCAATGCGAGGCCTAGGGAAGCAGGTACAAACATCATGGCTGTATGCATATAAAGGTCCATATGAACGATCTTAAGTGCAATAAGATTGACAATATTGCTGACTCCAATCGGAGCGCTGGACGCTGTCGCGATTAGTGCGCCGGAAATCAAATAAGGAATCTTCTGATGGTTTTTGAGTCCCATGCTTTTAAGCAGCATTATTAGAATTGGGGTTGTAATGAGGATGCTGCCATCATTGTTTACGAATAAAGTCATTAAAAAGCAAAATAGGTTCGTCAGCCAAAATAAGCGGATGCCCGAGCCCCTTGCTTTCCGAACCAAAAGCTCGGCAGCCCATTGAAAAAAACCAAAGCTTTCTAACACAATAGCCATTACGATCGTAGCCATTATCGTTATCGCTGCCCCGCTGATCGTTTCCGTGATCTCTCCCAGGTTGGCCAGGGACACGGTTCCGGTTAAAAGGACGATTATGGCCCCTACGGATGCCGGAATTGCTTCATTAATATTAGGTTTCCAGAATATAAAGCCAATCGTAAGGAAGAAGGTACAAATGGTAATGATCGTCATTAAATCATGCATGCTTTAACCTCTCTTCATGCTCAACTCACTCATTTCACTTTAATCTAGAAATCTAGCTTTCTTTATTTTCATAGATGCACTCCTTTCATCTGAATTGGTTATAAGTAACGATATACTGTATTTATATGTACATGATAAATAGCTCGTACTGGTCAATCACCCCAACTCTATGAAAACCATCTTCTATCTGTAATTGATAGATATCCCCTAATGATATTTGCCGGGTATTCCCGCCACACTCAACTGGTGTAGCGATTGTCTCTCGCGGGCCTGCGCGAAGCGCGCACGGCCGAGGCACTCACGAGGGGTGAGGGGGAATGCTTTTGAGGAGCTATCAAGCCCCTCCTTAAATGCCGCACCCAGCGACAAGCAGACTGACGCGAAACAACAAAAACCACATCATGTTCCACGAACAACAAGATTAATCCCCCTCATTCAACAAAAAAACGCTCCCCGAAGGGAGCGTATTGACATCTATTGATTGGATTCGACAGGCAGCAGCAAGGTGAATGTCGTGCCTTTTCCAAGGACGCTGTCGACCTCAATGCGTCCGTTATGCTGCGTAATTATGTTTTTAACGATGGCAAGTCCTAGTCCGGTTCCGCCCGAAGCACCACGTTTGCGGGCCTTATCGGCTTTGTAGAACCGTTCGAAGATATAAGGGACATCCTCGCTAGGAATACCTTGCCCTTCATCCGCTACAATCAGCTTCACGAATTTAAGGTTATTTATTGTCGCCGTCTGACCGGCAATCTTAATGGATTTGCCAGCTGGCGTATGACGAAGCGCATTATCCATCAGATTCGTCAGTACCTGCTCAATCCGGTCTTCATCCGCTTCGTGTACGGCAAGCGGTGTATCCGGAAGATCGGCATTCAAGCTGACGTTACGTTCTTTTGCATACACCTGGAACTTCCTGTGAACCCGGCGGATGACATTGCGCAGATCGAATTCCTGAAGGCTAAGCTCAACGTGACCGGCTTCCATCCTGGCCATATCGAGGAAATCGTTAACCAGTCTGCCCATCCGAAGGGATTCGTCATAGATTACTTGAACGAGCTCTTTCCTTTCTTCCGGCGAAGCAACGATATCATCCAGCAGCGCTTCGCTGTAGCCCTGCAGCATGGAGAGCGGCGTCCGAATCTCATGCGAGACATTCGCCACAAAATCCCGTCGCAGCTTCTCAAGCTTATGCTCCTCCGTTACATTCCGGATAACGGCAACCGCACCGCGGACAACCCCTTCATTTTGAAGCGGGGCCATCACGACGGACCACACGTTGTTAATGACTTGCACTTTATTGGTACAATCGCGTCCGGAATGCATCACGCGTTGAAACGTATCCCGCAGAGGTCCGGGCACGTCGTGAAACGGAGGCGCTTCTTCCTCTTCCCAATCGATATCCATCTCCAGGTCGGACCACCGGCTTACCAGCATGTGACCCGGCGGGTTCGTCAGAATGACTCTCCCATCTGCGTCAAACGTAATAACCGCATCTCCCATACTCCGCAGTATGCTGGACAAATGCTCTTTCTCGTGGTTCAAGTCATCAATCAGCGTACCTAACTGCTCGGTCATATGGTTAAAGGTCTTAGCCAGATCCCCAATCTCATCCGAGGAGCGGATTTGTACCCGCGTCTTATAATTGCCCCCTGCGATGGAATCCGCTGCTCTCTTCAACTGGAGCAAGGGCTGTTGAATCCTCGACGACAAGAAGAAAGCAAAGAATGTTGACAACAAGAAGCCCAGAATCGCTACCACGATAAACAACACTTTAATTTGATGCTGGGAATCTTTAAAGGCGATATCGATATACTGGAGCAGGAACGTCCCGAGAATAACAAGGACAAGGGCGACGAGAAACATAATCGTCCACCATAGCTTCCCGACCACCGTATGCAGGGCGAAATGTCCCCAGCGCTTCAGCAGCCTCATTACTTCGGCACCTCAAGCTTATATCCGACTCCCCATACCGTAGTAATCATCGAAGCCGCATCGGGCGATACTTTGTTCAATTTCTCGCGAAGACGTTTCACATGCGTATCTACGGTCCGAAGGTCGCCAAAGAACTCATAGTTCCATACATCCTTCAGCAGCTCTTCCCGCGAGAAGACTTTGTCCGGCGATACGGCAAGGTAATGAAGCAGCTCATATTCTTTAGGCGTCAGGCTGACCTCTTGCCCACCAGCTGATACTCGGTGCGCATCATGCTCAATAACCAAATGCGGGAATACGATGTTATTGCTCGAGTTCACTTCTTTTGTCAAAAAGGCAGTAGCTGACGAGCGGCGCAAAATCGCCTTCACCCGGTAGATGACCTCGCGAGGACTAAACGGCTTCACGACATAGTCGTCGGCGCCGACTTCAAATCCTTGCACCCGGTTCATCTCTTCCCCTTTGGCTGTCAGCATGATAACCGGCGTTGCTTTTACTTGCCGCAAACGGGAGCACACCTCCACGCCGTCAATGCCCGGAAGCATGACATCGAGCAGAATAAGCGCATAATCGGTTACGGTAGCGAGCCGAAGCGCCGTCTCGCCGTCTTCCGCTTCATCGATTAAATAGCCTTCCTTCTCCAAATACATTTTCAGCAAACGACGAATCCGTTCCTCGTCATCTACCACAAGAATACGGCTTGCATAGTCGGACATGCGGTGTTGCTCCTTTCAAAACAATTTTCATAAGGATTATTATACGCCTGCGTAGGAGTGTAAACCAGCAATGACAAGGTTAACCCCAACCAGGGTGAATAGAATAACGACAAAGCCGATAACCGCGAGCCAAGAAGAACGTTTTCCCTGCCAGCCGCGCGATAAACGGAAGTGCAGATATGCACTGTAGTACAGCCATGAAATGAGCGCCCATACTTCCTTCGGATCCCAACCCCAGAAGCGGCCCCAGGCGATATTCGCCCAGATCATCGCGAAGATAAGCGCGCCTAGCGTAAAGACGGGGAAGCCGATTGCAATTGCCCTGTAGCTGATCTCATCAAGATCATCCGGATCAATATCATCCATAAGCGGATGTATAACGGCTCCGATCCGTTTGCGGAACAAGAGACGAATAAGACCGTACAGAATCGAACCCGCGATAACCGACCAGATAACCGTATTAAGCTTGCGTCCGGCGTTAACGCCTTTCATCCAGCTAGGCGCTTCAAACAGCGGCTTATCCATGCCCAGGAAAGAATCCATATGATCCGCCGTGCTGTTATAAGGTTTTACGATTGGCGGCAGCGTATATTCCGCCGTATCCGTCGAGGAATGATCCACGCCTTTGCTGTCGATGGTGACATTCTCTTGAGTAAAGGTAGCCTGGTACCCTGCCCCTCTGAAAATAAATACAATAGCGATGAATCCAATCACAAGGACAATCGTATATAAAGAGAATTCTACCCAAAACTGATCCCGTTTAGCTTCCTTTGAGGTTTGCTTGAAATCGACCACTCGAAGCAAGTACATCAGACCCGCTGCAAAACCTACAGCGAAGAAGGCCTCGCCAAGCGCTGCGGTCGTTACGTGCACTTTCAGCCAGATTGAGCTTAGCGCCGGAATTAGCGGCTGCACTTCCTGCGGGAATACGGAAGCATAAGCAACAACCAGGACGACAAGCGGCAAAGCGAACATCCCGAGCAGCGGCTTGCGGTAGATCGCATATACGATTGTAAACGCGATCATAATAGCCATGCCAAGGAAGGTAATAAACTCATACATGTTGCTTGTCGGGATTTGGCCGCTTCCGATCCAGCGTGTGAAGAAGAAGGTCAGATGTGCGATAAGACCAAGCGTCGAGGTTACGAATGAGATTCGCGACCAGCGTTGTTCATGCTTTTTCGGATCACGATTGCTCCACTTTTTCCCTGCAATCGTTACCACATAGAACAGGAATGCAAAGCAATATAGGAAGAAGGCGGCGATAAAGGCATCGCTGCTGAAATCGACATAACTCACGCGTTATTCCCTCCGTTATCGAGCGACTTCGGATCTACGTCAATTCCGGATTTCCGGAGTGCGTAAGCCACGTCTGCTCTCATGCCGTACCAGTTTTTGTTTGTATGCGCGCCAAGCGACAGCTTGCCGTCGTCAATGCGCAGCCAGATCCGCCGGTGCTGCCAATAAGAGCCAAGCAGCAGGCCAAGCATCGAAATAGCGGCGCCGTACCAGACATAAGTCAAAGCTTTATCTTTGCGGACGTTCAGATAGGTGGAGGCTTCGGCAAAATGAACGTTTTCCATCCCGTTTACCTTGATCTCCAGTTTGTCCGCGATTGAAGCATTAAGCTTGTCCTGATCAAACTTTTCTTTATCCTTTTGCATCGGGAAATAGATATAAGGCTGACCTTTCTCCGGTAAGCCGGGACCTGTAATCAAGAAGATAAAGGCCGGCGCATTGGGATCACGGCTGAGCGTAACGGGTTCGCCGTCTTCACCAATTCCGAATTCCATGTAATTGGCGGCCAGCTTCATTTTGTACGGCCCAAGCGTGTAATCCAGTGGCGCATCCTTCATCGGAAGCTCGAACGGTCCGTAAGACTCGCCCGTCTCCTTGTTCATAAGAACAGGATTTACGCTCTTCAGCTTCGGCGTTACATCATAGTCGAATTGATACAGCTTGATCCCGTCGTATTTGAGTGGATGGTTTACCCGAATCTCCTGTTCCTTCACTTGCTTCAGTTCAGGCTCACCCGTTGCGTTGTCTCCGCAGTTGTCGGTGCACTTGTATAATACAGCCTTTGTCTCGTAACGCTTTGCACGGACCGTTCCTTTAAGCTCAGGCGGAAGCTCGTCATCCGTGTAATACTCGACGGTGAACTTCTCGTTCTTCACGAAGTAGTTCGTCCCCTCGATCTGTACGGTATCCCCATCAGGTATACTCACATAGCTGTCCATTTGCCAGCCTGGAAGACTTCGTGCAAGGATAGCCAGCAGGAACAGGATCAGACCGATGTGATTAATATAAGGGCCCCAGCGGCTGAAACGATTCTTCTCGGCAAGCATTGCCGTACCGTCTGTATGTATCTTATAGCGCTTTTTCTTCAGATGCGCGGAGAACTGCTTGACCCATTCTTCCGCATCACCTTCAACCTGACTGTTGTACACAGCCTTCTGTCTAGTAATAAACCTAAGGTGCTTGCGGATTTGCTGCTTGCTCAGCGCTCTATACAACGGCAGCACGCGGTCAAGACTGCATATTACTAATGAAGTGCCGATCATAACCAGCAGCGTAATAAACCACCATGAATCGTATGTATGAGACAAGCCCAGCTTATAATAAATCTTGCCGGGCAGCCCGTAAGTCTCCTCGTAATACACGGAAGGCTTGAAATTATTCAGGAACGACCCTTCCTGCGGGTATATCGTACCAAGCATAGCCGTTACCAGCGTAATTACGATTAAATAAACGGCGATTTTGACGGATGAGAAAAAATTCCAAATCTTATCAATCGGGTTCGGATTGCTCTTCTGCGACCGGCGCGCAACGCCGTCGTAACGCATTTCAAGAGGGGCATCGCTCTCGACGTCTTCCATGAGCGGCTTGCCGCAGCTCTCGCACAAGACCGTTCCAACCGCGTTCTGATGCCCGCATTCGCATTTCGTGTTATGTAGCGATAACACCGTGAAACCTCCTAGTCAGCTTTACTGCAGCAGTTTGTCTACACGGGAATCGATATCATTCTCGCTCATCCCGCCTACAAATACATCCAGAATGGTCCCGTCCGGCTTGACAAAAAAGGTTGTCGGGTAGGACTCCAGCCCGTATTTCCGCTCCGTCTTTCGGTTCACGTCGCGCAAAATCGGATAACTCAGGTCAAACCTGCGCACAAAGTTGTTAACCGTAAGGGTGTCTTCGCTTAGGTTAATCGCGAGCACCTCGAGACCCGAGTCCTTCCATTTCTCGAACTGGCGCTCGAACTCCGGCATTTCCTTCACGCAAGGCGGGCAGAAGCTCCCCCAGAAGTTAATGACAACGGCCTTGCCTTTATAATCAGAAAGATTGTGCGTATTGCCCTGCAAATCGGCCAGCGTAAAATCAGGCGGCTGTTCCCCGATCTTCGGGATGCCTTCGTCCCTAGCGGCGAATAGGGTATTGCCAATGGCATATCCGCCTACAACTAGCACGGCAAGCAGAATGACAATTTGCACCGTTTTTCGATACTTGCCCATTCCCGTCCCATCACCTACATTTCACCATTGATGTCAGCTAATAATACACTCATTATAACGAAAAATGGGCGGCAATAACCGCTGCCGCCGTTTACTTTTTATGAACTTTATGTGTCTTGCGCGCCTGGTCCCGAAGCTCCTTAACTTCAACCGGAGTAAGGTGTCTGAACTGTCCTCTGGCTAGTGTACGGAGACCAAGCTCGCCGAATTTCACGCGTCTCAGCTTCAGAACCGGATGTTTGATCGCATCAAACATGCGGCGCACCTGACGGTTGCGTCCTTCGTAGATGGTAATGCGAATGGTCGACATGTTTTTCTCTTCGTCAATATCCTGATATTCGACCTCTGCAGGCGCCGTCAAACCATCCTCCAGCATAACGCCCTTCTTCAACTGATCCAAAAGCGATCCGTGCGGTACGCCTTTTACGGTTGCGTAATAGGTCTTAGGCACGTGATGGCTCGGATGCGTAAGAAGATTGGCGAACTCCCCGTCATTCGTAAGAAGCAGCAATCCTTCGGTATCGTAGTCCAATCGTCCGACCGGATACACGCGCTCTCTAATGCCGGGCAAAAAATCAGCCACCACTTTGCGCCCTTGCGGATCCTTGGCGCTTGTGATGACACCTTTTGGCTTATTCAGCATCAAATAGATTTTTTTCTCGCTGCGGATCGGCTTGCCGTTCACCGTAATTTCATCCGTTGCCGGATCCGCTTTAACTCCCAGCGTTGTCACTTTCTCGCCATTTACCTCAACGGCACCGGCAAGAATAAGCTCTTCGCATTTTCGACGGGATGCGACGCCCGCTTGTGCTAATATTTTCTGTAAACGTTCCAATGCTTTCACCTCAACCTCCATCATAACGATATGGGAGGGAAAGCACAAGCGCGAGCTACTTGAATATGTACAGACAGATCATAATTGCGGCCAAAAATCCGACTAAATCGGAGAACAAGCCAACTTTCAACGCATATTTGGTCTTGCGGATACCCACCGCGCCAAAATAGACCGTCAACACGTACAGCGTTGTATCCGTACTGCCTTGAATCGTAGACGCGATACGGCCTATCATGGAATCCGGTCCATGCGTGGCAATTAGATCGGCGGTGAAAGCAAGCGATCCCGCTCCTGTCAGCGGCCGCAGAATGCCAAGCGGCAATACTTCTGTCGGAATGCTTAACCAATCAAACAACGGACGCACGGCGCCAAGCATCAGATCCATGGCACCGGAAGCGCGGAACATACTGATGGCCACCATCATGCCAACCAGCGAGGGAATAATGTTAATAGCAGTGCCAAAGCCGTCTTTTGCGCCTTCAATAAAGGTTTCGTATACAGGGACTTTCCGGAATGCCGCATATAAAGGAATAAATACGATAATAGCAGGAATAAGCCAAGCCGAAATGCGGGTAAACAACTCAAACAATATCGCCACCCCCCTTAACTGCCGTGACAGCCGAAATTGGAGGATCCATTGTGGTATGAGCCGGCAAGGCCTTGCCGGACGTTTTACCTGAAGTCAATTTATTTGCCGGAGGCGGCCCAGACCTCCTGCGGTACCATCGGTCCGCAAGAATAGCGGCGCCTGTCGCAACAAATGTTGCCGCAAGCGTTGTACCGACAATTTCCGCAGGGTTAGCCGAACCGTAATTCATCCGGATTGCAATTAATGTTGTAGGAACAAGCGTAATACTGGACGTATTTAACGCCAGAAGGGTGCACATAGCCGGTGTTGCCGTCTCCTGATCGGGATTAAGCTTTTGCAGCTCCTGCATCGCTTTAATCCCCATTGGTGTGGCGGCGTTGCCTAATCCGAACAGATTAGCGCTTAGGTTGCTCATGATATAGCCCATCGCGGGATGATTGGCCGGAACGTCCGGAAATAACCATCTGACAACCGGACTCAACAGCTTGGCCATCTTTTTCAGCACCCCTGCATCCTCCGCAATCCGCATCATCCCCAGCCAAAATACCATAATGCTGATTAGCCCGAAGCTGATGGTTACTCCCGATTTAGCGCCATCGAACGCCGCCTGCGTCACTGCGTCAATCCGACCGTTAATAGCCGCCACAACCACGCTTATAACAATAAAAAACAACCATATCCAGTTCACCATAATTGGCTTACCTCCCCCGATTAGCCAAGCGTAAACGCTGCCGATGATAAGCATTCGTTCCGCGTGTGAAATACAAGCAGCGAAAACTGCCTATATTTCAAAATAGTGCACCGATAACAGCAGTTATCGAATGTATGAAGCTTTCATGCTCTCTGGAAGCTTTTTTATAATCAAGAAGCAATGCGGCATCCGACATCGGCTTGCGCTCCGGCAAGCTCATTCTTGCGCTTCCGATGTCATATACGGGAATGGATCCGATTTTCTGATCGTTCAAATACCATTCAAGCGCGCCGCGTTCCCCGAGCTTATAGTTCATCGTTGCCATATCAAGAACGATCAGCCGGGATTGCAGACTGCCCCGTTCCTCTTCGGCTAACGGATAATAGAAAGAATTCCCCACCGCTAACGGGTATCCGGCAATCGTCTGGCCCTTGCTTGCCACTTCCATCAGCGGATAATGCTTAAAGCCCCAGTCCAGCATTTGACGGTGGTCTACCCAATCATCCCGGTCATTCAACGTTACGGCAGCTAGTTGCTGTCCGTCTCGCGTCGCCGAGCTGACCAGACAACGCAGCGCTTTTTTGGTATAACCGGTCTTAACGCCATCCGCACCCTCATACATAGCCAGCATTTTGTTTTTGTTCGTCCAGCTGTATTGCCACTTCTCATGAGGATTCGGGACGCTTTTGACCTTGGTGCTCACGATTTCAGCAAATACCGGATTCCGAAGCGCGTATGCCGTCAGTTTGGCAAGGTCATTGGCAGATGAATAGTGTCCTTCTACATCCAGACCATGCGGGTTTTTGAATTGGGTATGCGTTAAACCAAGCATCTCGGCTTTCTCGTTCATGAGATGGACAAAGCCTTCTTCCGAGCCTCCTACATGCTCGGCGATTGCCGTTGCCGCATCATTGCCTGAACGCAGCATAAGTCCATACAGCATATTGAGAAGGGTCATTTCCTCACCCAGCTGCAGATAAATGGAAGAGCCCTCTTTGCCAACCGCTCTGCTGCTCGTCTTCACTCGCTCTGACAGCTTACCATGCTCGATTGCGACTATTGCAGTCATGATTTTTGTCAGACTGGCTATCCGCATCGATTGGTCTCCATTTTCGCTATACAGAATTCTACCCGATTTCACATCAACCAGCGCCGAACCGTTCGCGCTAGTGTGATAAGGATTTGGTGCCGCGTACACGGATGCCGTAAAGCTTGTCCCCCAAATCAAACTTGCTGCCCATAAGGCGATTCCTATCCGGCGAAGCTGTCTTCCTATCACGTCTTTCGCTGCTCCTTTCCTATCGTCAGCCCTCACCTTGTACAGTATATGCTTAGAATGGGCAAATTAAGACATGCCCTAAAACGAAAAACTGCCCTTGCGGGCAGTTTCCCTAGATGAGGGTGTCGTTACCATCTGTGATATAGTCGTGTTCGTGTTTGCCGGCTGATGTCCTGAACATATGCTGCACTTTATCGAATACGACAGGAGCCGAATCGATAATGCGCTCCATCAGATGCGTTTGGTTATCAAGCGGTACAATCTTCACGCCGTGCGTACCAACCACAAGAAAAGCAATTGGCGTAATCGAGACGCCCCCGCCGCTGCCGCCGCCAAACGGCCCTGCAGCCCCGGCATTATGTTGGTTATGGCCGTCAGATGACGAAGAGTGATCATGCGAGGCAGAGCCGTCGAAGCGGATATCGCTGCCGCCAGCCACGAAGCCGAAACCTACCTTCGAGATCGGCATAATGATGCTGCCATCCGGCGTTTGAACAGGATCGCCGACAATCGTATTGACGTCGACCATCTCTTTGATATTTTCCATTGCGGTCTGCATGAGGCCTTGAATCGGATGTTCTGGCATTGTGACTCCTCCTGAAGTTAAATTGTGTTTGTGCGTTAAGGATGAGGACTCGCCTACACTTTTGGTATTGTGCTCAGTCCGGGTATGGACTATGTATGAAGCCAAACGTTAGCCTCGAATCAGCCCTAAGCGTTTATGCTTTAAACAGCAAGCTTCGCCAAGCCTGGACGCCTTCTTTTGCATTCCTTAGGCGAACAAGCAGGTGCAGGCCTGCCATGATGGCATTGCCTAAACCAATCTTGGCGATACAGGTCCATTCTGTTCGGAAGCAAGTATGCGCATACACAGGCTGCACCTCCACTCTCGGCTCGGCACTCAGCTTCACAAATTGGGACAACACACCCAAGGTCGTTGTTTTTACCGACCACAGCGCGCCTGTCGCCATTGCCGTCCACATCGCATCACCCGTGCCTACGTAGCTGAACCATTTCCACTCCTCCAGCCTGACCTTTGCTAACGTTTGCTTCGCCCAATGAGAGAGGTTGTACGTCAATGCGGCGGCGCGCTTATATTTCTCGATTCCAACCATTACGCGGTGAGTGTCAATTTCATCATTCTTCTCGTCCTTGCTGCTCATGCCGATGCTTGTACCCATTAAATGCTCATGCAGACGGATCGCCTTGCCGCTGAAATCAATTGAACGTATCTTCAGCTTATAGCGCAATAATCCGAAGAGCGCCTTGAAATTGATCTCGATGTCGTCATTTTCCCCATCGCGTCTCATCTCTCCTTGGATCACAACCGGCGATACCAAGGCAATGAGAAGGAAAAGCACAATAATGAGACCGGCCGCGAGTACCCAAACATACGGATAACCGATCATTCCATGCTTCCTCCAGCTTTATGAAAAATAGGTTACTTGTAGTATGGCTTGGCTATTTAATTTCATGCAAAAAAACCCCAGGATGCGAGGATCCTAGGGGTAATATACGGAATTAGTAAATAATAGGCGAATTTGTTTAGTAATCTTCTAGATTGATAGATAAAAATAAACCGTACAGATTAATGCACGGTTTATTTAAAATACGGATTATTTAAACGCGGGAACAATCGCGCCCGCATATTTGTCTTCGATAAATTTCTTCACATCCGGGGATTGCAAAGCCGCAGCCAGTTTCTTCATGGCGTCGGAATCTTTGTTGTCCGGACGGGCAACCAGAATATTTACGTAAGGCGAATCGCTGCCTTCGATGAAGATAGCATCCTTCGAAGGAACAAGATCCGCTTCGAGCGCAAAGTTGGAGTTGATCAGAGCAAGATCGACTTCTCCCAAAACGCGCGGAAGAGTAGCGGCTTCTACCTCGGTAATTTTCAGGTTTTTCGGATTTTCGGTAATGTCGTGCACGGTAGCTGCAACGCCAACGCCGTCTTTCAGCTTGATAACATTATTAGCAGCAAGCAGTTGAAGCGCACGGCCTCCGTTTGTCGGGTCGTTTGGAATTACCACTTTAGCGCCGTCTTTCAGTTCATCCGCGCTTTTGATTTTTTTGGAATAAGCGCCCATTGGCTCAATGTGAACGCCCGCAACGCTTACAAGATCATAACCCTTGTCTTTGTTGAATTGGTCAAGGTACGGCGTATGCTGGAAGAAGTTTGCGTCCAGTTCTTTCTCGTACAGTCGCGTATTCGGTTGAACATAATCGTTGAATTCTACAACTTCAAGATTAATGCCTTGTTCCTTCAAAGCAGGCTTGATGAAATTAAGAATTTCCGCGTGCGGCACCGGAGTTGCGCCAACCTTCAAGGTTACTTCTTTTACTTCATTGCCGCCATTGCCGGCAGAAGTGTTGTTCGTATTGCTCTCTTCCTTCTTAGCGCCGCATGCGGATAACGCAATGACAAGCGTAAGGGCAAGCAGGATAAAACCAAATTTCTTCATTTCCGTTTCCTCCACCTTCTGTATGTTGCTTCTATGATGTCCACCTTACTTCCGGCTAAACCGGCGAACCAAATGGTCGCCTACCATCTGCAGGAGTTGAACCAAAATAATGAGCATGGCTACCGTTACGATCATAACGCTAAGCTGGAATCTTTGATAACCGTAGCGCAGGGCAAGATCACCGAGACCGCCGCCGCCAATAACGCCGGCCATAGCCGTATAAGACACAAGCGTTACCGCCGTAATCGTAATTCCCGCCAGCAAGCCCGGTCTTGCTTCAAGCAGCAGGACGCGTCTGACGATATCCCATCTGGAAGCGCCCATCGCCTGCGCTGCTTCGATAACGCCTTTGTCCACTTCGCGGAGAGATGTTTCCACCAGTCTGGCGAAAAACGGCGCTGCCGCAACAACAAGCGGCGGAATCGTGCCCTGTACGCCTAGGGTCGTACCGGTCAGAATCTTTGTCATCGGCATAATCAGAATCATTAGAATGACAAACGGTACCGATCGCAGGATATTAACTACAAACGATAACAAACCGTACACGATAGGCTGTTCAAGCAGCTGTTTTCGGGAAGTCAAGAAAAGTATGATCCCGATTAACAAGCCGAGAATGACGGTAAATATCAGCGAAGCGCCAATCATCGTCAAGGTGTCTTTGGTTGCCGGCCAAATATCTTCCCAGCGCACCTGGCTCCAGTCAATCTTCTGCTTCAGCATCATTTCAAATCACCTACTTCCAGCCCTTTCGCCCGAAGCTCGTCAAGCACCCTGTCAATCTCTCCGTTATCGCCGATAAACTCGATGACCAGCTGTCCGTAAGGCGTATTCTTCATGCGGGAGACGGTTCCTTGCAGGATCGTAAACTGAACGGAGGTTGATTTGACCGCGTTAAACAAAAGCGGCTCGTACGTAATCTCGCCAACGTAATTGATTTTGATGAGACGGCCGCTCCTCGTATCAATAAGCTCACGCGGATCGAAGGAGTCCGCAATCTGGCTGACGAAATCCTTCGTAATCGAATGCTGCGGCTTCAGGAAGACATCCAGAACATCCCCCATCTCGACGATCTCGCCGCCGTCAATAACGGCAACGCGGTCACAGATCGAGCGGATGACATGCATCTCGTGCGTAATAAGCAGAATCGTGATGCCCAGCTTTTGATTAATGTCCATCAGAAGCGACAAAATCGCGTTTGTCGTCTGCGGATCAAGCGCCGAGGTAGCCTCGTCGCACAGCAGCACATCAGGATTGTTCGCCAGCGCTCTGGCGATCCCCACGCGCTGCTTCTGGCCACCCGAGAGCTGCGCCGGATATTTATCCGCATGCTGCTCCAGCCCTACCAGCTTAAGCAGCTCGTCTACCCGTTGCTTTACTGCAGCCCTTGGCATCTTCGCAAGCTCAAGCGGAAACGCGATATTATCGCGAACAGTCGCCATCGACAAGAGATTAAAGTGCTGAAAAATCATTCCGATTCTGCGGCGTTCCTTCTGCAGCTGCGTGGACGACAGCCGGGTCAGCTCCACTTCGCCTACCTTAACCGTCCCCGATGTTGGGCGCTCCAGCAAATTCACGCAACGGAGCAAGGTGCTCTTGCCTGCCCCGGAATGTCCGATAATGCCGAATATTTCACCTTTATTAATGGTCAGGCTTATATTTTTAACAGCTTCCACGCTATTTCCGTAAGTTTTTCTTATGTCCAGAAGCTCAATCAGTGGTATTACCTCCTGCTATCCATCGTATGCCATTACTGCTAGAATCCCCTGATCAAACAGGTTCATCCTTTCCTTTATAAAAAGAACAACCGCCATTATAACCAACTTTCATCGCGATTGTCACTAGATAAAAAAGTAAAAAAGTCCGTTATCCCGCTTCTGCGGGAAATAACGGACCAATTGTTCAACATTTCGACCATTCTTTAGAAAAACCTGACATTCCGTTTATTCCTTGTCTTCATGAACCGGAATAAACTCGTCAATCGTTGTTTGGCGTTCGCCCAAACGCTCGAACAGCATTTGCGTCTGTTCCTCGAGCGCCTCTTCGATATCGACTTGTTTAGGTTCCGGCAAGGCTTTAATATTCGGCAATCCAAAATAATCCAGGAATGATTTCGTTGTTCCGTACAAAATCGGCCTGCCGATTGCCTCGGCCCGTCCGACCTCCTCAATTAAATCCTTGGACACAAGCGATTGAATCGCCCGGTCGCTCTTGACGCCCCGGATCTCCTCAATGTCGATACGGGTAATCGGCTGGCGATAAGCCACAATGGACAAGGTCTCAAGCGCTGCCTGCGACAGCTGGGAACGCGTCGGCGTATACGCCATGCGCTCAAAGTAGGTGGCGTGGTCCGGATTCGTAGTCATCCGGTATGCCCCGGCTACCTCCGTTACCTGCACCCCGCGCTGCTCGCGAGCCAAATCCCTGTGAAGATCGTACACAAGATCGGCCGCCAGATCAGCTTCAAGCTGCAAAATATCGGCTAGCTGCCGTTTGTTTAGTCCTTCGTCGCCTGCCATAAACAACAGGCCTTCAATAATCGATTTCAACTTCGGATAATCCATTGTCCGCCGCTTCTCCTCTCCAATGAATGACGATATCATCAAACAGCTGATGCTGGAAGCAGCGAATATGTTTCATCTTCATCAACTCCAGAATAGCAAGGAACGTCACAACAACCTCATGCTTGTTCATATTCTCGCGGATCAGACGGGAGAACCGTACGATCTCGAACTGCTTCAGGACTTCAACAATATCCCGAATCCGGTCCTTAACCGAGATTTCATCCCGTTGCACGGTTGCCACGATGTTGCGGCGCGCCGCTCTGCGCAGCGCCCGCTGGAATGCGGCAATCAGATCGGAGATATGCAAGCCCTCAAGCGGATTGACGATCTCTTCTTTCATATACGGCGTCATATCATCCGGCTCGCGGGAATAAATAAGGCTGCGCTCCAGTTCCTTCTCCCGAAGCTGCTCTGCAATTTGCTTGAATTTACGATATTCGACCAGCTTCTGAATAAGCTCGTCCCTCGGATCAAGGCCGTCATCCGGCCATTCTTCATAGAAGTCCTCGAAGACGGGAGGTTTGGGCAGCAGCTGATTGCTCTTGATGGCAAGCAGCGTTGCCGCCATAACAAGGAATTCGCTTGTCAGCTCCAGCTCCAATTCCTTCATCGCATTTAAGTAATCCATGTATTGATCCGTTATTTCACTAATCGAAACCTCATGGATGTCGATTTCTGACTTATCGATAAGATGAAGCAGCAAATCGAGCGGTCCTTCAAAGGATTCCAACTTGTAATGCATCGTCACTTCTTACGATCCCCCTGCCATGCGCAAATGGCTGACGTCCTATAACAAGTAACGCAGCATAATTTGAGCTATTACTCTAATTATGCAGTAATTTCGACAAATTTGCCATCTCTATTGCAGAAACAGCCGCTTCATAGCCTTTATTTCCGGCTTTTGTGCCCGCACGCTCAATGGCTTGCTCGATCGAATCCACCGTCAATACGCCAAAAATCGTTGGCACGCCTGTTTTCAGGGCGATTGCGGCAACGCCTTTCGCAGCTTCGTTGCACACGTAATCAAAGTGCGGAGTTGATCCCCGGATAACGGCGCCAAGCGTGATAACGGCATCGTACTTTCCGCTTTCCGCCATTTTTTGCGCGATAAGAGGAATTTCAAATGCGCCCGGTACCCAAGCGATATCCACATCGTTGTCTTGCGCGCCATGGCGTTTGAAGCCGTCAAGCGCACCGCTGAGCAGCTTACCCGAGATAAATTCGTTAAAACGTCCAACAACTACCCCAAATCTAAGTCCTTCCGATACTACGCTTGCTTCAAATACGTTTGGCATGTTAAGCCCTCCTGGTCATTATGACTAATATTTTGGCTTGCTTTACTTCTTGCCGGCTTCGCGGATTTCAATCGGCACCCGTTCAACGATCTCGATTCCATGGCCTTCGAGGCCTCTGATCTTGCGCGGGTTATTCGTGAGCAGCCGCATCTGGCGGACGCCAAGGTCTCGCAGTATTTGTGCCCCCACGCCGTAATCGCGAAGATCCATCTTAGGCTTGGCATCTTTTTTGTCCCCGCCCTGATCGAGCTGGGAATAATTCTTCAGCTTATTTACAAGCTCTTGACTGTCCTGACGCATGTAAAGAAGAATGCCGCTGCCTTCTTCATTGATTTGCTCAAGCGCCGACTGCAGCTGCGGCCCGCATTGGCAGCGGTGTGAATGGAAGACATCCCCTGTCAGGCATTCCGAATGAACGCGGACAAGCACAGGCTTCTCCGGATCTATCCGGCCTTTGACATACGCGATATGCTCTTTGCCGTCTGCCTGATTAGAGAAGGCAATCGCCCGGAAATTCCCGAAGTCCGTCGGCATATCAACCTCTACGATGCGGTCAACAAGCTTTTCCTTGGCGTTGCGGTAAGCAATCATTCCTTGGATGGTGATCAGCTTCAGGTTATGCTTCTCTTTGAATGCGATCAGATCCGGAAGACGGGCCATCGTCCCATCCTCTTTAATAATCTCGCAAATGACTGCCGCAGGCTCCGAGCCGCACATGCGGGCAAGGTCGATTCCGGCTTCCGTATGGCCCGCGCGGCGAATGACGCCGCCATCCTTCGCAACCAGCGGGAAAATATGTCCCGGCTTGCGGAAATCCGTTGCTTTCGTCGTTGGGTCAATCAATGATTTGACCGTCTGCGAGCGTTCATAGGCTGAGATACCCGTCGTCGTGGATACGTGATCCACGGATACCGTAAAGGCTGTGCCATGGTAATCCGTATTATGCTGGACCATCGGCGGCAGATCAAGCTGCTCGGCGCGTTCCCGCGTAATAGGGACACAGACCAGGCCGCGTGCTTCCGTAATCATGAAATTAATAACTTCAGGAGACGCGGTCTCCGCCAGGGCAATCAAATCCCCCTCGTTCTCGCGGTCTTCGTCGTCTACTACGATAATCGGCTTGCCTGCTTTCAAATCCTCCAGCGCGGCTTCCATCGAGTCAAACACATTTTCTTGCAGTTCCAGCTCTTGTCTATTCATCAATTTCCCTCCCTGCTATCCGGTTACCCTAGTATTTATAGAAAACCATTCTCGCTTAAAAAGGCTGCGCTAAGCTTTGATTCCGTCCGCCCGGAAGAACCTGAACTGCCGGCGGGTTTGTAATGCAGAAGATGATCGACGTATTTGCCGATGACATCGCATTCGATATTGACCGAATCGCCGGCTTTCTTGTTCATCAGCGCGGTTTCCCCCAAGGTATGCGGGATCACCGATACCGAGAAGCCTGTGGCATTGGTACTGACCACCGTTAAGCTGATCCCATCAATCGTAATAGAACCCTTAGGAATGACATACCGCATCATTTCGTCGTCAGACAGCCGAATGGCGAACACAACCGCATTCGCATCCGTCTCCCGGCCGGTGATCATGCCAACTCCGTCGACATGCCCCTGCACGATGTGACCGCCGAATCGGCCTCCGGCCAGCATTGCCCGCTCCAGATTCACGTCCTGGCCCGGGCGGAGCTGATGCAGATTGGACTTCCGGTATGTCTCCGGCATGACATCCGCATCAAACGATGTCCGGTCGAAGGAAATGACGGTTAAACACACGCCGTTTACGGAAATGCTGTCGCCAAGGGCAACCCCTTCCGTAACCTTTGAAGCTTCTACCGTCAGAACCATCGCTTCGCCTTGTTTCTTAACCCGTCTTAAAGTGCCAACTTCCTCAACCAGGCCGGTAAACACGGGCACTCCCCCAATCTATTCATTACCGTATACAGGATATCCCGATATACAAATATCTTCTCCTGCCATTTCCACCTTCACATGATCCAGTTCAATGGCCTCCGACATTTTCTCGAACCCGGCGAACGTAAAGGTGCCGGGGGAGTCAAGCCCGCCGATAATCTTTACTGCCATGTAGATCATAATCTTATCGATTAATCCGGCTTCCAGCATAGCCCCGTTAAGTTTGCCGCCGCCCTCCAGCAGAATCGAACCAATCTCCAGCTCGCCAAGCTTGCGCATTGCTTCAGCCAGAACAACCTGCTCTCCGTCACCGCAGCGGATGACTTCGACGCCGGCTTCGGTCAGCGCCTGCTCTCGAGAAGGATCAGCCTTCGCAGATGCGAGTACAATCGTGCGGGCTAAGCCGTCCGTCACTACTCTAGCATCCAGCGGCAGGCGAAGCTGACTGTCCACAATAATCCGAACCGGATGAATCGCGGGAACAGCCGCGCGGGTCGTCAGTTGAGGATCATCCGCAAGCAAAGTACCAATGCCCACCATAATCGCCTCGTGCTGGTGGCGCAGCGTATGCACCTGCTCGCGTGCGGTAGAACCCGTAATCCAGCGGCTGTCTCCCGTATGGGAAGCAATTTTCCCATCCAGCGTGCTTGCCGTCTTTAACGTTACATAAGGCAGCCGGGACGTAATGTATTTGTTGAATTTCTCGTTCATGCTCCGGGATTGTTCTTCAAGCAGACCAACCTCAACTTCGATGCCTTCCTCCCGGAGACGCGCGATCCCTCTGCCCGCAACCTGCGGATTGGGATCAGTGGTCGCCACAACGACACGAGCAGCCTTTGCATTAATAATGCGCTCGCAGCATGGCGGTGTTTTGCCATAATGGCTGCACGGCTCAAGGGTTACATACACCGTTGCCCCTTCCGCTTCGTCACCGGCCATCTGCAGCGCGTGTACCTCTGCGTGACCTGTTCCCCGCTTAAGGTGGGTACCAACGCCAATAATCCGTCCGTCCTTCACAACAACGCAGCCAACAACCGGATTAATGCCGGTCTGCCCGGAGGCTTTAGCGGCGAGTTCAAGAGCAAGACTCATATAATACGAATCGTTTAAAATTTCCATAAATGCAAAAACACCCCCATTAGCCAGCTTAGCCAACGGGGGTGGGAAAAATAACCATTCCATGCTTGCAAAATAAAGCTATTCATACACAAACGGCTATGCAGCTCCAAAAAAGAACCGCAAACCTTTCGCGGATGAAATATAAGTCCAGTAATACTTTCTTATATTTCAAACAAACCTATCCCACTTGTGAAAATAAGCACAAGAAAAATAAGCATGAACGCTCATACGCAAACGCATCAAATGTGTCCCCTTCTCCCATCCAGACTATACTGTCGGTCCCGGATTTGCACCAGGTCCACCGTTCCTTCCCGCGCAATGCGATGAATCGCTCTTGCATGGGATGGCCCGGGTCACGGACTGACGAGAAAGCGCCGCACGCAGGTGACTCCTGTTGTGCAGACGCCGCTCGATCACCGCCGGTTGGGATTTTCACCCTGCCCCGAAGGTAAGCCACAAACTATAAATTTGTTAGTATCTTAACATTAAACTTCGTAAACTTCAACCTTTTGCATTTTGTCGCGTCCTTTAAACGCGTCAACATGCTCCATGCCTTTGGCAACTTTGCCAAATACCGTATGTTGGCCGTCAAGATGCGGCTGCGGCTGGTAGCCAATGTAGAACTGGCTTCCGCCTGTGTTGCGGCCTGCGTGTGCCATTGCGAGCGAACCGCGCTCATGTTTGTTCGGGTTGATCTCGCAATTGATCGTGTAGCCAGGACCGCCTGTGCCAGTACCGTTAGGGCAACCGCCTTGCGCAACGAAGCCAGGAATAACGCGGTGGAATACCACGCCGTTATAGAAACCTTCGTTTGCAAGCTTTTCGAAGTTTGCTACCGTATTTGGAGCATCTTGTTCGAACAGGTCGAGAATAACTTCTGCACCGTTCTCAAGTGTGATTTTTGCTTGTTTAGCCATGTGTAACATCTACCTTTCTATGTCGAATAAGACTACGTTACCAAAAATCTCCCTCACTTAGCAAGCGATTTGAGAAGTCTTGCCGGAATTACGTCGTTACCGACGATATTTTCGAGCGATTCCCGCTGTACAACAAGGTCGGATTGGCCGTCTTTTACGAAGACAACGGCAGGACGGCGGAAACGGTTGTAGTTGCTCGCCATCGAGTAGTTATAAGCGCCTGTGCAGGAGACGGCAAGCAAGTCGCCCGTTTCCGCTTTTGGCAGCTCAAGGTCGATAATGAGCTTGTCGCCGCTCTCGCAAGCTTTGCCTGCGATTGTAACGGTTTCCGTATTGGCTTCGTTAGCGCGGTTCGCCAGGATCGCTTCGTACTGGGATTGATACAGGGCAGGACGAGGGTTATCCATCATGCCGCCGTCCACCGCGATATATTTGCGTACGCCAGGGATGTCTTTCATCGTGCCTACGGTATACAGAGTTGTGCCCGCATCACCAACGATGCTGCGGCCCGGCTCAACCCAAATCTCAGGCAGCGGGAATTCCGCGGCCGAGAAATTCGAAATAACCGCGTCGGTAATGGCGGCAACATATTGGGCTACAGGAAGCGGAGTGTCGCCTTCCACGTAACGGATGCCAAAGCCGCCGCCAAGGTTGATCACCTTAAAGGTAAGCCCCAGCTCGTCGCGGATTTGAACGGCGAACGCTACAACTTTATCAACTGCCATGCGGAAGCCGTCAACTTCGAAAATTTGGGAGCCGATATGGGAATGCACGCCCAGAATTTCAAGGTTCGAGAGCTCAAGTGCTTCCTGGATTGCTTGCTTTGCTGCACCATTGCCAAGATCAAAGCCAAACTTCGAGTCTTCTTGGCCAGTCGATATATATTCATGCGTATGTGCTTCTACGCCCGGTGTAATACGGAACAGGATTTTCACTTTTTTGCCTTTGTCTGCGGCAAGCGCATTCAGCATGCGCAGCTCTACAAAGTTGTCTACAACGAAGCAACCGATATTGGCGTCCAGCGCCATGTTGATTTCGTCCGGCGTTTTGTTGTTGCCGTGGAAATGGATGCGGGCTGCTGGAAAACCTGCTTGCAAAGCCGTATACAGCTCTCCGTCGGATACAACGTCGAGCGACAAGCCTTCTTGATCGGCAATTGCGCACATCGCCATAACCGAGAACGCTTTGCTTGCATAGGCAACCTGGAATTTCAGGCCGGATTCCTTAAATGCGGATACATATTCATTTGCCCGTTGACGAATAAGCGTCTCGTCGACAATATAGAGCGGCGTGCCGTACTCTTTCGCCAGATCCGTTACATCAACTCCGCCAATCTCCAAATGTCCCTGGGCATTAATTTTGCTTGTGCCATGTAAGTACACGAATTATGCTCCCCCTCAGATATCTACTACAGGAACGTAATAGAAGTTGATTACGATTTGCACCAATAGCCACAGTATATCGCAATCTAACCTTGAGAGAAATGGATAAATTCACATTTGATTTGTATTTCTTGGCCTCTATTCGGTCCGCGGCATTTTGTCGCTTTGCTGCGGGCGGAGAAGGTTTGGACGAGTCCGGTTTTTAAGTACCGGCTTCCTCAGGATGATGTTCATCATCGCTCTGTAATCAAACGGAATAAACGGCCACATATACGGGCGGTTGAACGAACGCTGCATGCACAGCATCATCAGAATCGCAGTCGTAGCGATAACAAATCCCGGCGCGTTAAACAACGAGACGGCGACGATCAGCACAAGCCTGACGATCCGGTTCGCAAGGCCCAGCTCATAGCTTGGCGTCGCAAACATCCCGATGGCCGCAATCGCCATATAGAGAATAACCTCGTTAATAAAAAGCCCGGTCTTCACCGCGATATCGCCAACCATGATGGCCGCGACGAGGGAAACGGCCGTGGCGAGCGTGGACGGCGTATGCACCGAAGCCAGCCTCATGAGATCAACGCCAATTTCCACGATCAGAAACTGTACGATAAGCGGCAGCTTGCCGATTTTTTCCGGTCCGAGGAAAGCTAGAGCCTGCGGCTTAAGCTCCGGATGGACCACGAACAAGAGCCATAAAGGCAACAGGAACAACGAAGAGAAAATCCCTAGAAAACGGACCCACCGCAGATAGGTTCCGATAAACGGAGTCTGCCGGTTCTCCTCGGCATGCTGGATCAGGTCAAAGAAGGTTGTCGGCAGAAGCATCGCGCTTGGCGAAGTATCCACGAATACCACAACGGAGCCTTCCAGCAAATGGGCGGCAACAACATCCGGGCGCTCGGAATACCTTACGAGCGGGAACGGATTCCACCCCCGTTGAACGGTTGCTTCCTCCAGCTGCTTATCCGCAAGCGGCAGCCCGTCAATATGCACCAGTTTGATTTTATCCTTAATCGATTTGACTAACTCGGGATCCGCAAGGTCGTTAATATAAGCAATACATATATCGGACTGCGTCCGCTCCCCGACCCTGAGAAGCTCGTAACGGAGCTGGGGATCACGCAAGCGTCTGCGAACGAGCGAAATGTTCGTCATCAGCGTCTCGACAAAGCCGTCGCGGCTGCCGCGCACAACGCGTTCTAGCGACGGCTCCTCCGGATTGCGCGCCGGGAAGGCTTTGGCATCGATAATGATGGCTTGCGGTTCTTTATCAATAAACATCGCCGTTGAGCCGGACAAGACAAAGGTCAGCATTTCATTCCATTTTTCCTTTTTCTCTACCTGTGCCGCAGGCACATACAAGTGCAGGAAATCATGAAAAGCATCGCCCGTTATATCATCCGGCTGCAAATAAGTAAGCCTCTTCAAAATTTCGGTCAATACCGTATCCTTCGCCAAACCATTCATGTAGAAAAAGGCGACACGCCTTTCTCCAAACGTCATTTCCCGCACGACGATGTCAAAGCTCACTTTATACCCGACTTCGTTCTCCAGACGCTCGAAGACCTCGTCCAGACTGTCTGGGATAACATCATCCTCACCACCGTCCGCCTTTTCATGTCTCGCAAGCGACTGGTCATGCTGAGCCGTCCGTTCGGTTAACTCAAAAGGAGGAGTCGGGATTGCCATTCCCTGTTCTTCGTTTTTCTGTGATTCCGGTATGTACATAAACGGGGGTTCCCCGTTTTTTTGTTCCCGGTCCTTCTCCCGGTCCGTCATCGTCATCAACCTTTCGTGTCTGTTTTACTTGCTACCACTGGAAATACAGCCAATCAAACAAAGAGCCCAGTGTTTTTCCCAGCACCATTGCCATCACAAGACCAACCAGATAATCGGATAGATTCATTCGTTTCGCCAGAATCGGCAGCACGTTCATAACCTCTGTCAATGCTCCTGCCAGCATGCCGACGAACATACCGGTCATAAGACCGGAAATGGTCAGAATAATCGCCTTCGGCAGCGCCAACCGCCAGTCCATAAAATCAGCGAAGGTCCAGTACATAGAACCGCAAATGACAGCCGTCTCGAACCATATGGATACGCGATAAGCGTAAGCGATCTGGGCAAGCCTCGGGATAAGATCGAGTATAATCAGAAAGGCGACCAGTCCGCTCCCGACCGCAAGCCCCCCGGAGAGTCCGAGCAGCATGACGAATACGTGCATCAGCCAATCACCCATCGTCATCGCCCCGCTCTCCATGCTGACGGTTTTTTTTGCGCATCTCGTCCGCGATAACGTAGGCATTTACATTTTCCTGATACGTATACAGCTCCACCTCCAGAGGATTGGGTTCTTCGTTGAACCGCTTCTTGAAGAGATGGTTAAAAAACAGAATCATGCCTAGGCCAATTCCGATTGAATACGGGATCTGGAACCATAAAGGGTGATCGGTCCGCTTGCCGGTCAGCAGCTCGACAATCCGGATATGAACCTCCTTCATGCTGACATCCGTGTGGAAATTCATAATCGCAAGCCCCGCTCCGAAAAAGAGCAGAAGCCAGGCGAAAATAAGCACGGCAATACGCGGCTTTTGTGGTTTGGGGGATATCATGATAAGTACTTGCGGATCGCCGTATGCTTCCACGGACAGTCCCGGAGCCGCTTCCCTAACTACCCGCACGATCTGAAGCAGATCAATGACAACCCGGTTGCCGTCCCCTTTATGATGGCGGTACAGCACAAGCTCGCTAAGCTCCTGCTCCAGCTTCTCGTTAGGCGCCAGCAGCCTCGATACCTGTCCCAGCGTTACGCTGCGCTCCGGCCGGATACATACTTTCTTCTTAAGTCGCAGATAGAGGGCGGATGGCTCAGTTGCTTCCATCTGTCATCATTCCTTTGTTCCCGCTAAGGGTTTACTTCCCTGTTAGTATGAGAAAAGGAGATATCGGATAGTCATGCTTATAGAGGTAAAAAATTGAAACTCCCGCAAGGAATAACCTCCGCAGGATGGAATTAGTAAAGAACATATACGGCTTCAGGAGGACACAATGAAACGAATTGCCATCATAGGATCGGGCGGAGCTGGCAAGTCCACCATGGCCCGAAAGCTTGGCCAAGCGCTTCACCGGGAGGTATCTCATTTGGATGCGTTATTCTGGAAGCCGAATTGGGTAGGCGTACCGCGGCAGGAGCAGATTATCGTCCAAAATGAGCTGGTCAATCGGGAGGAATGGATCATCGACGGAAACTACGGAGGAACGCTCGATATCCGGCTTAATGCCGCCGATACGATTATTTATCTGGATTTCCCGAGATTGTTATGCATGTACCGCGCAGTCAAAAGATCCATTCAATACCGGAACAAAACCAGACCGGACATGGGAGCAGGCTGCAAGGAAAAAATCGATTTGCAATTTTTGAAATGGATTTGGGAATATCCGAATACAAAAAGACCCGAAATCATTAACAAACTCCAGCAATTATCGGAAGAAAAGCAAATCGTGATCCTGAAATCGCCAGGCGAGGCTAAGCGTTTTTTGGCTAGCTTAGGAAAGGACCGGGGATGAACAAAATATTTATTGTCGGCATCGTGGCCAGCGGCAAAACGACTCTGGCCAAGCATTTATCCGAGCAGCTTCAAATCCCTTGGTATGAGCTTGATGCTATCGTTCATCATCAGACTGATTCGGGGAGATCTAAGCGGACAGTCGAAGAGCAGCATGAAGTACTTATGGAAATCGACCGTAACGGAGCATGGATATTTGAGGGGACAGACCGTGACTCCTACCAATGCCTTTACCAGATGGCGGAGAAAATTATTTTTGTTGATACACCACTTCAGGTACGCCTGTGGAGAATCGTATCCCGCTTCGTGAAACAAAAGCTTGGCCTCGAGCCTTGTCATTACAAGCCTGATTTTCATATGCTCCGTATGATGTTCAAGTGGACAAGCGATTTCGAGCGGAATAAAACCGCGTTTGAGGCCAAGCTGCAGACGCATGGCGATAAAGTTATCCGCTGCAAGGAGTTGAAAAAGAAAAGACCAAATGGCTTCGCAGCACCTTGAAAAGGTTGCGCCATTTGGTCTTTTTTTTCGCGGCTATTGGGCAATTTGTTCGCGTATTTACGACGAACAAGTTGCCATTTCATTGAGCAATTTGTTCGCGTATTTACGACGAACAAGTTGCCATTTCATTGAGCAATTTGTTCGCGTATAGACTGCAAAATTTTCTTCTCCAACCTCGACACCTGTACCTGGGATATCCCCAAGCGGCTGGCGACTTCGGATTGGGTTTTATCCCTATAGTAACGTAAGTATACGATCAGGCGCTCGCGTTCGCTTAAGCCTTCAATCGCTTCGATCAAGGCGAGCTTATCGAACCAGCGCTCCTGGGAATCGTCCGCTATCTGATCCATCAGGGTAATCGGATCACCGTCATTCTCGAATACGGTTTCATGAATGGAAGTCGGCGGCTTATTCGCTTCCTGCGCGAAGACCACATCCTCCGGCGTAATGCCAAGCCGATCCGCCACTTCGCTGACCGTCGGCAGACGGCCAAGCGTCTTGGACAGCTCATCCTTCATTTTCCGAACCTTATTCGCCGTCTCTTTCAATGAACGACTGACCTTAAGCGTACCGTCATCACGCAAAAAGCGCTGAATCTCGCCGATAATCATCGGCACCGCATAAGTAGAGAACTTCACGTCATAGGACAGGTCGAATTTATCGACGGACTTCAGCAGCCCGATACACCCGATTTGGAACAAATCCTCCGGCTCGTAACCACGGTTGATAAACCGCTGCACGACTGACCAAACCAATCTTATGTTACATTGAACAAGCGTATCCCGGGCGATCGTATCGCCGGATTGGCTTAACGCTATCAAGCGTTTGACTTCCGCATCATCCAAATACGGCTGAGCCGTTTGCTTCAAATCGACATCCATGAGGTTCAACCCCTATACGCTAGTTATACAGCGCTTTTTTCGATTCAATACGCTTAAGCATAGCTACCCGCGTACCTTGGCCCAGCTCACTGGTTACTTCAAAACGGTCCATGAAATTTTCCATAATCGTAAAGCCCATGCCCGAACGTTCCATTTCCGGCTTGGAGGTAAAGAGCGGCTGGCGAGCCAACTCCAGATCTTCGATACCGCGTCCATTATCCCAAATCGCAATAGATACCACGTCCCCGTCAATAGAGGCCTCAATGGTTACCTTGCCGGCAGGATCGCTGTCGTAACCGTGAATAATTGAATTCGTAACCGCTTCAGACACAGCCGTCTTCAAATCGTTCAGTTCTTCAAGCGTCGGGTCCAGCTGCGACACGAAAGATGCCACCGCAATACGGGCAAAAGCCTCATTTTCAGACCGGGCGCTAAAGGATAACGTCATTTCGTTGCGTCCCATTACGAGACCACCTCCAGACTAGAAATCGCCATTCTTTCATTGTCGTAAATGCTCATTATCTTAAACAAGCCCGACATTTCAAACAGGCGGTAGACACTCGGGTTCACGTCGCATACGACCATTTTGCCGCCTTTGCTGCGAATCTGCTTGTATCTGCCCAAAATGACGCCTAATCCGGAGCTGTCCATAAACTGCAGATCCTTCAGGCTTAGAATAATGTGGTGGCTTTCCCCTCTCATGATCTCCGCCTCCATCTTGTTGCGGACAATATCCGCCGTATGATGGTCAAGTTCTCCGCGGAGACGCACGATCAATACATTACGGTAATGCTCCAGTTCTGCTTGCAGACTCATTGTCGCCGTTCAACTCCTTTGGGCTTCGCTATTGGATCGCACTACGATTTCTCCGCGAATCCCCATGTTTCCTGCACGGCGACAAAACTAGAAGAGAAGCGCTAGAAGCTGACAAAATGCGCTAAGAGAAGAGCCCTCCGAAGGAACGTTTCAGCAGCTTGAACCAACCGGCTTTATTAATCGACTGAGGCGCGTCTACCGGGAACTCCTTCACAACCTGGTCGCCTTGGTAGACGACAAGCTTGCCGATGGATTGTCCGATCGCAACCGGCGCTTTAAGCGGTTGATCGATTTGCAGCTCATAACGGATATCCTGCGTTGCCGCTCCTTTTTTGAGCAAAATGCTGTAAGGATGCTTAGCAACCAGCGGTATTTCGCGCACTGCGCCCTTCTCGACCTTGATTGTGCCCATCGTATCCCCTTCTTTGAAGATTGGATGGGTCGTGTATTGCGCGAAAGTGAAGTCAAGCATTTGCGATACTTCGGCATTTCTTGTTTTGGTGTTTGGCTCGCCCATCACGACTGCGATCACTCGCAGATTGTCGCGTTTGGCCGTTGCCGTTAAGCAGAACTTCGCTTCATTCGTGAAGCCAGTTTTGAGACCGTCGGCTCCGCTGTAGAACCTTACAAGCTTGTTCGTGTTCACGAGCCAGAACGGTTTCTCCGAAGTCTTGCGCAAATAATCCTGGTATGACCCGGTGTATTTCGTAATCTCGGAATGCTTCAGCAGCTCGCGCGACATGACTGCAATATCATGCGCGGAGGTGTAATGATCAGCTGCAGGCAGACCGTTACAGTTGGCAAAATGCGTATTTTGCAAGCCCAGCTGCTGCGCTTTCTCATTCATCATTACAACAAACTGCTGCTCCGATCCCGCAAGCTTTTCCGCCATAGCGACAGAGGCATCGTTGCCGGAAGCCATCGCGATCCCTTTCAGCATTTCGTCAACCGTCATTTCTTCACCGGGTTCCAGGAAAATCTGAGAACCGCCCATAGAAGCCGCGTATTCGCTAGTTGGCACCTTGTCGGTCAGTTTGATTTTCCCGTCGTCCAATGCTTCCATGATCAGCAGCATCGTCATGACCTTCGTAATGCTCGCCGGAGGAAGCTTGACGTTGCTGTCCTTCTCGTAAATAACGGTTCCGCTGTCCGCGTCCATCAGGACCGCGGAACGCGCGGAGGGTGCTAGATCAAGCGATGCGGTCTGCTGCTGTTGGCCTTGAGCACCGGGAACGGGCTCTTTCGCGCTAATTACGGCATTGGCGTTAGCAGCAGCTGGCATTGCGGTTAGGGCAAATGCAGCGAATAGAATGAACAGCTTCGTACAAACTTTTTTCATGTGCAGGTCTCCTTCAAAGATGATGCGGTTCTTGTCGCATAAGTTTTACACCGCAATTGGGCTATATTGTCTTCTCCAGTCTTGACCTCTTTCAAGAAAATTATTCCACGTAAATAGATGTCGAACATAACAAAAACCGCCGTACTCCCTGAGGGAGTACGGCGGTTTATTAAACGGCACTAATATCGTTTCGTTCCTTCTGCGGTAACAACAGACAAGAGAAGCGGACGCTCTTCGGGCTTATCGGCCGCTATCGTGTAAGCTTCGCGGACTTTAGCTATAACTTCCTCCACGGCAGGATCCTGGGCTCGTGTATGAAGCACGGCAAGCGTATCACCTTCGCTGACCGCATCTCCAACCTTCTTGCGGATCGTGATGCCGACGGAATAGTCTATAGACGCGTCCTTCGTTGCCCGTCCAGCTCCAAGCAGCATCGCGGCGATTCCAAGCTCTTCCGCGTCAATCGCTGCGATAAACCCTGCAGCAGCGGCTTTTACCTCTGCTTGCTCCGCAGCCTGAGGTAACCGATCAAGATCATCTACGACCGAGACGTCGCCGCCTTGCGCGGAGACAAACTGCTTGAACTTGGCTAAGGCTTCGCCATTAGCAAGCTGGCTTTGCAGCAGCCCTTTCGCTTCGGCAACTGTCGAAGCTTTTCCGCCAAGAACAACCATATGCGCGCCCAAAGTAAGACATAATTCGGTAAGATCCGCAGGACCATTGCCCTGCAGCGTTTCGATTGCTTCCCGGACTTCCAGCGCATTGCCGATAGCAAAGCCGAGCGGTTGATCCATGTCGCTTATTACAGCAGCGGTCTGACGGCCGACCTTGGTACCGATATCCACCATAGCTTGGGCCAGCTTCTCGGAATCATCCACGGTCTTCATAAAAGCGCCGCTTCCCGTCTTCACATCCAGCACGATGGCATCGGCACCGGCCGCGATCTTCTTGCTCATGACAGAGCTCGCTATTAACGGAATGGATTCGACGGTAGCTGTCACATCCCGCAGCGCGTAAAGCTTTTTGTCTGCTGGTGCCAGATTTCCGCTTTGTCCGATAACCGACAATCCAAGCTCATTCACTTGTTCGAGGAATTTCTCCCTCGTCAGCTCTGTCTGAAAGCCTGCAATCGATTCCAATTTGTCAATAGTTCCCCCAGTATGGCCAAGTCCTCTGCCGGACATTTTGGCAACCGGAACACCGACGGATGCAACAAGCGGGGCAATAATCAGCGTTGTTTTGTCGCCTACTCCGCCCGTGCTGTGCTTGTCTACCTTCACTCCGGCGATCGGAGCCAGGTCTACCTGGTCTCCCGAATTAGCCATGGCAAGCGTAAGTGCCGCCGTCTCGGCCGGTGTCATTCCCCGAAAGAGTACCGCCATAGCCCAAGCCGACATCTGATAATCCGGAATGTCCCCATCGCAATAGCCATCCACCAGAAACGTCAATTCTTTTGCAGTCAGCTCTCCGCCATCCCGCTTCTTTTGTATTAGATCTACCGCTCGCATGTTATTCACTCCGTTTCTGCCACGCAGTCATTTATGAGAATGCGCTCGCAGCATTTGTTGCCGAACGATCAGTTCGTCCAGCATCTGACTCAGCTGGAGCACCTCACGATGTACAAATGTTTTCTTTTTCATTGCTTTTTCAACCATTTTCCCTCTAAGCTGCTCGATTTCGACGAGTAATAGCTTGTCCACTTTTCTCCACTCCATCATCGCATAATCATGGACATTATACGACGACCTCGCCATCAAATACTGTCATATTCCGTCGAGCCAATTGTTACATTTTTATTACAAAGATCTACTAAAAAAGTCGGATGACTTCCTTCACTAGCGCCAAAAATTCAGCTTTTACGCGTTCCGTCGTTTCTATAACCTCGTCATGCGACAATGGCTGGTCAAGCACCCCTGCCGCCATATTGCTGATACAGGAAATACCAAGCACTTCAATGCCGGAATGTCGGGCAGCAATGACTTCAGCAACAGTCGACATGCCGACAGCATCTGCACCCAATACGCGCAGCATGCGAATTTCGGCAGGCGTCTCGTATGTTGGACCAAGCAGACCGGCATAAACGCCTTCCTGCAGCTTGAGGCCTTGTTTGGCCGCCGTATCGCGGGCAATCGCGCGCAGACGCTTGCTGTAAGCCTCGGACATATCCGGGAATCTTACGCCAAGCTCATTATCGTTAGGACCGATCAGAGGGTTTTTTCCCGTCATGTTCAGATGATCGGAGATCAGCATCAAGTTACCGGCTTCGTAATCGAGGTTCACGCCGCCTGCGGCATTTGTTACCAGCAAGGCTGTAACGCCTAGCGCCTTCATAACGCGAACAGGAAATGCCGTCAGCTCCGGTCCGTATCCTTCGTACATATGGAATCTGCCGCGCATAAGCACTACCGCTCTGCCGGACAAGTTTCCGACTACCAGTTCCCCTGCATGGCCTTCTACCGTAGATACCGGGAAATGAGGAATGTCGCTATAATCGATCGTAACCGGGTTTTCGATATGATCGCCTAGCACGCCAAGGCCGGAGCCCATAATCAGGCCAATCTCCGGTTTCACCTGTACTTTGCCGGCGATAAAGGAAGCAGCCTCCTTAATCTGTGCTGCTGTCATTGTAGTTGAACTCATCGTTCGTTCCTCCTCTTAATCCTTATTACTCTTTTGTCTTCAGCAAGCTTAAGAAGCTTGCGCCGTTTGGCGGTGTCGGCACGCCGAAATTATCGGCGATTGTAGCGCCAAGATCCGAGAAGGTTGCTCTTGCGTCCAGCCGCTCCGGATTGGCGAATGCCGGGCTGTACAGCAGAATCGGTACATATTCGCGAGTATGGTCGGTTCCCGGATGGATAGGGTCATTGCCGTGATCGGCCGTGACGATCAATAGGTCGCGCTCCCCAAGCGTGCTTTCGAGCTCCGGTACCGCCTGGTCAAACTCCTCCAGGGCTTTCGCGTAACCTTCCGGATCGCGCCGGTGTCCGTACAGGGAATCGAAATCAACAAGATTGGTGAACAACAAGCCTTTGAACGGCTGTTTCAACGCTTCAATCGTACGTGCAATCCCGTCGGCGTTGCTTTTCGTCGACGTTGTCGCCGTAATACCTTCACCGTCAAAGATATCGTTAATCTTGCCGATAGCGATAGTGTCGAACTCGTTATCCTTCAACAGGTTCAGCACGGTTGCTTCAGGCGGTTTTACCGCATAATCGTGACGGTTCGGCGTACGCTTGAAAGCGCCGGGGGATCCGACATAAGGCCGTGCAATAACGCGGCCCACGGCAAACCGCTCGTCCATCGTTAATTCACGTGCGATTTCGCAGCCGCGGTACAGCTCCTCAAGCGGAATAATCTCCTCGTGAGCCGCAATCTGGAACACGCTGTCGGCGGATGTATAGACGATCCATGCCCCTGTCTCCATCTGCTCCGCGCCTAGCTCATCCAAGATCTCGGTGCCGCTGGCCGGCTTATTGCCGATCACCTTGCGGCCGGTACGTTCTTCAAACGCCTGAATCAGTTCGGCCGGAAAACCTTCCGGGAACGTCTGGAACGGCACTGTAATATTTAACCCCATCAGCTCCCAATGGCCGGTCATGGTGTCTTTGCCAACCGAGACCTCGGCCATTTTGCCATAATAAGCAGCAGCTTCCCCTTCCGGCTTCCAGTCCGCAAGGTTCGCGATCCGGTCAAGCCCCCAGCGGCGCAGGTTCGGGAGCTGGACAGAAGGCACGCGTTCGATAATATGGCCAAGGGTATGGGAGCCGCTGTCTCCGAAGGACGGCGCATCCGGCAATTCGCCGATGCCGACGCTGTCTAATACGATTACTGCAATACGATCAAATTTCATGGGTATCCTCCTAAACGTAAGCGTAAACCTAAGAATTGCAACAAGCTTTTTGATTGCAATTCTTGCAATCATGCCCTGGGATGGGCATTCGAATAGATATCCTTCATTTTTACCTTGGATACCTTCGTATAACGCTGGGTGGTCGAAATATCCGCATGACCAAGCAGCTCCTGGACGGCCCGGAGATCAGCCCCGTTCTCCAGCAGGTGCGCCGCAAACGAATGCCGCAGAGTATGCGGTGTAATCTCTTCGGAAATTCCCGCTTCCTTCGCGTATTTCTTAACCATCTTCCAGAAGCCCTGCCGGGTCATTCGCGTACCAAGCTGATTGAGGAACAAAGCGGGCTCGTCCTCCGATTGCCTGAGCAGCTCCGCCCTGCCATTCTGCAAATAATCGTCAAGGGCAGCTGCAGCCATTCGTCCAAACGGGATAATCCGTTCTTTCATGCCGCTGCCTACGCATCGAATGATGTTTAATTGCGAATTCACGCTGTCCACATTAAGCGAAATCAGCTCGGACACCCGGATCCCTGTGGCATACAGGAGTTCCAGCATCGCTTTGTCCCGCTTCCCTGCAGCCGTAACCGGCTGAGGCGTTTCAAGCAGCAGGCCGGCGTTCTCCATCGACAGCACGCTGGGTTCTTTCTTTTCCTGCTTGGGGGACTCTATGTAGATGGCGGGATTCAGCTGAATATAACCATTGACCGCCAAATAATGAAAAAAGGCGCGTATGGACGCAATATGCCGAGATACCGTCGAAGTCTTGCGTCCGCTCTCTTTCAGACGCAGTAAATAATGCGACAAATGGTGGCGATGAACGTCGGCCACATTCGCAATCGATTGCTGTTCCAGATAGTCGAGCAAGCCTTGCAGGTCACGTCCATAGGACTCCAGCGTACTGCTGGATAAGGCGCGCTCGTTCATTAAATATTGTATAAAGGATTCTACTTGAGCTTTCATGCCGATTCCTTTCGTTCAAGAAGGATGATCAAGGCCATAGGACTATGGCCCTTGTCTGCGGGCAAGTTATCCTGCTAACCAACTATTCCACAACCGGCTGTTCAAATCCTGCTTTTTCGCTTTTATTTTATAACAGGTTATATCATTCCCCATACCAATAAAACCACCTCAGCCGATCCGTAATGCTCCCCTTTTCCGCATCTGCCTGAAAAACTTTCAACGCAGCGCCTTTAGGTTCTCTATAAGGGTGGACGGGCGCAATCACGTCAACCAGCCAACGATAGCTGCCCGTCACGATCAGTAGCAACAAGGTGAATATCACAACAAACAAGATGCGGCTTAACCATCTGCGCAGGGAGAGGACCATCTGCCTTCCTCCTTTATTTTTACGGTTGTCCATCCGTAACAATCTATGAAGGAGACATTGGGGTTATACCTTTTATTGCGCCTAGAATCGCCTAAAATTAAGGCTCCAACTTGTCGAAAGCGATGCTGTCCAGCCAGCGTTGCAGAGGAGTGTAAGGGAGTCCTGACGCCGCTGCGACCGGCTCATAAGTGACGGTGCCCCGGTGAGTATTGACGCCTTTCTGCAGAGGCACGCTGCCTGTAATCGCCTCCCATCCTCGACTCGCAAGATCAAGCGCATACGGCATCGTAACATTCGTTAACGCAAAGGTGGACGTACGCGGAACGGCACCCGGAATATTGGCGACCGCATAATGCACCACGCCATGCTTGATATAAATGGGATCCTTGTGCGTGGTTGGCCGGTCAACGGTTGCAATCGACCCGCCTTGGTCAACCGCCACATCGACAATAACCGAGCCCTTTTTCATGGATTGCACCATCGTTTCCGTAACCAGATGCGGCGCTTTCGCTCCCGGTATCAAGACCGCTCCAATCAGTAAATCCGCTTTTGCGACAGCTTCCGCAATATTGTAGGGACTCGACATGACCGTCCGAAGCCGTCCTCCAAACACATCATCCAAGTATCTCATGCGGTCTGTGCTTTTTTCCAAAATAACAACGTTAGCGCCCATGCCTAATGCTATCTTCGCTGCGTTGGTTCCTACGATTCCACCGCCGATAATCACGACGTCAGCTGGCGGTACCCCGGGAACCCCTCCCAATAACACACCTCTGCCACCGTTAAACGCTTCAAGAAATTGCGATCCCACCTGAACGGCCATGCGCCCCGCCACTTCGCTCATAGGCGTTAATAAAGGCAGACTTCCGTTTGAGAGTTGGATCGTCTCGTAAGCAATCCCCGTTACCCCGCTGTCCATTAAAGCCCGGGTAAGCTCGGGAGCTGCGGCAAGATGCAAATACGTAAACAATATCAGTCCTTCGCGGAAAAAGGCGTATTCTTCCTTAAGCGGCTCCTTGACCTTCATGATCATATCCGCTTCTCTCCATACCTCCGATGCGTTTGCTCGAATCTCCGCACCTTCCAACTCGTAATCCCGATCCTCAAATCCGCTTCCTTCGCCGGCTTTCGTCTCCACAATCACCTTATGGCCTGCCGCCTTCAGCATGGTTACGCCAGCCGGGGTAAGCGCAACACGGTACTCGCTCGATTTAATTTCCTTCGGAACGCCGATAATCATTAGCTTCCCCCTCCTGGAATGTGGCGCACTATCTACTATGTTGTATGAAACTTTAAGGACAAATGTTAGCCCATAAGCGTACCTTTTCCAGCCCGATCAAAAAATATGTGCTGTTATTCCGTACAGATGTCCATAACGAACGCGGCTGGCTATCCATACACTGAACCAGCACATTTTCATTGGCTTTGACGATCTTTATATAGGACGAATAGGAGAATGTATATGCCAAAGCTGGAAAAGCTGCTGTTCACTAGCTCTAAGCGTGTCCCTTCCAGAAATACCGTTCGCAAACTGATTACTTTTAAAACGGGCCGATCATATAAAAAATGTCTCAGAAAGCTCCGTATTAAAGGGTTAAAGCCTTACAAACGGATGCCGGCCCTCCGAACGATCGGCTGCCATTTCGACAAGCGCCGCCCTTGGAAACCTATTGCTAGACATCCGGAAGTAAAAAGGGTCGAGAGCGATGTCCGGATCCGGGTACATCTCTTCAGGAAGTATAAGGCATCAGGGAGAAGCAAAAAGGTCCATGCAATGGCGGCATGCCCACCTGAGCTGGCATGGAATATATGCCGCGTCAAAGTCCACGAAGCATGGCCTCGGACTACCGGCGGAAAGATAAAAGTCGCCATTATTGATACAGGGATTGCAGCGCATCCTAATCTGCAAATTGCCGGAGGAGTTAACACGATTCGGGGCGGCAGCTATGCGGATGATAACGGCCATGGCACCCATGTCGCCGGAATAACAGCAGCCAAAGGCTTGGACGGGATAAAAGGGGTAGCCCCCGATGTCGAGCTTTATGCCATTAAAGCCTTGGATAGCCGGGGCGGCGGATACGTCTCCAGCATCATTGCCGGCGTAGACTGGTGCATCCGCAATAAGATGGATGTCATCAACATGAGCTTTGGCCTTGTTGGTTCATCCGTCAGCCGCGCGTTAAGCGATGTTATCGCAAAAGCCTATAATCAGGGTATTGTTATTGTTGCCTCTGCGGGCAACTCCGGTACCGAGGATAACGGAATGATTGACGCCCCTGCTTCTTTCCCCGAAGTGATGGCTGTTGCCGCTACCGATATGTCGGATAAAGTAACTGGCTTTAGCAGCCGCGGTACGGGCATCGACCTGGCTGCGCCGGGCGAGCAGATTAAGTCCACTTGGCTGAATGGCGGATATATGACGTTGTCCGGTACTAGTATGTCCTCCCCGCATGCTGCCGGCGGAGTTGCCCTCTTGTTATCCAGACAGGCGCGACTAAGCCCAACCCAGGTGACGGAGCAGCTTAAGAGCTGGGCGCTCCCGCTGCCGTCCGTGACCGAGAACGAACAGGGAGCAGGCCTCCTGCAGCTGGATCGTATATAACTATAACCAGACCGTCCTAAAAACGCCAAAACGGCTTTGCCGTCCAGTTACGCTGGGCAGCAAAGCCGTTTATTCATTTGATTTGTCATTATTCGCGTTGCAACGGTGACATACGCCTTGGAAGTCGAGACGATGGTCGATAACGGTAAAGCCGTATTCTTGCTCTAGCCGTTCCTCCAGCGGAAGAAGCCAATCTTCCTTAATCTCGTCCATTGCGCCGCACTGTACGCAAATCAGATGATGATGGTGGTGCTTGCTGCTATCCGTACGAAGGTCATAGCGGGCAACTCCGTCACCAAAGTTAAGTTTCTCGACTACATGCATTTCGCTCAGCAATTCAAGCGTACGGTATACCGTAGCGAGTCCGATTTCCGGGGCCTTGTCCTTTACGAGCATGAATACATCCTCGGCGCTTAAGTGATCCTCTTCATTCTCAAGCAATACACGAACGGTTGCTTCACGCTGCGGGGTTAGTTTGTAGCCCTGAGACTGCAACTGTTGTTTTATCTTTTCAATCCGGGCTTCCATGATTTCCCCCCTACCACATGTCTGCGCCAACATCAGGAAACGTTTGCTTTCATTATAGGGGTTAACTATTCCTAAAGTCAAACATTTTGCCGTTAGACGGCTGTTGCAGCCCCGGTCAAATAAGGAGCCGCCCACTGCATGAAATAAGGCGAAAGATACGCTTCCAGTAGGGATGCTCCCGCTAAAAGCAGCAGCATAAGCAATGCCGTAGACGTAAACGCCGCGATTTGCGGGGCCAAAGTCCCTTTTTGCTGGAGCAGTCGATTTTTAATGACATAGGTCGAAAAGGTAATGGCCGCAACGCTGGTTATCATAATGGCTGGCACTACGATCAGATTCGGCGGAGCAACGGAGGCTAGCGAGAACATCACGCCCTTCCAGGCATGCTGGGAGATTAAGGATCCTACCGCAAAGCCGACCAGCGCTCCTTTTAGAAAATCCAGCGCCAGCACAAACGGAATCCCCACAACCGATATGCCTAAAAACCATAACAAAAACAGCCATTTGCCATGAAAGATAAAGCTGTCCCAGAACGACTGCGCCGCATCCGGCGTTACGCCGTCATTCACCAGCCTGATATATTGATTCACATCCGCCGCCAAATCCTGCTGCTGCTCCAATGTCAAAGCGTTGACCATCAGCCCGCCGAATATGGCTCCTACAACAAACAATACGGCGACAAATACATACAAGGTCAGCTGGTTTTTCACCGCGTCTTGAAAAGCTGGCGAACGCATGGAACACTCTCCCTTCTTGTCCTGTGATAAAAGTGTATGTCCCCTTTATTCACCGTATGACGTCCAAGAGAGAGGTCGGGACAAGTTTTAGATCGTACCCGTTAGCTGATAAAGCTTCCATGCGTACACGGCCAGTATCGTCTTTGCGTCGCTGATCCGGCCTTCCGCAATATAAGCCTCCGCCTGCTCCAGCGTAATCGCTTCTACCTGCAGATACTCATCCTCATCCGTATGCTGCGTGCCAACCGTAACATTTTCCGCGAAATACAGATACAGCTTCTCGTCGGCAAAGCCGGGCGATGTGAAAAAGCCGCTGACAAGCTTCAGGCTGTCCGAACGGTAGCCGGTCTCTTCTTCCAGCTCGCGTGCCGCGGCCTCCATCGGATCTTCTCCGGCATCCAGCTTGCCGGCGGGAATTTCGATCTGGAACTTCTCCAGCGGCTTGCGGAACTGTTCGACCACAAGCAGCTTACCGTCAAGCAGCGCCATAACGGCAGCCGCACCCGGATGCTTTACAATCTCGCGCGTAGCAGTACGGCCATCCGGCATCGCAACGGTATCGACCTGGAGCGTAATCATTTTCCCCTCAAAAATAGGTTGCGTGCTGATTGTTTCTTCCCGCCAAAGTTCGTTGTTCTGACTCATCCAGAATCTCCCCTGTTCTTCGAATGATGAAATACGGAATAACTTGTCCTCTTTTTACATATCCATTGCATATAAGACATACACAAGGAGCGTGTGAAGGATGAAACAATACCTAACGCATAATGAACTGAGACTTGTCGGCAAAGCTTGGGAAATTCAAAGCCAGCTCCGCAAGCTCTCCCGGATGGATATCCCGCTTCAAAAACTGCTCTCCCCGCAAAAAACGAAATAATCGGCTTATCCTGCCTTGGACAAGCCGTCTTTCCCTAGATGTTTACGCTTTTGCGGCTTGTTTGATGATCTCGATAACGAATTCTGTAATTTTCACAAGGTCAACAACCTTGATCTGTTCCTTCGTTGTATGAATATGCTCATAACCAACTGCCAGATTGACGGTAGGCACGCCGAGACCATTGAAAATATTAGCATCGCTGCCGCCACCTGAATGGAAAGTGCGCGGCGTAAGTCCAATTGCCGTCGCTGCGGATTTGGCCAACTGGACGACATGTGAGTTATCGTCATGGACATAAGCCGGGTAGATCAATTGGCTTTCAAATTCCGCTCTTGCACCAAACTCCTCCGCCGCACTCTCCAGCGCCTCGCGCATGGCATCCACCTGACGGTCCAGCTTCTCCTGCACGATACTGCGGGCTTCCGCTACCAGCTTCACGAAATCACAGACGACATTGGTTGCGCCGCCTCCCTCAAAGCTGCCGATATTAGCCGTTGTTTCTTTGTCGATACGCCCAAGCGGCATACGGGATATCGCTTTTGAGGCAACTTGAATGGCGCTTATGCCGTCTTCCGGGTTAACGCCTGCATGCGCCGATTTGCCATGCAGCTTCATGATGATTTTCGCTTGGGTAGGCGCCGCTACGGCCATATCCCCAATGGAACCATTGGAATCAATCGCATAGCCAAACGATGCTTTCAACTTGGAGGCATCCATATTCCGTGCGCCTAGGAGTCCGGATTCTTCCCCGACTGTAATGACGAATTGGATCGGTCCATGGGGAATGTTGTTTTCCTTAAGCACGCGTATAGCTTCCAGCATAGCGGCAAGCCCTGCTTTATCGTCGCTGCCGAGTATCGTTGTGCCATCGCTTCGTATGTAACCGTCACTGTCAATTTGCGGCTTGATGCCGTTACCCGGCGCTACGGTATCCATATGGGAAGTGAACAAAATCGTAGGTGCGTTTACTCCCCCTGTACCTTCCAGCAAAGCGAACAAATTGTTTGCGCCATGCCCCGTTTTTTCCATTGCATCATCTTCCTCAATGGACAAACCAAGCTCCGAAAATTTAGCCTTCAGCACTTTGCTGATCTCCTGCTCGAATCTGGTCTCGCTGTCTACCTTGACGAGTTCAATAAACTCGCTGACGATTCGTTCCTGATTAACCATAACTATTTCCTCCGCTCTCTGTTTTCGATTACAATAGACGGGAGCTTGTTTTATTATCCGAAAAGCCCCGGTTGGAGTTTTCCAAAAAGAAAGGAGTTTTTACCCTTGAAGATGCAAAAACTTATTCGTCTAGTTGCTATTCTTGTTGTTGCTGCCCTTGTCATTACGACGCTTGTTGCTTCACTCAGCTCGCTGCTCTAGCAGATTGGGAACCGCAAACCCGAATACCCGGCAGAAATGCGGCAGCAGCTGCCGCGCTGCCTCTTCGACGGAAAGCGTTACGCCGGACAAATCGTTAAAGGATGTTACCCCATACTCCTGAATGCCGCATGGAACAATGCCGCTGAAGCCCTCGTTGCCTATTCCCGCCTCGATATTCAAGGCAAAGCCATGGCTTGTTACAAAACCGCCGCGATCACGGGCACGATTGAATTTCACGCCGATTGCGGCGATTTTCTCATTTCCAACCCATACCCCAGTATATTCCGGCTTTCTTCCCGCTTCTATACCATATTCGGCCAGCCAATTAATTATAGCCTGCTCTACATTGCGCAGGTACGCATGAAGATCCAATCCTTCCATAGGCAGGAACAGCATCGGATAACCGACTAATTGCCCTGGCCCATGGTAAGTAATGTCCCCGCCGCGGTCGATTTCGAAGACCGATATTCCGCGCTCGTTCAGCTCATCCTCGCTAAGCAGCAGATGCTCGTGATGTCGGTCTGTGCCAAGCGTATAAGTAGGCGGATGCTGAAGAAGGAGAAGCGTCTCCTGACGCTCCTCCTGGCTGATCTGCCGCACGATCGATTTCTGCGTCTCCCAAGCTTCCGCATAACCGATCATTGGTATATATCGGGCCTCCAATTGCCGCTCCACGTGTTTAGATGCCGTGTCAGTCATGCTCGGATTACCCCGTTTCTTCTAGTACAATTTCGTATCTACGTTAAAGCCTTCCAAATTATCTTTAACGCGCTGCAGGAAGCGGCCGCAGATAACGCCATCCAGTACGCGGTGGTCAAGCGACAAGCACATATTCGCCATCGAACGGATCGCAATCATGTCGTTAATTACAACAGGACGCTTCACAATCGATTCAAAGGTCAGAATAGCAGCCTGCGGATAGTTAATAATCGGGTTCGTGATAATCGAACCAAAGGAGCCCGTATTGTTGACGGTAAAGGTACCGCCTTGCATATCGCTGAGAGTCAGTTTCCCTTCGCGTCCGCGGCGTGCCAAATCATCGATTTCCCGCGCAAGGCCGGCTATCGTCTTATGATCGGCATTTTTGATAACCGGTGTCGCGACGGACTCTTCCGTTCCGACTGCCAGGGAGATATTAATATCCCGCTTCACGATAATTTTATCGACTGCCCACATCGAATTCATAATCGGGAAGTCTTTCAAAGCATTAACGACAGCCTTCAAAACAAAGGCCAGATACGTCAGATTAATGCCTTCGCGCTTCATGAATTCATCCTTCACCTTGTTGCGGAGCTGAACCAGATTGGTAACGTCGACTTCAATCATCATCCAGCCATGCGGAATTTCATTCACGCTTAGCATCGTATTGCGGGCGATTGCGCTCCGGATCGGCGATACATCGATGAAGTCCTCCCCGCGGCCCGGTATCGAGGTGCTTTGACTAGGTACGGTAGGCGTGCGAGGCGTCTCCGTTAAATGCAGACCGGATGAACGCACTTCCGATACGGTTGTGCTAGGCGGAGGCGTGAACGGCTTGGCTGCAGCAGTTGCAGGCGCTTGTCCCGCACCGGAAGCTACATAAGCCAAGATATCCTTCCGCGTAATTCTTCCGCCAAGTCCCGTTCCCGGCACATCAGCCAGACGGATGCCATGTTCAGCCGCAAGCTGCTGAACAGCCGGCGAGAAGCGGTTGCGCATCGACTTGTCGCCTTCATCCGCCGATTCCGTGTTTACGGCAGCTTTTGTTGTTTCCGTAGTTACCGCGGCTTCCGATGAGGATGAGGCTACTTCAGTCTCGACACGGCACACCGGAGTTCCGACCGGTACTGTCTCGCCATTGCCTACCAGAATCTCGACCAGCGTACCGGCAATTGTGGACGGCAGTTCCGCACTTTACTTTATCCGTGATAAGCTCACAGATCGGTTCATACATCTCAATCCGGTCACCCGGCTGCTTCAGCCATTTATCAATAGTCGCCGAGACCAGTGATTCCGCTAACTGAGGAATGACGATCTCCTTCACCGATTTCATTAATTATCCATCTCCCTACCTGACACGTACTTGTCGCTTAGTATAGCGCCAAATTGCGCATTGCTTCTTTTACTTTGTCTTTATTGAGCAAGAAGAACTTCTCGCCCGGCGGGTTAATCGGCATTGCCGGCACATCCGGACCACAAAGTCTTTGGATAGGAGCATCCAGCTCATACAGCAGCTCTTCCGCAATAATAGCCGATACTTCCGCACCTACGCCGCCAGTCTTATTGTCTTCATGAATAATCAATACTTTGCCTGTTTTGCGCACTGCCGCAAGAATCGCTTCCTTGTCGAGCGGCTGCAGCGTTCTAAGGTCAAGAATATGAGTGCTAATGCCTTCTTGCGCAAGCTCCGCAGCTGCCTGTTCAACAAACATTAGAGGCATGCTGTAGCCAATAACGGTAATGTCGTCGCCTTCGCGAAGCACATTGGCTTTCCCGATCTCAACAACATAATCATCCTCTGGCACATCGCCGTTTATAAGCTTGTAGCATTTTTTATTTTCGAAGAAAATGACCGGATCAGGATCCCGGACTGCTGCTTTTAGTAGACCTTTTGCGTCATAAGCGGTATAGGGCGCTACAATCTTGATGCCGGGCGTTCCGAAAAATACCGATTCCGGGCATTGGGAGTGATACAAGCCGCCAAAAATACCGCCGCCGATTGGCGCACGGATTACAAGCGGACAACTCCAGTCGTTATTGGAGCGGTAACGGATTTTTGCCGCTTCGCTTATAATTTGGTTAGTCGCCGGGAACATGAAATCCGAATACTGCATTTCCGCAATCGGCTTCATGCCGTACATGGCTGCGCCAATAGCAACTCCAGCAATAGCGGACTCGGCAAGAGGCGTATCAAGAGCGCGCATCTCGCCAAATTGCTCAAGCAGCCCTTTAGTCGTCGTGAATACGCCGCCCTTTACGCCAACGTCTTCCCCAAGCACGAAAACGTCGTCGTCGCGCTCCATCTCTTCTTTCATTGCCAACCGAATCGCATCGATATAATCCATTTTTGCCATCTTAGCGTTCCTCCTCCGCATACACGTGCAACAGTACGGATTCCGGCGCCGCGAATGGCGCGTTATCGCCATATTCCGTTGCTTCATCGACCATTTTGCGGATACGCGCTAGAAGCTCAGCCTCGAGCTCTTCATTCCAGAGGCCGCATTCTTCCAGATAAGTTTTATATTTCGGGATGCCGTCCTTCGACCGGTTCTCATCTACTTCTTCCTTCGTGCGGTAAGCAAGATCATTATCGGAAGTAGAGTGCGGGGACAAACGGTACATCATCGCTTCAATCAGTGTTGGGCCTTCGCCGGCGATCGCGCGTTCGCGAGCTTCCTTCACCACCCGGAATACTTCAAGAGCATCATTGCCGTCAACCTGATAACCAGGGAAGCCATAACCAAGGGCCCGGTCAGCTACTCTTCCGCCAAGCTGCTTGTGCACCGGCACCGAGATCGCATACTGGTTGTTTTCGCACATCAAGATGACCGGGAGTTTATGTACTCCGGCAAAGTTACAACCTTCATGGAAATCGCCCTGGTTGCTCGAGCCTTCTCCGAAGGTTACAAAGCTGACGATCGGTTTATTTTTCATTTTTGCGGCCAAAGCAATACCAACCGCATGCGGCACCTGCGTGGTAACCGGGCTGGAGCCCGTCACGATCCGGAGGCGCTTGCTTCCGAAGTGGCCAGGCATTTGACGGCCTCCGCTGTTCGGGTCTTCTGCTTTCGCAAAAACAGACAGCATTAATTCTTTTACCGTCATGCCGACGGCAAGGACAAATCCATAATCGCGATAATAAGGCAGGAAATAATCATTCTCCCGGTCGAGCGCAAAGGCAGCTGCAACTTGCGCAACCTCCTGGCCGATGCCGGAGACGTGAAAATTAATCTTACCCGCTCTTTGCAGCAGCAAGTTGCGCTCGTCGAATTTACGGGCGAGCATCATCATTGCGTACATTTCAACAGCCTGTTCGTTAGACAAGCCTAATTCGTTATGACGAAAGGTTTGTTCGGTTGATTGACTCATGAGGTTATGCCTCCTTTAACCTGATTTTAAAACCAGGTACTAAGACTTGATATTACCTATTATAACCGCATTCGGTCGAAAAAGAAAATCCTTCGCTAGAGAGCGAGAGATTTGCCGTCAATGGCAAGCATAGCTTCCCCAAGAGCTTCGGATAAGGTTGGATGCGGATGAATAAGCTGACCTACTTCCCAAGGCGTTGCATTTAGCAAACCGGCAAGCGAAGCCTCCGAAATCAGATCCGTCGCATGCGGACCAATCATATGGACGCCAATAATGTCATTGGTCTTTCGGTCGGCAATCACCTTAACAAATCCGTCTGCCTCTCCAAGTACTAGAGCTTTGCCAATGGCGGCGAAAGGAATTTTACCGGTCTTAATATCATGCCCTTTCGACCTGGCTCCATCTTCGGTCAGACCGTAAGACGCCACTTCCGGGCGGGAATAGATGCAGCGCGGGATAAGATTGGGATCAACCGCGGCTTTCTTGTGACCAGCAATATGCTCGGCTGCTGCTACGCCTTCATGGGATGCCGCATGCGCAAGCTGTACGCCACCAATGACATCGCCAATCGCATAAATATGCGGCTCGGTTGTTTGCCCAAACTCGTTGACGTAAATAACGCCGTTTTTGGTTTGAATATCCGTATTCTCAAGACCGATGTTTTCGATGTTCGCCTGACGACCAACAGACAGAAGAACCTTGCTGGCTGTAAGCAGAATATTCCCTTCGGAAGTTTCTGCTGTAATGGATACCTCATCTCCGTTAATCGAGAGCTCTTCGGTTTTGAGCTGTACATTCGTGAGTACCCGAACGCCGCGGCGGCGAAGCAGTCTCGTCAGCTCAGCCGACACTTCCGCATCTTCACCCGGAAGAAGCCTTGCGCCAACCTCTACCAAGGTTACCTGAACGCCAAAATCCTGCAGCATTGAGGCCCATTCCACTCCGATAACACCGCCGCCAACGATTAATATCGATTCCGGCAACTTCTCGAGCTGAAGAGCATCGTCGCTGGACAAGATATGCACGCCGTCCGGTTTTAGCCCCGGCAGATGACGAGGGCGAGAGCCTGTTGCGATAATCAGGTTCGTCGAAACGACCGATTCCATCTCTCCGTCAGCCAGTTCAACGGCTAATGAACCGCTGCGCGGCGAAAAAATAGACGGACCGATAACGCGGCCTTTACCGTTGATAATTTGAATATCATACTTCTTCATCAAGCCTTTAAGGCCGCGATGCAATTGTTCAACCGTCTTTTCTTTGCGGTCCTGAACCTTATTGAAATCCAGTGACAGAGCGCCCTCCGTAACCGAAACTCCGTATTTATCTGCTTCAAGCAATGTCGCGTAAACCTCCGCACTGCGAAGCAGCGATTTGCTTGGTATACATCCTCTATGTAAGCAAGTGCCGCCCAACTTATCGAGCTCCACGATAGCTACGCTTTTGCCCAGCTGAGCAGCTCGTATCGCCGCTGTATATCCGCCCGGGCCACCGCCAAGCACAGCTACATCCACTTGGATTGTCATTATGTATTCCCTCCTAAAAAATTGTTGCCTAATAAGTCGATTATGTGTAGGTGATTTGTGACAATTCTTTATTACCACTCGTCCTATTGTACCTTTTTTCAAATCGATTTACATCGTTAAATTTCCGAAATAGACACTGCCAGCAGAAAAAGGTATCATAGGAAGGAATGTTTAATAACGGTTACAAGGAGAACATCATACATATGAGATTAGTTGCTGCCCGTCTAGTTGCCGTACTGCTGCTCGTCATACCCGGTATTGCCGCTTGTATCGGTTTTCTTAAGATGAAAAATGCCATATTTAATTACTTCTCGGATTTTGGAAACGATGCCATCAAGCCTGATTTCGCTTGGCTGAGCTTTTTATTTGGACTTGTACTCTTTGCGATTGGCGTTGGTTTTATTGGCGGCTGGATTTTCTTCCGCGACCGCAAACGCAATTACGTAGCCCCAAGATTCCGTCCAAAACGACCTAGACCGCCTAAACCGCAAGCATAAACGAAACATAAAACACCCCGCTGCTACTCCTAGAGTACTGCGGGGTGTTTTTTTTCCCTGAAAAGAAAAACCGCCTTCATATTGGGCAGAACCAATAATAAATAGCGGTTTTATTCTTTAGCTTACTTTGTGTTCGATCCGGAGCTTATCAGCTACCATCGCAATAAATTCGGAGTTGGTCGGCTTGGATTTACTGATATTGATTGTATAGCCGAACAGGTGTGAGATGCTGTCAATATTGCCGCGTGTCCATGCTACCTCAATAGCGTGGCGAATGGCACGCTCAACGCGGGATGGCGTTGTTTTGAACTTTTCTGCAATAGCAGGATACAATGTTTTTGTAATAGCACCCAAAATTTCAATGTTGTTGTACACCATCGTAATCGCTTCGCGCAAGTACTGATAACCTTTGATGTGGGCAGGAACTCCAATTTCATGAATAATGCTTGTAATGTTGGCGTCGAGATTTTTGCCTTTGGCAAGTGGCACGACATTTGATTTGACCGTTGTTGTTGCGGCAGAACTGCTAAACGATGCCGAGGAAGCAAACGTGGAATTGCCAACCAATTGACGAATCCGATTTGCAAGTATCTCCATATCGAACGGTTTCAAAATATAATAAGAGGCGCCAAGCTGAACGGCTTTTTGGGTGATGTTTTCTTGACCAAATGCAGTCAACATGATGATTTTAGGCATTGGCGCAATATTTAATTCTTTAATTCGTTCCAGTACGCCTAGGCCGTCCAGGTGAGGCATTATAATATCAAGGATTAGAACATCAGGTACTTTTCTGCCTTCTTCGAAATAAGTCAATACCTCTTCACCGTTATAAGCCACTCCGCTTACGTTCATATCATTTTGTTCCGATATGTATTCGGATAATAAATTGGTGAATTCACGATTGTCATCTGCCAGCAATACTTCGATCTTGTGCAAGGTCTGGTCCTCCCTTAAATGATATTCACTCGCGATTACCTTTCCCTAGTTGTCTTGGAATAAAGTTTTCGACATGCCGGTTTAAATTCCTTCTGTCGAAAATTTTTTTCCTTTGATTTTTTAATCTTTTTCGTTATAATAAATAATTTATTACAATTTATGATGCTGTTCGTAAATTTTCGACAAATCTAACCAATCGTAGACGTCTCCATGAAGAAACCGCTGAAGGGGTTAACAAGCCCAATCAGCGGTTATTTTATTGGTTATGCAGCTGTACCTAGCGTCGATTTCTCTCTCGTCAAGACCCCAGCATCCTGCAGCATCCATTCGATAAAGCAGCCGTAGCCCGAAGCAGGATCGTTAACAAAAACATGTGTAACGGCTCCAACCAGCTTCCCGTTCTGGATAATCGGCGAACCCGACATCCCTTGAACGATACCTCCCGTTTTATCAAGAAGGCGTTTATCGGTAATCTTGATTACCATCCCTTTGGTTGCTGGCGCAGGCTGTTTCGTAACATGAGCGATCTCGATATCAAACCGCTCCACCTTCTGCCCGTTAACAACAGTCAAAATTTGAGCCGGACCTTCTTTAACTTCTTCGGCGAACGTTACAGGAATCGCTTTATCGCTAAAGCTATGATTCGGGTTTTCGCCCATTTTGCCAAAAATACCGAATGGCGTGTTGCGTTCGATATTCCCTAAGATCTTGCCTTCCTTGACAAAATGGGCACGTTTCTCACCCGGCTCTCCCGTTTGGCTCTTGTTAATGGACGTCACGCTGGACTGCAAAATCTGCCCCTCGCCAACTTCAATCGGCGTTTGAGTATCCATATCGGTGATGACATGACCAAGAGCACCGTAAACACCTTGATCAGGAGCATAAAACGTTAATGTACCAACACCGGCTGCTGAATCGCGAATATAAAGACCAAGCTTCCAATTGCGCTCTTCCGCATCTCGGATCGGATACAGCTTCGTTTCTCCAATGGTACCATTGCGTTTGTAAGTAATTGCGAGCGGACGCTGCTCCCTGCCTGCTTGCTCCACCAGATTAGCTACCTTGCTGACTTCGTTAATATTGTGCCCATCGATCCTAATAATTAGATCACCTAAGCGGAGACCCGCTTTTTCACCAGGCGACTCCTTTGTTCCGTTACTTGCCCGAACTTGATGATGGCCAACCACAAGAATACCGGCCGATTTCACTTTCACGCCAATTGTCTGACCGCCTGGAATGACCCTTAAATCAGGCACGACATTAACTTTGACGGTCTTGAACGGAATTTTACCAAATAATTTCACTTTCATGCTCGTCTGACCGCTCTGATGAGGCTGTAACGAAATCGGGTCATTCAAATTGACTGATAATGACTGACGGGTTGAGCCATTAATTTGAAGCATTCGTGGATCCACGGTAACTTCTGCATGTACGGGAACTCCATATTGTAATCGTTTCAGTTGGCCGGAGAATAAACGAAGTTCATTCGGGAATGCGGCAAAATGTTGAAACGGCGCGGAGAGTCCGATCATGCAGACGCAGATAACGAGAACTAGGCCAAACCATTTCTTCCTTGGGCTGGAGTTCAATGATTTCACGCTCCCTGTTATTCCATCGCATGACGAGAAAGGTCGTTTCGCCATTGGCGTACCTTTAAGTTACCCCGCACTGTTTGTTTTATGACCACAAAACATTCCCTGAATACCTTCCTTTAGGCTCCCTTCTGCCGATCCGCCAAAACAAGCATTTCTTGAGCATGATGGCGGGTTTTTTCCGTTACTTCAACGCCGCCCAACATGCGGGCAAGTTCTTCAATACGCGAGTGCTCCACCAGCTTCGTGACATTTGTGGAAGTACGTTGTTCAATAATATGCTTCTTAATTTCGTAATGGTGATCAGCCATACAAGCAACTTGAGGCAGATGCGTAATCGAGAAGATCTGGCATTTGGACGACAACTGCGACATTTTCTCGGCAATGGCCTGTGCTGCTCTGCCGCTGACGCCAGTATCCACTTCATCAAAGACCAGAACAGGCACCTGATCAATCTCGGCAAAGATTGCTTTAAGCGCAAGCATAATTCGGGACATTTCACCGCCGGAAGCAATTTTATTAAGCGGTTTGAGCGGCTCGCCCGGATTCGTCGACAGCATAAAGATCGCTTCATCTATACCGTTAGCGTTTAGAGCCGCCATCTCAGACGTTTCACTCGCTGTCGGATGATCCAACTGTACCCGGAAAATCGTATTGCCCATTTGAAGCTGCTTAAGCTCAAGCTCGATTGCGGCCGCGAGACGTTCGGATGCATGGGAACGAAGCTCGGACAGCTCCTGCGCTAATTCATGTGCCTGCAAATACAGCCGCAGTTCATCCTTGCGCAGCTTATCCAAATACTCATCGCGGTTTTCAATTTTGTCACGCTCTTCCGTAATGCGATCCAAATATTGAAGAATATCCGGAATCGTCTCTCCGTATTTGCGCTTCAGTCCATTGATCAAATCCAGCCTGTCTTCAATAACGGACAGCTGCCCAGGATCAGAATCAATGCTGTCACGGTAATCGCGAAGCTGAAATACCGCATCCTCGGCTTGATAATAAGCAGACTGAAGTTGTTCAAGCATAGGTGTCAGCACTGCAGGATCATAAGACTGGATATCGGTCAGCTTGCTGATCGCCTTGCTGATAGCATCGAGCCCTTTACCGTTATACAGCAAGGCGTATGCTTCGGATACAGAGTCCATCCGTTTGCCTGCATACTGCAGCTTGCGGCGTTCCTCCAATAAATGCTCATCCTCGCCGTCCTTCAGGTTGGCATTTGTGATCTCTTCGATCTGGTAGCGGTACAAATCCAGCATCTGAACATTATGGCGGGTTGTCTCTTCAAGCTCGCGAACGGATGAACGGGCTTGCTGAAGCTGCTGGTACACAGCTTTGTAGGCGGTCTTCCGCTCAATCAGCAGATCGCCCGCGAACAAGTCCAGCCATTCCAGATGCTGTTCGGTGCGCAAGAGCGATTGATGCTCATGCTGGCCATGGATATTAACGAGGCATTCACCGATCTCCCTCAGCATCGTCATCGTGACAAGCTGGCCGTTAACACGGCTGCTGCTCTTGCCATGAGCAGTCAGCTCTCGTCTAATAACAAGCATCTCTTCTCTTGGAGCCTGTACCCCAAGCCGCTCCATTACCGCCCATACCGGATGTTGAGACGGCAAATCGAACATTGCCTCCATCTCGGCTTTATCACAGCCATACCTGACCATATCTGCGGAGCCCCGTCCACCAACAATTAAGCTAAGTGCGTCAATTAGAATTGATTTCCCTGCACCTGTCTCACCTGTTAATACATGAAATCCATGATGAAACGAAACGTTTACTTCCTCAATAACGGCTAAATTCCGAATGGATAGCTCGCGCAGCATGGCCAATGACCTCCAACAATGTTTAATTCAGAAGGTCGAGCAGCTTCTCGACAAGCTCGCCGCTCTTCTCCTTCGTTCTGCAAATGATAAGAATCGTATCATCGCCGCATATCGTACCCATAACCTCTGGCCATTCCATGTTGTCAATCAGCGCGCCAATCGCATTGGCTGTGCCCGGCAAGCATTTCATAACCACCAGATTCTCGGTAAAGTCGATATGGGTGAAATGATCGATAAGCGCCCGCTTCAGCTTATTGATCGGATTCTGGCGCTGCTGATCCTGTGGCAGCGAATATTTATAACGTCCATCGCCAGCGGGTACTTTAATAAGCATAAGCTCTTTCATATCTCTGGATACGGTAGCTTGAGTAACCTGAAGTCCAGCATCCCTAAGGGCGTCCACCAGTTCCTCTTGCGTTTCGATCGTATTTTTCGTAATTAATTCTTTGATTTTGTACTGTCTGATGCCCTTCATAACTTTCCTCCCCAAACATGCTAGTCGCTTATGTCAAAAATAATTCGCCGAATGATCTGCTCCTTCACGTCTACGAACAATACTCCCGCACATTCAGGCAACAGGAGGGAATAAACAAGCAGACGGTCTCGAACGCCGCTGCCTGTCCAATCCATCGGCATACGTTCTCGGGCAGCTTTTACAATATACATTTTGCCATCTTGTTCGGCAATATAATCAATGTACAATCGGCTGTTAAGTGATTGTCCGTCCAATTCGATTCCGATCGGAACCCTGTGCTTACCGGAAACAACTTCGTATCCCGAACGTTCCAGGAATTGAATATTCTCGTCGTCTTTAGCAAGTTCACCGCCTTTGCCAAGCGTCAATCGATTGACGCTCGCAGGCTGGTGAAGCCAGCGGTAGAAGCCCCGGTACGCCCAGAATAACAAAAACGCGCCAGCGACCAGCATTATAAACCAGTCACCGTACATTCCCATACGCAGCCCTCCATTCCTTAAGAACCTATCTTAATTGGTTCGTGATGAAGGGAGCATTTTCCTCTCAAAACAAACGGACGAACGCATGTTTGGTTGCTTTCAGTTTAGCAAATCGAACACATGTTTGTAAAGAGGGAAAACAAAAGGGAACGCTGGCCGCTTTTATAAACGGTCGAAGCATTCCCTTGTTTATGCATTGCACCTATACGGGCGATAACGCCTGTTGTGCAGTACACGGCTGCTACGGTTAATGTTTCTGTTTTACGGTAAATGTCTCGCCAGCCTGACGGACAACGTCCTTGATGGCTTCCTCGTCATGGGTTGACCCGTTCGGCTCATTCTCCCATGTCCAGTAGGCGAGAAACTCGATGTTGCCCTCTCCGCCCGTAATCGGCGAGAACGTGAGGTTTTGCAGCTTGTAGCCAAGCTCTGATGCAGTCTTCAGAACCGTCTCGAGCACTTCCTTATGAACGCTCGGCTCACGGACAACGCCCGATTTGCCTACCTTCTCACGCCCCGCCTCGAATTGGGGCTTAATAAGGGCAACGATTCCCGAGCCTACGCTAAGCAGACCGCTGAGTGCCGGCAGAATCAGCTTGAGCGATATAAAGGATACGTCTATGGAGGCAAAGGTAGGCGGAGGACCGTTCAGATCGGCTGGCTGCGCATAACGGAAGTTGGTACGCTCCATAACGCGAACCCGCTCATCCTGCCTGAGCGACCAATCCAGTTGGTTATAGCCAACGTCAATGGCATATACGAACGAAGCGCCATGCTGCAAGGCACAATCGGTAAATCCGCCGGTAGAGGCGCCGATGTCCAGCATAACCCTACCGCTCAGGTCGATATCGAAGGAACGGATCGCCTTTTCCAGCTTAAGCCCGCCGCGGCTGACATAAGGATGGATGGCGCCTTTCACTTTGATCTCGGCTTCCCGCGGGACCTTCATGCCGCCTTTGTCTACCGGCTCGTTATTCACCAGCACCAGACCGGCCATGACAGCCGCCTTCGCTTTTTCCCTGCTCTCGTAGAACCCGCGTTCCACAAGCAATACATCTATTCTTTCCTTAGGTGTTGTCGTCATGGTTCTCCTTCGTTACTGTCCGGTTGCGCGTTTTTGGAGGCTTGGCAGCAGGTTTTTAATCTCCATCGCCGCCCGTTCTCCCGTCAGGCCAACTTCCACGCGCTGCTCCTTAATGGAACCATGCTCCACGAAAATATCAGGAACGCCCATAATCCGGATCGGCATGCCGTAAATTCCACGGAGTGAGTAGAACTCCATTACGGAACTGCCGAACCCGCCTAGCTCAGAGCTTTCTTCAATGACAAGAATATGCTTGCCTTCCGAAGCAAACGACAGCAGCATCTCTTCATCAAGAGGCTTAATGAATCTCGCATTGACGATTTGAACATTGAGACCGTCTCTTTTCAGAAGATCCGCGGCTTCTTCAGCCACTTGAATCATAGGTCCCATCGCCAGGATAACGGCGGAATCGCCTTCGCGAAGCGTTTCCCATTTCCCGATCGCAAGCGGCCGCATCTCTTCGTCCATCTTTACGCCGAGGCCGTTAATCCGCGGGTAACGGACAGCAATTGGTCCTTCATTATAATCAATAGCCGTCTTCATCATGCGACGAAGTTCATTCTCGTCCTTCGGCATCATAATGACAAGGTTTGGCACATGGCGCAGGAACGCAATGTCATATACGCCTTGATGCGTCTCGCCGTCCGGACCTACAAAGCCTGCGCGGTCAATCGCAAACACCACGTTGGCGTTCTGACGGCAAATATCATGCACGACCTGATCATAGGCTCTCTGCAGGAAGGTCGAGTAAACCGCGAATACAGGCTTCATGCCTTCCATTGCGAGGGCCGCTGACATCGTGGCGGCATGCTGTTCGGCAATACCAACGTCGATCATGCGGTTCGGGAACCGTTCAGCGAACTTCAGCAAGCCGGATCCGCCCGGCATCGCGGGAGTTACGGCAACAATCCGCTTATCCTTCTCAGCCAGCTCGATAAGGGCATTGCCGAATACATCCGTATACATTGGCGGACCAACCGCTTTTACGACTTGACCGGACTCGATCTTATACGGGGTAATGCCATGCCACTTGAAGGAATCCGCTTCCGCTGGCGAATAGCCTTTACCCTTCACCGTAATAACGTGTACGAGAACCGGTCCAGGAATGGAATCAGCCTGCTTGAAAAGCTCAATCATCTGATCCATGTCATGGCCGTCTACCGGTCCAAGATACGTAAAGCCGAACTGTTCAAACAAAATACCGCTGACAAGCAAATATTTCAAGCTGTCCTTGAAACGCTCGGCTGTCTTCGCCAGTTTGCCGCCGATGGCCGGAATTTTGTTCAGCAAATGCTGAAGCTCATCCTTCGCTTTTTGGTAATGGCGGTCGGTACGGATTTTGCTCAAATAATGATGCATGGCACCAACGTTTGGCGCAATCGACATTTCGTTGTCATTCAGAACGACAATCAGCTTTCTCTTCTCATCGCCGATATGGTTCAACGCTTCAAGTGCCATACCGCCCGTAAGGGCACCGTCGCCGATGACAGCAACTACTCGGTTATTCTCGCCCTTGAGATCACGGGCCACAGCCATGCCCATCGCAGCCGACAGAGATGTACTGCTGTGGCCGGCTTCCCAAACGTCATGTTCGCTTTCCGCGCGTTTAACAAAGCCGCACAGCCCTTTATATTTACGCAATGTATCAAACCGGTCTTTACGTCCGGTCAAAACTTTGTGAACATACGATTGATGACCTACGTCAAAAAGAAACTTATCCTTCGGACTGTCAAACAGATAATGGAGGACGAGAGTTAGCTCCACAACCCCCAGGTTAGGTGCGAGATGACCACCTGTAACGGAAAGCTTCTCAATAAGAAACTGGCGAATTTCCTCGGCTAACTGCTCCAGCTCTCCCATTGATAAATCTTTCAGGTCTTGAGGTCCGTTAATTTGATCAAGCAGCACGTTACTTCCTCGCTTTCTGGAATACGACATTTAGAGCCAGGTCTTATTCCACAATAAACGTCAAAATATTTCAATCATTATAGCACAATCGCTGATAATTTCCCAATGTACCCAGTTGCACAATCCTAATCAATAGTCTCGTTGGACGAGGTAATCGGCAATAAGCAGCAATTTATCCGGCGCATCCAGCTGTGCTTCAAGAATGGCAGCCTTCGCTTCACGAGTTAATCGTTTGACTTGCGCTTTGCTCTCATCAATCCCAATTAGATAAGGGTACGTCACCTTTTGCTGTTCAACATCGCTGTTTGTTTTTTTGCCAAGCTTTTTCTCGTCGCCGATCAGATCAAGTATGTCGTCTTGAATCTGGAAGGCAAGACCGATATTGCGCCCGTAATGGCGCAGCGCTTCAAGCTGCTCCGCAGATGCGCCGCCGATGCGGCCGCCAGCCGTTACCGAGAAAACGATCAAATCGCTCGTCTTGTGAAGATGAATATATTCAAGCTCCTCAATCGAGGTGATTCCCTGCTCTCCCTGCATATCGGCCGCCTGACCGCCAACCATGCCTCTTGCTCCCGCAAGCATGGCAAGGTCTTCCACGATATCAAGAGCTACTTCGGCGCTGATTCCGCCAAGGCGCGCTACTTTCGGAATAAGGTGAAACGCGTGCGTCAGCAGGGCATCCCCCGCCAGAATCGCCATCGCTTCTCCGAATACCTTATGATTCGTCAGTTTCCCGCGGCGGTAATCATCATTGTCCATGGCCGGCAGGTCGTCATGGACCAACGAATAGGTGTGAATATATTCAATTGCGCATGCAACCGGAAGCGCGTGGCGGGCAGCCGCTGCCTGGCCGTGAACGGCTTCTGCGGCAGCCAGAACGAGTGCCGGACGTAACCGTTTTCCTCCAGCCTGCAGGGAATACAGCATGGATTCCCTGAGCTGCGGCGGGATATTCCATTCGGCGGGCAGCGCTTCGGGAAGCGACTTTTCAACAAGCGCAGCACATTCATGCAAGTAGGTCTTGATATCTGTAATCAACGTTATTCCCCTTTTTCCTCGTTCATTGGAGCGAATGCCTTCTTCTGAAAACCTTGCTCTGTTTCAATCAGCACTTCAATCTTGCGCTCAACCTGCTCCAGCTTGCCGCCGCACAGCTGCGACAGCTTCATGCCTTCCTGGAACAGATCAATTGCCGTTTCGAGCGGTACGTCGCCGCTTTCAAGCCGTTCGACGATTTTCTCCAGCTGTTCCATTGCTTCCTCAAAACTAAGTTCACTATTCGCCGCTGCTTTCAACGCCATCTTCTCCTTTCATTGACCAGACATGACAATCTAGCTGTCCGTCGGCTACCTTCACCCTTACAAGATCACCCGGCTGAACATCTGCAATGGATTTAATCAGTCGCTTCTCCTGTTCGTCGTAGACCAGGCTGTAGCCTCTGGCCATTACTTTGAGAGGACTAAGCGCATCCAGCTGCCTAATTGCGCTTTGGAGCTGCAAACGCCGCTCTTTAAGAGAGGATACCATCGCCTGCTCAAGCCGCTTTACATCACCTTGCAGACGCTTAGCCGCAAAAGCAGCCTGCTCTCCCGGATGATGTCCGGCTAATTGGCTTTGAAGTCTTTCAAGCTTTGCTTTCCCGCGTTCGGTTAAACGGAGAGTCCGATGCTGCAGACGTTCCTGCAGGCGGTCCAGACGCTGTGCCTGATCCAGCAAATATTTGCGCGGATGCACGAAAAACGGCGACCGTCTGACGCGCTGGAGCTGCTCTTTCCGGCCTTGCACCATCATCCGGAGCGATTGCTCTAACCGTTGCCGTTGTCTTGCCAGCTGCTGCTGCAGCTCCGCTATATGCGGCACTGCAAGCTCTGCGGCCGCAGTTGGCGTTGCCGCCCGAAGATCGGCGACAAAATCCGCAATCGTAAAATCCGTCTCGTGGCCAACCGCGCTAATGACCGGAATTTGCGATGCGGCAATGCTTCTTGCGACAGGTTCTTCGTTAAATGCCCAAAGTTCTTCCAAAGAACCTCCGCCCCTGCCTACAATTAATACGTCGACTTCGCCAAAACGGTTCATCGATTCAATCGCTTTTACAATAGAAGGTGCCGCCTGCGTCCCTTGGACCAGCACAGGAAACACATAAATAGGAATGGAAGGATGCCTGCGCTGCAACGTAGTGATAATATCCCGGACCGCCGCGCCGGTAGGAGAAGTAATTACGCCTATAGCTCTGGGAAAACGCGGAATGGGCCGTTTGCGCGATTCGGCAAACAACCCTTCTGTCTCCAGCTTTGATTTCAGCTGTTCGTAAGCAAGATACAAGCTGCCAATTCCGTCCGGCTGCATAGCCGTCACATAGAACTGGTAGTTGCCGTCACGCTCATAGACCGATACATTCCCGCGGGCCATGACTTTAGTGCCTTCACGCGGAATAAACGGCAGCCGTTGATTATGTGAAGCAAACATAATGCATTTTAGCCGGCTGTCCTTATCCTTGAGCGTAAAATACATATGGCCGCTGGAGTGGTGAGTAAAATTGGAAATCTCGCCCCTCAGCCATACATCGCTGAGCAAGACATCCGACTCGAGCTTCATCCGGATGTACCGGTTAATATCCTTTATCGAATAAATGCGAGGTTGATCTGCCATATGACATCAATCACTCCCCGATTTTGTGCGCTCGTTTCGCAGCGGTAATCGTATTGTTCATAAGCATAGTAATCGTCATAGGGCCAACGCCCCCCGGAACCGGAGTAATAAAGCCTGCCGTTTCCAGACAGTCATCATAGTCCACGTCGCCGCAAAGCTTGCCGTCAGGCAGGCGATTAATGCCTACATCGATGACAACCGCACCCGGCTTAACATATTTGCTGTCAATCGCTTTCGCTTTACCGATGGCTACAACGAGGATGTCTGCCTGCTTAGCGATTTCCTCCATGTTGGCTGTGCGGGAATGACAGATCGTTACAGTTGCGTTTTCGCGGAGAAGAAGCATGGCAACCGGTTTGCCCACAATGTTGCTGCGGCCGATAACGACAGCGTGTTTGCCCGAAATATCCACGCCGCTGCGTTTGATCAGCTCGATACAGCCGGCAGGCGTACATGGAAGCAGGCTGTCATCGCCAATAACCAGATTGCCGACGCTTTCAGGATGGAAACCGTCCACGTCCTTGTCGACGCGAATGGCGTCAATAACCGCTTTTTCATTGATATGTTTAGGCAACGGAAGCTGTACGAGAATACCGTTGATTTTGTCATCGTTATTCAATTGATCAATAAGCGCAAGCAATTGCTCTTCCGAAGCAGACTCTTCCAAGCGGTGAACCTCGGAATAGAAACCAAGCTGCTGACATGCTTTCTCTTTCGAGCCGACATAGACCTTCGAAGCTGGATCCTCACCTACGAGAACAACCGCAAGGCCAGGTACAACGCCTTTTTCTCTCAGATCAGCCGTTTCCTTCTGAATTTCTTCCCGGATCATATCAGAAATCTTTTTCCCTGCAATAATTTGTGCGCTCATCATCATCTCTCCCCTATGTACACGGCCGCTAGGCCGCTCATCTAATTAGTCGATTCCGAATTTGCTGTCTCGCCTTCGCGTTCTTTAAGCAACTTGCCCAGAACGCCGTTTACGAATTTGCCGGATTCCTCCGTGCCGAAATGCTTGGCCAGTTCAATCGCTTCGTTAATTGCGGCTTTGGGCGGAACATCGTTGCGGTATGCAATTTCAAAGTAGGCAAGCCGCAAAATTTGACGGTCAACACGGGACAAACGGTCAACCTGCCAGCCTGTCAAATAGTGCTGAAGCCTCTCGTCGATCGCCGCTTTGTTTTCCGCTACACCGTTAACCAGCTCACGGACATAGTTATCCGTCTGATCATTCTCTACGAACTCCGCTTCGATCTCGTTCTCGGAACGCGCTTCCTCCATAAGCATGTCCACTGCTTCCATGGGGGTTACTTCGTTCATTTCCAATTGATACAAGCTTGATACTGCAATCTCGCGTGCTAATCTACGTTTCATGAATTCCTCCTCGGCAGCTTCTCTGCCGATCTACTATTATTTTTATAAAAAAACCTATGATCTCCTCCCTGCCCGGAACTGGCGGCAATCCATCTTCCGGCGTACGGAGGAGACCACAGGATTATCTAAACGGCCGATACCTTTCCATGAGCCATGACCAAAGCCTCTGCCAAGGCAGGATAGAACCGTTTTGCAAGTCCTTTTGTTTGCCAATCCAATAACCAACCGAGACGAGCAGTATGAAAAACAGCATGTCCCAAAAACCGGCAAACAAGTACACAAACCCAAAAAACAGACCAGCGGCAGCGCCGACCGTCCGTTTCCCATAGACTGCCCAGTACTCCCTCCACATCGGCATTCTCCCCTTTACTCGACGCGACTTTTATTCGGTGCGGATTGAATGACGTTAGCAATATAGACGGCTACGTTCGTCACCGGAATGCCGGCGATTTCCTCGACATGATCCTTTACAGCCTTCTGGATTTCCTCCGTAAGACTAGGAATCGAGTTCTCCCCGTCTACTACCGCACGCAAAATAATGTTGAGACCCGAATCGGAAGCTTGAATCCGCGCTTTCAGATCCTTTACGCCGCGTTGCTTCCCGGCAGCCTTAAGGGCCAGATTCTCAATCGTCTCAATCGAGATGCGAATATCGCCAAAATCGGTACGCTGGTCGATCGACGGCGCCGAAGAGGAAGAACGTTTCAGCGATACAATAAAGAAGCGCAAGCTGAGTACGAGCAGAACCAGACCAACTACAATGGTTGTTATCAGGAATGAGTTCGTACCATAAAGCTCACTGACCATATCATTCAAATCGTCTTCCCGTATCCACTCAAACCCGATACAGGCAATAAAGACGGATATAACGCCGATGACTATACTGTAAATAAACAAGAACAGCTTGTCTATAATTCTGATCAACGTAACGCCTCCTCGCATTTGAGCGAATGAAAACCCCCTGGCGCGAAGCGGCATAACCATCACGAGGGGGTTATATTAATTCAATTCATTTGCGTGTATATGTTATTTCACGCGGAAATTCGAATCTTCTTCTTCCGGCTTGCTCTCTGCCTTGAAATGGACATCGTGAATATGTACGTTCACTTCAATAACGTTCAATCCCGTCATCATTTCAATAGAGCGCTTTACATTGAGTTGAATCTCCGAGGCGATCTCCGGAATCCGGTTGCCGTACTCCACGATAATCGACACATCGACCGCGGCTTCCCGCTGGCCAACTTCAACTTTTACACCCTTGGACAAATTTTTGCGGCCAAGCAGTTCGGCAATACCGCCTGCAAAACCTCCGCTCATTCCCGCTACGCCTTTCACTTCGACAGCAGCCAGTCCCGCAATAACTTCAATGACTTCAGGGGCAATTTGAATCGTGCCAATGTCCGTTCTCTCATAATCTGCAGCAATCGTACTCATGATGGTTGTACACCTCCTTAAAGTTGCGCGCTCCGGGTATTTACTTGGAGGTAAATACCGGAGTGTTACCTTCGCACCTTATTTCTATACTATAACATTCGACGTGAAATATGACAAACCAGGTGCAGATTGTACTATTCCGCTAATTCTGGCTGGTTAACGTCATATTCCTCAAGGAATTTAATATCAAAATTACCCTTCACAAAGACCGGGTGATTCAGAAGCTTCTGGTGGAACGGAATCGTCGTCTTGATTCCGTCGATCGCAAACTCGGAAAGAGCGCGCTTCATCCGCGCAATCGCTTCATCCCTCGTCCTGCCCCAAACAATCAGCTTCGCAATCATCGAATCATAATGCGGGGAGATCGTGTAGCCCGGATACACCGCGCTGTCCACCCGTACGCCCGTGCCGCCTGGCGGCAGGTAGAACGGAATCAGACCAGGTGACGGCATAAAGTTGCGCTCCGAATCTTCCGCGTTAATACGGCATTCAATTGCCCAGCCGTTAATTTGAAGATCCTCTTGCTTGAACGACAGCGGGTTGCCTTCGGCTACGGAGATCATCTCTTTGATCAGGTCGACATTTGTGATCATCTCGGTTACCGGATGTTCAACCTGAATACGAGTGTTCATCTCCATGAAGTAGAAGTTGCCGTCCGGACCTAGCAGGAATTCGAGCGTTCCGGCACCTGCATATTGCACGGCGAGGGCTGCACGTACGGCAGCGCGTCCCATCCGGTCGCGCATAGCCGGTGTCAGAACCGGACACGGAGCTTCTTCAACCAGCTTCTGACGGCGGCGCTGCACGGAGCAGTCGCGTTCGAACAGGTGAACGGCATTGCCGTGCTTGTCGGCCATAATTTGAATTTCGACGTGCTTCATGCCCGTCAGGTATTTCTCGAGGTATACCCCGGCGTTGCCGAAATTCTTCAGTGCTTCCTGTTGGGCTGTTGTGATTTGCTGAACAAGCGATTCCTCGTCCTCAGCAATACGGATCCCTTTGCCTCCGCCGCCGGCTGTAGCCTTAATGATAACCGGATAACCGATGCTGCTTGCAACGCGGACAGCCTCATCCATATTTTCAACCAGACCGTCTGAGCCAGGAATAACCGGTACGTCCGCTTCCTTCATGGTCTGCTTGGCTACTGCCTTGTCGCCCATCTTGCTGATGGCTTCAGGTGAAGGACCGATAAACGCAATGTTGCAGGATTCGCAGATTTCGGCGAAATCCGCATTCTCCGACAGGAATCCGTAACCGGGATGCACGGCATCGCAGCCCGTGATCGTAGCCACGCTCATCAGATTTGTCAGGTTCAGATAGCTGTCCTTGGATGCGGTTGGACCAATGCAGTACGCTTCGTCAGCGAGGCGTACGTGCAGGGAGTCGCGGTCAGCCTCGGAATAGACGGCAACTGTAGAAATACCGAGTTCGCGGCAGGCACGAATGATGCGTACCGCGATTTCTCCGCGGTTTGCGATTAATACTTTTTGGAATTTCACGTTTGTACTCCTCTCAGGCAACAATTTCTCCAAATTCGGAGCTTGTATTATTCCGGCTTAACAAGGAAGAGCGGCTGACCGTATTCAACCAGTTGACCGTTCGACACCAGAATCTCAACGATTTCACCGCGAACTTCCGCTTCGAGCTCGTTCATCAGCTTCATTGCTTCAAGGATGCATACAACGCTCTTCTCGTTTACGCGGTCGCCTTCTTTAACGAAGACCGCAGCGTCCGGAGACGGGGAGCTGTAGAATGTGCCGACCATCGGCGAAACAATCTGATGCAGGTTGTCCGTGTTTGGTCTTGCTGCAGGCGTGCTGGTTTGTACAGCTGCAGCAGGAGCTTCTTGAACCGGCTGTGGTGCAAATACAGGCGCCTGCGTATATGTATGCGTAATTGGGGCTGCAGCTTGTACATTCACCACTTCGGTTTTGCCAGGCTTGCGAATGAATAAGCGTGCTCCTTCGTTTTCGATCTCCAGCTCATGAACGGAAGTCTGATCAACCAGTTTGATCAATTCCTTAATCTCGCTCAATTTGAACATGAATAGTTTTCACTCCTTAAAAGTTTCCGAAGCCTTCTGCTTCGTATGCGTTTTCTCAGATGGAAATAGCATTATTCAGTTTCGATGGATAATCTTAGTTATCCTTTACATAACGTCTAACATTATATCATAAACGCGGCAGAACACGAATCAATTTTTTAGCTTAGCCTAGCGTAAACGGCTGCGGCATTCTTCGGAGCAGCAGAAATCATACCTTTCTCGGCTGCAGCAGCTTAAATAAAAAGAAGCCGGCCAGGGCTTGAAACCCTGCCGGCCTCTTCTATTTTTATTTGATAAACTGTACGGAAACTTGGTCTGCGTCTACGCCCAATGTTTTCATTACGAGGTCGATAATGTTTGCGGCTTGACTCTTATCAAGCTTATCGCTTTCTACCAAAACCTTGTAGCCGTTGCCTTCTTCGTTGACGATTGCCTGTTGGAAAGTCTTCATCAGTTCATTCTCAATGCTTGTCAATTTGGAGTTTTTGTCTTCCAGTTGATCAAGCTGCTCCATTGCCGTTTTGCTGTCGTCCGGGTTTTGCAGGTTCGTGATATCGGACATCAGTTTATCCTGCTGATTGCTGTTCAACTCGCTGCGCTTCTCTTCAGCCTGGGCAAACACGCTGCTGTCGACTCCGCCTTGCGATTCAAGCTGGTCAAGCACCTGCTTGTCGGCATCCGAGATGCTGCCGTCATCCGATGCGGAAGCATTGCCTGTAGTATCCACTTGATCCACAACAATCTGGCTGTTATTGCCTGACGACGCTTCCGTTGCTCCCGCCTTTTGTTCCTGCTGCGTGCCGTCAGAGAGCATGTCTGGCGACTTGGTATCTTGCGTAAAGAGGTAATAGGCGGACAATACGACCATCAAACTGAGCATCGATACGAGCCAAATTGTTTGTCTTTTCGTGTTCATAGAACACCCTCCTAATAATGGTTTATTATCATTGCTTGCTTGGCGCTACGGAAATGCGGTTGGCCGGTACGTTTACGCCCTTCTCCACCGCGTCTATGATAAGGCGTCTCACGGTCTGATTTTCAGCGCCTTTGGCGACGATCAGCACACCGCGAATGCTCGGATTAATCGTCTTCGTCACGATCGGCTTTTGATCGCCCGCTACTTCGGCTATAACAACCTGGCCATCTTTGTTGATCGCCGTAATATGCCGTTTGCCTCCGTTGCGGTCCGTCTCATCTGTGATGGACTGCGAATCCTGATCCGTTCTGGCGACCTCAATCTCTTCCGTGGAATCGATCGTCACCAGCACGTCTACCGAGCCGACACCAACGATTTTCTCCAAAATCTCTTTCAGCCGGTTTTCCAACGGTCCTTCGATTGCCGCGAACGGCGAGGAATCCGCTGATACGGAATTTGACAATGCCGCTGTATCCTGGGGAGGCGGGTTCGGCCCTTGGGTCAAGGTATCGACCTTGTCAAATTTGAGAAAGGAGTTCAGCAGCATGAGGGCCGCCCCAATACAACCGATAACGAGAAGCAGCCTAAATGTCTTAACCCGCTTCGGACCACCCGGACCGCCGCCCACCATCGATTCCAGACCACTCAGCCATTTGGCCACTGCGCTTCCTCTCCTTTTTCCTTCACTCGCTATTCTCTGCCCGCTGTCTCACCTGGATGTTCGCTGAACTGATTCCCCAGCCTTCGGCTATCAGGCTCCTGATCTCCTTGCTTTCGGAAGGGTTGACCTGTACCCAGCCATTATTAGCCTCTGTCTTCCCTGCTTCCGCCTGCTGCTTATCCGTTCCGCCTGTTTCCGTCTTAACGTCCACGTCTACCGAAATGGCGGAAACCTCTTTGACGTCTTTCTCATCAGGCTCAGCCGTTCCGGCAGGCTCTTCCTTCTCCTCCGGCAAAGTCACAAGCACCGAAGCTATCGTCGGCGTTAATTTTTGCCCCTGCTTTTCCCAGTTCAAGGATACGTCCACCGCCTCGACCGCCAGCTTCATTTGCTTGACTACCGTATCCTTCATCGCAGCTTCCAGCGTTTGCTCCATCAATACCGCCGCATCATTATTTTGCTGCTGGTTAAGCTCATCCGCTTTTTTCTGGATATCGTCGAGGCTTGGCATCTTCACCTCATGCTGCGGCTCCAGTTGGTCCCATTGAGTGATTCCGTCCTTGAGCTTGGCATTAAAATCGCCTTGCAGCAGCCGAAGGATCGGCGACATGATCGTAAGGAGAATGAGAAGACCTATGACCAGCCTTGCATAACGAAGCATCGCTTTGTTCGGAAGGAGCAGTTCGACGAATGCCGCCAGCATGATAACCGCGATAATATCCTTCAGCCAATCGCTGAGCCAAGCAATCACGAATCCTCGCTCCCTTCGGTATGCTGCAATGTCATCATCGGACCATAAGAGCGGCGTTGCCCGCCGTGAGCACGATGGTAACGGCCAGGAAGAACATGAGACTGACGGCTGCTAGAGCGGCGAATACGTAGATCATCGTTTTGCCTATCGTTTGCAGGCAAGCGACGATGGGAGAATCGCCAAGCGGCTGCATCGCTGCGGCAGAGACATTGTAGATAAGCGCAAGCGTCAGTATTTTGATAGCCGGGAATGCGCAGAGAAACAGAAGAATGATAACGCCGGCAAGGCCGATCGCGTTTTTGGCAAGCAAGGAAGCCGAGATCACCGTATCCGCCGCATCCGTGAACATCCGACCGACCACCGGAACGAAGTTGCCGGTGACGAACTTGGCTGTCCTCATCGTAATTCCGTCCGTTACCGCTCCTTTTGCCCCCTGCACCGAGAGGACGCCCAGAAACACCGTGACAAGCACTCCCATGATCCCAACACCGATATTCCGAAGCAGATTCGCCAGCTGGGTCACTTTGAACTTGTCTGACATTGCGCTAACGATGTGAAGGACGGCCGAGAAGAACAGCAGCGGGAATACGATGGTGTAGATGACGGTTCCAACCGTATGAATCATGAAAATGATCAGCGGATGCAAAATCGAGACGGTCAGGACATTGCCCATCGCGGCGAGCAAGGTCAGAAGCAGCGGCATCATGGCAAGCATGAACTGGATCATGGTGCCGATCGCATCCTTGGCATACCCGATCGCGACATGGAAGCTGTTAACCGCAATGATGATAAGCACCATGTAGGTTATCGAGTAAGCTACTTTGCTGACGGCATTGCGTTCGAAAGCGTTCTGCAGCGTTTCCAGCACCATGCTGAATACCGTGAGCATAACGATTGTGACAAGCAGCTTGCCGTTATAAAGAACTTCATGAAAGAAGTATCCAAGCAGTCCTTTGAATACGGTCGACAGCTTAAGCCCTTCACCGCCGGGCTTCAGCATTTCGAAGAAGCTCGGCATTTTCTCATCGGGAAAGTACCCGCCGTATTCTACCTTCAACTGGTTCCAGTAGTTCTCCACTGTCCCCGTGTCCAAGCCTTTCAACTGGCTCTCCGTCAACTGATCCGTCATCGTCGTGTCGCTTTGCTGCTGCGCTGCTCCGCCTTCCGGAGCGTTCCCGGAGGCCGTAACCGGCGATACCAGGAGCATGCTGACCAGCCAGGCGATGCATACAAACGTTATCAAACGGACGGTATACTTATAGAGCTTGTTCATCCGCTCAACTCCCCGCCGGCAGCAGCCCGATTACAGTCTCGACAATGACGCTTATTATCGGAACCGCCATGACGAGAATAAGCACCTTGCCGGCGAATTCAATTCTTGATGCGATGCTTTCCTGACCGGCATCCCGTACAATCTGTGCGCCAAATTCAACAATGTAGGCGATACCGATAATTTTCAGAATCGTCTTCAAGTAGATGGATGGTATGCCCGAGCGGTTCGCCAGATCCTCAAGAACTTTGATGACCGAATCGATTTTACCGATAAGAAAGATGAAGATAAAAAGCCCGGTAAAAGCCGCAAGCAGAAAGGCGAACAACGGCTTCTGCTCCCGGACAACAATGATGAGAATGGTGGCGATCAGCCCGAGGCCGACGATCTGAATAATCTCCAACTCTATTCACCTACTTGCGGCTTCTCTAGACGTCTCACTGGAACAGGAAGATCGTCTTGATTTCTTGAAACAAATCGTTCAGCAGCCGAATGACCATAAATAGTACAACGACAAAGCCGATCAAGGTTACCCATTGCGCCATATCCTCTTTCCCCATCTGCTTCAGTACCGTATGAATCATGCCAATGATAATTCCGATACCCGCAATTTGGAAAATAGCGCTCACATCCATGTTCATTTGTGCGGCACCCCACTAAACCATCAATATCACGACGAGCACGGCGATCAATACACCTAGGCTTTTCCACATTTTTTCATAGCGCGATTGATCATCTCTTGCTGCATCTTCCTCTGCTTTCAGTTGCAGCAGCGCCAGGTGGATATGCTTGAGCTGATCCTCCTTATCGCTGATGCCAAGGGTTGAACCAAGACGCAGCATGACTGACTGCTCTGTCTGCCGAAGCGCCGTTGTGCCCCATCCGCTTGTCATCGCCTGCTCCCAGCTCTCCCGGAAAGTTAACCCCTCCGGCCCCTGCACCCGGTCCGCGGCATCTCGGAGCAATTCAGCAAGCGGCTCCGGTACGGCTTCCGCGGTTCTTTCAAGCGCTTCGGGGAGCGGAGTATGGCCATAGCCGATCTCCGTCTCGAGCCTTTGCAGCGCATGCGCGAGCTGGCGAAGCTGCCGTGGCCTTGCAGCCAGTCTGGCAGCCTGTTGAAAGCCAATCATCGTGCCTGCGAAAAGGATAAGTACAGCGCCTAGCAGCTTGATCAAGGGACATCTCCCCTTTGCATCCCGGCATAAGACCGCCCCTGCTCGCCTTTGGAAGCTGCAGCAGTAGGTTCCCTGGCGGCGGCAGGCAGCTTGTCTTTCAGCTCTGCAGCCACAACCCGGTGCATAAACCCTTCTGCCGTACGCTTCAATTCAACAACATAAGTAAAGGTGCCATCCTCGAGCAGCTGCTGCAATACCGGTCTGCCTTTTGCATCCTGAAGATCGTAAGCATGGGCGGTAGCAATGACGCTAATACCGGCATGACTGGCTTCGCGGATTGCTTCTCCGTCTTCGGGCCGGCCGATTTCGTCGGCAATCACCACTTCGGGAGACATGGAACGCAGCAGCATCATCATACCTTCCGCTTTTGGACAGGCATCCATAATATCGGTCCGCGGTCCAACGTCAAAGGTCGGTATGCCACGGACGCAAGCAGCGATCTCCGACCGTTCGTCTACGATGCCAACCTTTCGGCCGGCCCAGCCTGCCGCATTCTCGAACAACCCCCAATGTCCATAGCTGATCGAGCGGGCGATGTCGCGGACAATTGTTGTTTTGCCTTGCTGAGGAGGTGCGAGAATGAGAGTGGAATGAACGGTCTTGCGGTTCTTGTCCAGCAGCTTGGGCAGCAGGTTTCGGGCCGAGCCGACTACTTCCCTGGCGATCCGGATATTAAATCCGCCGATATCGCGGATCCCGCGGACGCTGCCGCCGTCCAGAATCGTCCTGCCGGCTAGTCCGATCCGGTGACCGCCTGCTACAGTTATAAATCCCCTCTTTAACTCCTCTTCCATTGCGTATAGCGAGTGATTGGTTATTTTCTCCAGAAGCTTCCGGCAAGTATCGGCAGTAGGCTTAAATGCTCCGTCACTGCCTGCACGCAGAGTACCGTCGGATGCGGCGAAACGGGACTGCCCCCGGATACCAAGCTCGAGCGGCCGGCCCTCCCGGATCCGAATTTCCTCCAAATGCTCCATTGCCGATTCAGGCAGCTTCTCCAGCACCGCCTTAAGCTCCGGCGGAAGCAGATGTATGACACGGTCCAGCATGAGTCATCACTCCCGGATGTTTGTCCTTCGTACGTACTCTTATTTGTATGCTTGACCCTCATAAATATGTCCAACTTCTTGCAGATTGCTAGATTGCTATTTTTTTATAATGCCTATTAGCAAACAGACAACTCCCGCCGCTACCCACGCCAGCTTTCCGAAAGAAAGCTTGTCTGTCATGCCTATGAGTCCGATAGTTGTTGTGGCTATTAATATAAATGGTCCTACTAATGCGAGCGAAGAATTGACGACTAGCGCTTTATCGATCTGGTTTAACCGGAGCATAAGCAGCGCCGCGCAAATTTCGATTGTCCCCGAGGTTATCCGCAGAGACGCCATGGTGAGCACGATTTTATTCAACATAACCGTTCACCTCCTTGTCCGTTCCTAACGAATCAGGCCTTATTCCAACAGCTATGAACAACATTCCATCCCTACATCCTATGCAGGCTCGTCTCCTGTTCATGCTTCCCGTTCGGGCACACGCCCAGCAGTTGCTGCATATATTGCTCCATGCCCCGCCCTCATGCGGGTATCATCAAATGTTAGGAGTCAACTCCCATGACAAAAACAAGCTTCTGGCACCGCACCCTGCATGATCCAAGCGGATATCGCGATTACAGCCCTGCAAAACATAAAGGCAAAACGATGGTAATCGACAAAGGAATCGGACTAAACGCTTTCGCCGATCTCATTGAAGTGGCGGGTCCCTATATGGATGTGATCAAGCTTGGATTCGGTACGGCCGTTCTATATGAACCGGAGTTCCTGCAGCGCAAAATCGAGCTTGCCCGAAACAACGGGCTTATCATCATGCCAGGCGGAACGTTATTGGAAACAGCAGTCCAGCAGCATCTGGCCGGATCGTTTTTTGATTCAATCTGCGAGCTTGGCTTTAATGGGATCGAGGTTTCGGACGGCACAATTGAAATGAGCAGAAAGCAGCGGACAGAGCTTATAAAAGAGGGTAAGCAAAGGGGGCTCCTGGTTCTTACCGAATACGGCAAAAAAACGGCAGGTTCACTAATTGATCCGGAGCAATTAGCGGTTACCGCCGATTATGATCTTGCGGCAGGCGCCGCCTGGATTACGGTAGAAGCCAGGGAATCCGGCATCGACGTTGGCCTATTCGATGAAAAGGGCAATTGCCGCGAGCAGACGATTGAGCAAATTCTGGCCGAAATGACTAGCCAGGACTGTTTGATGTGGGAAGCGCCGCTGAAGCAGCAGCAGGCTTATTTGCTCCAGCAGTTTGGTCCAAACGTTCATCTTGGCAACATTCCGCCTAGCGATGCCTTGGCGCTTGAAGCGATGCGCCGCGGACTCCGTTCCGACACTTTCGAGTTCGGAATGCGGGAGGAGCCCGCTCATTACATGATTTAAGCAACAGCAGAAAGGAAGAGCGATTGCTATGCAGGTGCAAGTCATTTCAAGTGTGAATGAAGCCAGCTCCGCGCAATTCGTCCACAAAACGGCTATTATTATCGACGTGCTGCGGGCTACTAGCTCTATTATTACAGCGCTGGCTGCCGGTTCATCGGGCGTTGTTCCCGTGGAGACCGTGATGGAGGCACGGGCTGCACAGCAGGAAGGCGATCTTTTATGCGGGGAACGTTTCTGTAAAAAAATCGCCGGCTTCGATCTCGGAAATTCGCCTGACGAGTTACTGCTCAATACGATTAAGGATCGCCGTGTTATCTTAACGACAACTAACGGCACCCGGGCCATTCATAAATCAACCCGGGCGGATTATGTACTGGTTGCTGCTTTGTTGAATGCCTCCGCATGCGCGAAAGCAGCGGTTGATCTTCGGCGGGATGTTGTTATTTTGTGTGCGGGAAGCCATGATGAATTTGCCATTGAGGATGGTTTATGCGCCGGATTGCTTCTTTCCAGAATGCAAGTGCTGGGTTCTGCTCCGCTCGAGATCGATGACTTCGGACTCGCGATGCTATCACTCTATCAAGAACGCGCTAATGATATAAAAGAAACGCTCCGGAAAGGTGCAACCGGCAAACGGCTTCTCAAGCTGGGTATGGGGAGGGATATCGATCTCTGCTCGCAGGTCGACACCTTTGCGGGGGTTCCCCGGCTGCAGGCAAGCGGAGATACGTTGATCTGTTCGTGCTGCTGACATATTCGCCAGTGTCTGTCCATATAATGGAGCAAGCAGTTTATCCGCTTCATGACTGGAGTACGAATGATGACTGGAGAATTGATATTAGTAGGTTTGATTGTTATTGGTCTGATCGGGCGTTCTCCAATAATAGCAACTGCGGCTTGCGTTCTTCTGGCCGTCAAGCTTCTTCATCTCAGCCGGTTCCTGCCTTCGATCGAGCGTCGGGGGCTGGAACTCGGTTTGCTGTTCCTTACGCTTAGCGTCCTTGTCCCGTTTGCCTCGGGCAAAGTCCAGATGAAGGAACTGATTGCCGCCTTCAATACTTGGCCGGGCTGGCTTGCTCTGATTGGCGGGGCCGTCGCCGCTTATATGAATGCCAAGGGGCTTGATTTGCTTAAGCTTGATCCGCAGATGGTCGTTGGGTTAGTCATCGGCTCCATCTTCGGCATTATTTTCTTGCGGGGTATTCCGGTTGGTCCTCTAATGGCAGCCGGGATTACCGCGATTTTGTACAAGTTGTTTAAGCTAATGAGCGGCGGATAAATCTCATTCCATTCTCGGGTTAAAAGCCAAACTGCGCATTTGAATGTTCTTCCGATCGCCATTGCTCGGGGATTTCTTCGAATAAAGTAAACAAGGTTGAAATCCCCGAGCAAAAGCGACCGCTTAAAAGCTTTCTGAAAGAAAGCTACTTCGGAAGCATAAGCTTCGTTTCTACAGAATCATTCAATTGCTCCGTTTGGAATTAACCTCTCAAAAAGATTCTCAATTTAATATGTGGGGACAAAAAAGCCGTGCGGATTTGAATCGCGCACGGCTTTTTTGTATGAATAATAGTTACTTATTAACGGCGGTCTTGAGGTCCGCCGACGAATACTTGCTCAGCTGTATCAAGGCCATAAGCCGTATGAAGCGAACGAACAACCTCTTGCAGAGGTTCAGCTGCGATAATGCAGGATACTTTGATCTCGGAAGTACTGACCATCTTGATGCTGACGCCAAGCGACGAAATCGCCTTAAACATCGTTGCGGCAACGCCAGGGTTGCTGACCATGCCTGCGCCAACGATCGAGACTTTCACCAGACCGGCTTCGGAAGTAACTTCGCTGAACGGAACTTCCGCGCGAATGCCGTTGATTACATCAACCGCACGTGCTTCGTCATCGCCGGAAATCGTAAAGGAGAAGTCCGCTTTGCCGCTTTTCACTCCGCTTTGCACGATAACGTCTACATCGATTCCGCTATTTGCCAGCGAACCGAATACATTAGCGAGTACGCCTGGCTCATCCTCAACGCCGAGGATGCTGATTCTTGCTACATTTTTGTCAAAAGCGATGCCGCGTACGACTACACCTTGCTCCATGATCGCTTCCTCCTTCACACTAGTACCTTCGTTTTGCGTAAAGCTGGAACGTACGACAAGCTTCACATTGTTATGCTTTGCGTATTCCACCGCACGAGGGTGAAGAACGGCTGCGCCCAAATGCGCAAGCTCCAGCATTTCGTCATACGAAATTTCATTCAATTTGCGAGCGACTTTCACGACACGCGGATCCGTCGAATAAACGCCGTCCACGTCCGTGTAAATTTCGCACACATCCGCTTTAACCGCTGCGGCAAGCGCTACGGCTGTCGTATCCGAACCGCCGCGTCCGAGCGTTGTAATGTCTCCGTCTTCCGACATGCCTTGGAAGCCGGCGACAATAACAACATTGCCCGCATCCAATTCTTTGAACAAACGATCAGGACGAATATCCGTAATCTTCGCCTTGCTGTGTACTGCTTCCGTCCGAATGCCAGCCTGCCAGCCAGTAAGCGATACGGCTTGATGGCCAAGCTGATGAATCGTCATCGACAATAATGCAACCGATATTTGTTCACCCGTCGTAAGCAGCATATCCATCTCCCGCGCCGGCGGGTTCGGGTTAAGCAGCTTCGACTGATCGATTAAATCATCCGTTGTATCTCCCATTGCGGAAACGACAACAACTACGCGGTTACCCGCCAGCTGACTGTCTACAATCCGCTTCGCAACACGCTGCATCCGCTCCGGTGTTCCTACCGAGCTTCCGCCAAACTTCATCACAATCAACGACAAAGCTGATTCACTCCCAACCTTGACATATAACATACAAGTCAATAGTATACCACAACCGCGGCTCGTCTGGGTATATGCGCCTACGGAATTTGTCGAAAAAGAAAAAGCCGTCCGAATCGGAGGATTCGGGCGGCTTGTCTTCTAATTACTATGCGCGGGAGATATATTTACCCTCGCGAGTATCAATCAGGAGCACATCGCCTTCGTTGATGAACAGAGGAACTTGAACGTTCAGACCTGTTTCGACTTTAGCATTCTTAGTTGCGCCTTGCGCAGTATTGCCTTTAACGGCTGCATCCGTCTCAACAACTTTCAAGTCAACGCTGTTAGGCATCTGGATACCGATGATTTCGCCTTGGTAGCTCGAAATATTAACAGTCATGTTCTCTTTCAGGAAGTTCAGTTCCCACTCGAGTTGTTTTTTGTCCAGACCGAATTGGTCGTAAGTTTCGTTATCCATGAAAGTGTACTCTTCGCCGGAGTTGTACAGATATTGTACTGCACGGTTCTCGATGATTGCGCGGCCGATTGTTTCGCCTGCACGGAATGTTTTCTCTACAACGTTGCCGTTGCGGAGGTTTCTCAGCTTGGAGCGAACAAATGCCGCGCCTTTACCTGGTTTTACGTGCTGGAACTCGGTAACCGAGAAAATATCGCCGTCCACTTCGACGGTCAAACCTGTTTTGAAATCGTTAACTGAAACTGTCACTTCAAATTCCCTCCTGAAATAGCTGCTTTTATAGTCCTTAGCCCAGAGTAATCAATTGTTTCGGGGATGAGGTTAATATTTTAATACCGGATTCCGTGATGACGATATCGTCTTCGATCCGCACTCCGCCAAAGCCTGGCAGGTAGATGCCGGGTTCAACCGTCACAGTCATTCCGGGGGTTAAAATCGTATCGCTGTTTCTTGCAAGACGCGGATACTCGTGAATCTCCATGCCGAGTCCGTGGCCTGTGCTATGGCCAAACTTGTCGCCATAACCGTACTTCGTGATGATATCGCGGGTAAGCGCGTCGGCCTCATGGCCGGTCATGCCCGGTCGAATGTTCTCGAGAGCATGAAGCTGGGCTTCCAGCACGATGTCATAGATTTCGCGGTGCTTGTCTGTAGGCGTTCCGACAACAACCGTGCGGGTGAGGTCGGAGCAGTATCCTTTGTAATAAGCGCCGAAATCAAGCTTTACAAACTCATTATTGCCAATAACCCGCTCGCTAGCCACGCCATGCGGCAATGCGGAACGTTCACCGGACGCCACAATCGTATCGAAGGAGGAAGAAGTTGCCCCATGGCTCCTCATATACATCTCCATCTCAAGCGCAATGTCGCTTTCCTTCATGCCGGGTCTGAGGATGTTCTGCACGTGGCGGAACGTGGCATCGGCCAGATCGGCCGCTTCCTGCATAATTTGCAGCTCCGCGTCGTCTTTAATCATCCGCAGATTCTCAACAAGACCGGATACCGGTGTCAGCTTGATATCGCCTAATGCTTCGCTCCAGGCTGCAAATTGGCTGTAAACGACCTGATCCTGTTCAAATGCCGCGCTGCGGATTCCTTTGCCTGCCAGCAAGTCGCGGATATCCCCGATGACTTTCGATCCATGTTCAATCACTTGGAAAGAAGACGCCTGCTGCGGAGCCTGTGTCATATAACGGAAGTCCGTGAACAGGAACTGCTCCTGCTGGGTTATTACAACCGTTCCGGATGATCCCGTAAATCCGCTGAGATAACGACGGTTATGCTCGCTTCCGATAATGATCGCTTCAAGGTTGTTTTCGGCCATCACTTGTCTCAGCCGGTTAACTCTTTCGAGTGTCATGTTAAGCTCCCCTTTCACGCTGCACCATTTTGAAGCTTTGCAACAAGCGCTGCAAGTCCAAGCTCATAGCTTTGACCGCCAAAGCCTGCGATTTGGCCAATCGCCACCGGCGCAATGACCGATACATGACGGAAAGATTCACGTTTATGTATATTGGACAGATGCACCTCAACAACCGGCAAAGCTACCGTGCTCAACGCGTCTCTGAGCGCATAGCTGTAATGCGTTAATGCACCCGGATTAATGATTATACCATCCGCCTGTCCAAATGCGCTATGTATCCGGTCAATAAGGGCGCCCTCGTGATTGGATTGGAAAAAATCCAGCTCAACGTCGAGCTGCAAAGCTTGTTCGCGCAATTTCGCTTCGATCTGGGCCAGCGTCTCTGTGCCGTAAACACCTGGCTCTCGTACGCCAAGCATATTTAAGTTAGGCCCGTTTAAAACAACAATTCTAAGCAATTTCGCACCTCCCAATCAGCGAAAGTCTTGCATCTAGCCAAAGATCATTAGCCATTTTACCACATATGACCGCTTCTTGAGAAGCCGCAACCTGCTTAATGGGCGCCTATCGGTTCCCGCGATGCTTCATCGGTAAATTCGAAGGCGATGGAATAGCCTATAAAGAGCCCCCATAAAAGGAAAATACACAACTCGGAGAACAACGTGTTCCACCCTGCAACCGTAATCTGACGGGACATGCCAAGCACTGGACCAAGCAGCAGAAAAACAACTGCCCACCATGCGAGTCCATAAAATACGCCTGGCCACGGCCCTCTCAGCCTGCCTAGCATAACTTTATACAGCATAGCAGCCAGAACGGAAAATACGATATAGCTTGCAATGCCAACGACGATTCCCCAGCCTGTCTTTAAATAAGAAGACTTAAAGAACGGGTCAGCTAACAATCCCGGCAGCTCGGTCGTAAATTTCAATTCGTAAAAGAGCCAGCGGAGGATTCCCCAGATCAATCCCGCAAATAGCCCGATCATGCTGCTGAACAGCCAAGGGTTCGTATGATGCTGACCGCCGTACTCGCTTTTGCGATGATCATGGCCCTTCTTGCCATTGCTATCGCCTTTTTCATTTGTTACTGCCATGCGTATGCCTCCATTCATTATCCGCTTCAAGTCTTCTCCTAGTATGCAACTTTAGCTCCACGGATAACCAAGATGATGGCGTTGGCAAATCCATTAGCGATCAAGTACAATAGACGTATACCTTTCGTCACCTGATCGGGACGATACTATTAAGGAAGGTGACAAGCTCTTGTCTCAAAACACTACAAGCATTTACGGCGGACAAGCTGTGATCGAAGGCGTCATGTTCGCAGGCAAGCATGTAAATGTAACCGCTGTACGAAGAAAAAACGATGAGATCGTATTTTACGAGGTGCCCCGCACGACGCAGCGGTGGATCCAAATCCTTAAGAGAATCCCTCTCGTCCGTGGTTTTGTAGGGATTATTGATTCCAGCGCCAAGGGCTCTCAGCATTTGAATTTCTCCATGGAGGCTTATGCGGAGGACGAGACATCGGATATGTCCGAGACGGAAAAAGCAGCAGCCCAGAAAAAAGAAAAATCCGGCTGGAGCCTGGGCATGATCGTAGGCGTTGCCGCCGCAGGCGTTATCTCCTTTATATTCGGCAAGCTGCTTCTGACTGCAGCGCCGGCTGCGATTGAAAGTTTGCTGTTCGAGAATGTATTCGAGAACAAAGTTGGTCATAACCTGTTAGAAGGACTTATTAAACTCATTATGCTTCTTGCTTATTTGTATTTGATGTCGATGACACCGATCATCAAACGGCTGTTCCAATACCATGGCGCCGAGCACAAGGTCATAAGCGCATACGAAGCCGGCGAGGAATTAACCGTCGCCAATGTTCAGAAGTACAGCAGGCTTCATTACCGTTGCGGCAGCAGCTTTATCATTTTTACCGTTATCGTAGGGGTTATCATCTACTCCCTTCCGATCTTCGAGTGGCATACCATTTGGGAACGCGTATATATCCGGATTCTGCTTCTGCCGGTTACCTTGGGTATCTCTTATGAAGTGCTGCGCTGGACCAACGCCCTGCGTGATGTACCGGTATTGCGCTACTTGGGCTATCCTGGGCTGTGGCTTCAGCTTCTTACGACAAAAGAGCCCAAGGATGATCAAGTCGCCGTATCCATCGCTTCCTTCAACCGGATGCGCGAGCTCGACAAGCAAATGAGCATTAAAGCTTAAAATCCATTCCAACATAAAGGACAGGTGATATTATGCCGCGGAGATGGAACGCATCGTCAATTATCGTGCTGACGCTACTGGCAATCGGGATTTTGTACGGAATCGGACAGCATCTTACTTCGTTTCTAATTCCCATCATTGTGCTAGGCGGCATTTTCCTGCTGTATAAATATCCGCCTAACACATGGGGCACCCGAGTCCGGGTCAGACAGCAGCCTTATGTGAAACAGACCAGAACGACCCCACGGCAAAAACCGAAATCCCGCCGCACGCCGTTCCGCGTTATTGATGGCGGTAAAGACGACGATGACCTGCCGAAATATCACTGACGGAAGCCTTCAAAAAACTGCGTTGCTGACTTGAAGCCGGATTGGAACAGCTTTTCCGCCATCCCTTCAGGCAGATGAAATTGAGTAGTCCGGACACCTAGAGTAGGAATTTTCACCGTCCGGTCGCGTGCATATTTCTTAATGTAGCGCTCGTCATGAGCTTGCATCATCGTTTCGAATATCGCTTCAAGCATTGTCAACGGACCGCGTATCTCATGCGGTTCGTTGTCGTTTTTACCGACCATTTGAAAGCCTACCGTCGGAACGGGATTAGTTCTGCCGGCCTGCTCCTTATCAAACAACCACAACGGAAAATTGCTTAACAGCCCCCCGTCGACAATATAAGCCTGGTGAAGCTGAGCTTTCTCTTTCCCCTTATTCGTTAAAGAATGAAGCTTCGAGTAACGGATTACGACCGGATCGAAGAAATAAGGAATGCTGGCGCTCATCCGGACCGCCCGCGCAACGCTGAGTTTTTTCGGATCCATGCCGTAAATCCTTATATCCTCCGGCAGGACGAGCAATCTCCCGTTCGTAATATCCGAAGCTACGATTCGAAGCTTGCATTCCGGCAAATCCCCAAACGTCTTTATTCCTTTCGCCTCCAGCAGGCACGAAATCCAATATTCGAGCGCTTCGCCGCTATAAAGCCCCTTTTTGATAAGCACCCTTAATGCCGGACTGATTACCTTCAGGTTAAAAATAAACGACCTCTTGAGAAACGACGAGAAAGGCGTATTCTCCACAATTCGTTTGATATCAAGACCGCTGTAATTTGCCGCTATCAGCGCTGAGATAATGGCCCCGCTGGATGTTCCCGCCACCTGGTTAAATTGAATCCCCTGCATCTCCGCAGCCCTGACCGCTCCTGCAAGCGATATCCCCTTCACTCCTCCGCCTTCGAACACTGCATTGATCTTCACTCCCGCATCCTCCGGACAACGGAAGCAGCGTCAAATCCGGCTTCCATCAGAAGTATATATGCGAAGGATAATTGTCTACATGTTAGCGTTGTGAGAAAATATAGAGGAGAACCATTTACCCTGCAAGGCTGACAGGAGTCGTCACATGGCAAAAATACATGCAGTCATAACTAATCCTTACTTTAAGCAGCCCTCTTGGCTACCAGAAGTTAACTATAAAGATACGGTTTTCCTATCAAGGCACTCCACAACAGAAGATGCTGTACTCTTCCTGACGTTATTATGCGGGTATATCGATGTAGATATTGAACAAAAACCGGAGAAGGTTTTTAAGAAGCTTATCTAAAGGGATGAAGTCCCAATAAGCGGCGGAGTCGCTTTTGCAGACAAAGAACGCTTAATAACTCCAAGCTGTTGCTGCGGGCTGGAAGATTGGCAGGAGGTATACAAATCGGTACTTGGCAGATCAAGTCCATGGCTTGGTCATGATCCCTACCCATCCATTGAATACGAAGATGACCGCATAAAAGTCTGGTCCGATGATTTTTCGGGGAAATGGAATACGGAAATGACTGAGGAAAAGAGAGAAGCCATGTTCTGCATTTCTTATGAACACGATGAACTCGTCTCTATGTTAAGGTCCATTCAAACGGATCTATTGGATTTTTACAAATATTCCTTTGATCAGACCTTTCATATGGTTGGGGATCAACTTAAACGGAAGTTATTCTCTCAATACTGCAAATGGTTCAATCTAGTAGATACTATATAGACATCGGAGATTAAACAATGAGCTTTCACGAGATAAAAGAACAAATTATAAGTTGTCAGGACTGCAAACAGAAATTCGGGTTTACGCCCCATCCCGTCTTCCACGGAAAAGCGCAGTCGAAGATCATGCAGATCGGTCAAGCTCCCTCCAAAAAAGTGCATGAGAGCGGTCTGCCGTTTAACGACCCCTCGGGAGCAAAGCTGAAGTATCAGTGGTATCAAATTACGGATGCTATGTTCTACAATGAAGATAACTTTTACATGACAGGGCTCGCCCATTGCTTTCCCGGCAAGCATCCTAAAGGCGGGGACAACCCTCCACCGCTTGCGTGCGCGAATAAATGGCTCGCCAAAGAGATTGAAATGGTGGACAACGAGATCTATATCATCATAGGTGCCAGAGCAGCTAAATATTTATTTCCAAAGCGAAGTTTCGAAGACTTGGTTCTCAAAAACAATCAGATAAACGGAAAACCAGCCCTTGTGCTCCCCCATCCTTCTCCCCTAAATGTGAGGTGGTTCAAAACTCATCCATCCTTCGAGGAGAAAAGAATTCCCGAGGTTAGAGAGATGGTATGGGATGTTCTTGGCTTTAAAGGAACGGATATATAAATTGTATATTGCGCAGTCTATTAGTCCTATACACTCTATTCAGCTTGGCTCCATTGTACTTTTTGCAGCATATTCATGTGCAAAGTATCCATTGGTACGTGCATTCGTATAATGCTGCATAACGTACAACATAACCTCCAGAATCAACTATTAACTGGAAAAACCATTGCATTTTAAACAGTGTAGCCAATGCTAACTGGCTACACTGTTTTGGTACGCCTGCCGATTTTAAGGCGTTATATTTCCATACTGTCTTGCAGCAGCCGGCCGGACTTCGGCTGCCACCCTCCGCCCCTCCCCCAAAAGCCCGCCGATTTCGCGGCGGGCTTTTTTATGTTGTCTAAGGCGGCCGCCGGCGCGCCGGGGCTAAGGGGTATCTCCTGGAGGAGCGAAGCGTCCGCCTTTGTCTTTCCTTTGCCACCACTTAACAACCTCAATCGAGGCAAAGGAAGGACAACAGCGGCTGTAAGGAGATACCCCGTGCCCCTAGCCCGATTCCGGCCGCCGCCAAAAGACTAAAAAAGCCCGCCGCAAGCGGCGAGCTTTTCATTCCGTTTCTAGTTCAGTCCGGATTCCTCTCAGCTCGTCCAAGCGAGATGGCTCACGGTTAAAGAATTCAACCAATGTCTCGATACATGTAATTGAATCCCAGCTCAAATGATGCTCGATGCCTTCCACATCGCGGTAAATGTTCTCTTCCTGCACGCCGATAATCGTCAGGAACGACTCGAGTAAATGATGGCGGTCAACAAGCCGTTTGCCCATCTTTTTCCCTTTGCTTGTCAGAACAAGCCCGCGGTATTTCTCATAGATCAAGTAGTTGTCTTTGTCCAGCTTCTGAATCATCTTGGTGACAGATGAAGGATGCACCTCAAGCCCTTCGGCTATATCCGATACGCGCGCATAGCCTTTCTCGTCAATAAGCTTATAAATACGTTCCAAGTAGTCTTCCATGCTCGGAGTCGGCAATGAAGAACCCCCTAACCCTGCATTCTACACCTTGTCTCATGGCGTTACTCTTAGTATCATACAACGATTTTTAATGCTACTGCAAGCCGATTCGCTTACGCATCTCCATTAAAACTTCATAAAAGCGGGCGTTACCTGGTTCAGCCAGATCGTAATTTTGGTCATCTGATCCGTAAACAGAAGAATCCCCATCAGCACCATAACGCCCCCGCCGATTCGCATAACAACCGACGAGTATTTCAACAGCCAGCGTGCCGATCCAAGGAAAAAGGCCAATAGGAAAAACGGAATAGCGAATCCCAATGCATACGCGGTTGTCAGCTCGAACCATGTCCCCGGCTTCGAAGCGGCCAAAGCCAGAATGGCGGTTAACGCCGGTCCGATACAAGGCGTCCAGCCAGCGGAGAAGCCGACACCAAAAATAAAGGAGCCGAGATAGCCGGTTTTTTTGGTCGGGTCAAAGTTGAAACGGCGTTCCTTCATGAGCACCTGCGGCTGAAAAATACCCGCGAGGAATAAGCCCATAAGCACGATCAGAATAGCCGACAGCTTGCGGATCAAATCCTCATATTGGCTGAAAAATTCTGCGAACACGTTGGAGCCGTAGCCTAACGTGTAATAAACCGTGCAAAATCCCAGTATGAAAAACAAGGTATGCGACATCGTCCTCATTCTCATCTGGGAAGTATGATTATTATTCTTCAAATCACTAACGGAAATGCCGGTTATGTAAGATAAATACGAAGGATATAAAGGCAGGCAGCAAGGCGAGATAAATGAAGCAAAGCCGGCGCCAAACGCCAGCCATACGTTAATGTTATCCAAAGTTAAACACCTCAGTCGAAGTTAACTTCCCATCTTCATACCGCGCTTCAGCAGCAGAAGAACAAGCATAATCGCAATCAATAACAAAACGATTGTACCGCCCGGCGCAAGATTCCACACGCCTGCCAGCATCAGTCCGGCTACAACGGCCAGCTCCCCGATCACAACTACCGTAATGACGCTTTGACGGAAGCTGCGGGCAATAATCAAGCTGCAGGCCGCCGGAATAGTAAGCAGTGCAGAAACAAGCAACGCTCCCACGATTTTAATAGATGCGCTAATGACAAGTGCAGTAAGCACGCTAATCATAACATTATAGAACCGAACGGGCAAGCCGCTAACCGCTGCTGCATCCTCGTCAAACGTAAGCAGGAACAGCTCCTTCAGTTGTGTACGGATAGCTACCAATACCACAACCGTAACGACGGCAATTGTAATGAGATCCACATTGTCGAGAGTAAAAATACTGCCGAACAAATAGCCGTTCACATTAATATTAAAGCCCCTGCCCATCGTGAACAGAATCGACGCCAATGCAACGCCGCCGGACATGATAATCGCAATGGACAATTCCGCGTAGGTTTTGTACGTTTTCCGCAGCTTCTCAATAAAGAACGAAGCAATAATCGCGAACACCAGGCCAACCGCTACCGGATATACGCCAATCAGGAATCCTAAGGCAACCCCCGCAATCGATACGTGGGACAATGTGTCACCAATCATCGATAAGCGGCGCAGCACAAGAAAAATACCCATAAGCGGTGCCGTGATCCCGATCAATACGCCTCCAATTAACGCTCGCTGAAAAAACTCACTAGCTAAGATCTCCAACCGTAACGACCTCTCTCCTGCTCTCCATTTGTTGACGAAGCTCCTTCAAGCTATGCGTCAAATCGTTCTCTACGCAATTCTGCAGATCATGCGAATGCTTCTTGTAAAACTTCAGCTTGCCGCTCTCCGCCGCAGGCTGCTGTCCCAAATAGGACCGGATCATCTCCATGTCATGCGATACCATTAGAAACGTTATATTATGATGCTGGTGCATATGCTTGATCATATGAAAGAAGCCTTCCTGCGTCTCCGAATCGATACCAACCGTTGGTTCATCCAAAATCAGCAGCGACGGATTGTTGATTAGCGCTCTTGCAAGAAAAACCCGCTGCTGTTGTCCGCCGGACAGCTCGCCGATCCGCTTCATTGCCAGATCTTCAATATTCATGGCGTGAAGGGCATCTTCACATTTCTTCTGATCGGCTTTCGTAATTTTGCGGAAAAGTTTATTCCGGCTGTATAAACCCGACAACACAACCTCGCGGACGGTAGCCGGGAACAGCGGATTAAACGAATTTTTCTGCGGGACGTAACCAATCCGGTCCCAATCCTTGAACTGGGATACCGGCTGTCCAAACAGACGGATCGTTCCGCTCTCCGGCTTGAGCAGCCCCACAATCATGCGCAGCAAAGTTGTTTTGCCAGCGCCGTTTGATCCGATAAGTCCAATGAAGTCCCGTTCTTTCACCGAGAAATTAAGTCCTTTATGAACCGTTTGGCTCTGATAGGAAAAGGATACATCCTCAAGCGTTATTATATCTTGATGACAACTTATATTTTGCATCGTTCCCCACCTCTCTTTCGCTGTATCATTCCTATTATTTCTGTAATCCGGTCAATAAATTTTGCAGGTTTTGTTCCATTAGGCTAAGATAATCCTCTCCCGCCTTTTCCTGCTTCGGCGTAAGGCCCTCGATCGGATTAAGCACAAGCAGCTTGGTATGCGTTTCGCTTGCAATCGTTTTTGCCAGATCCGGCGATACCATCTCTTCGAAATAAATATATTTGATGCCTTCCGATTTCACAAACTTCGCAACCTTGAGCAAATCCTGGGCGCGAGGCTCGGCATCGGGAGACAGACCTGTAATCGCGATTTGCGTCAGTCCGTAATCTCTGGCCAAATAACCAAAAGCCTGATGGGAGACTACAATCGATTTATGCGGCGCTGCCGCTAATTTAGACTCAAACTCTTCGTTCAGCGCTTCCAGCTTGCCTATAAGCGCATCATAATTCGCTTCGAACGCTTCCTTTTGGGAAGGATCTGCCTGAATCAGGCTGTCTTTCACGTTTGCCGCCATAACCATAGCCGACTTCGGACTCACCCAAGTATGCGGATCGACATCAAGATCGTGATCATGATCGCCATGATCGTGATCTTCCTCTTCTTCCGGATTTCCATGAATGAGTGCAATTCCCTTACTCATTTCGGCCGTGATCAGACCGCTGTTCTTCGGCAGGCCTTTCAGGAAATCATCCGTCCAGCCCTCTAGACCGGCACCGTTATACAGGAACAGCTGCGCTTTGGAAGCGATGGTCAAATCCTGGCTTTTAGGCGTCCAATCATGAGGCTCTACGCCAGCGGGAATAAGGTTGACGACATTCACGTTGTCGCCCCCAATCTCGGAAGCCAAATAATAGAGCGGATAAAAGCTCGTAACCACGTTGGTCTTGCCTTCAACAAGCGTTTTATCCGAATTAGCGCCGCATGCGGAAAGCAAAACGGTCATAACAAACAGCAGCACACTAATATGTTTTAAAGAACGCATTCGTATAATCTCCATTTCAAAACTCTTTTTAGTAATCGTTACTATTACGTTCTAGATTATACGAGCGGGCTTACACCGTGTCAACCATAAACTATTAACTACTATTTACATGCATGTACCTCTGCATACGTTAAGAAACAAGAGAACCGCCTCGGATTCAACATCCTGGCGGTTCTGAGCAACTCTATTTTACTTTACGATTGCGCCGTTTGGCATGTCATCCGGCACTGTTGCAAGCGTTAATTGATCGCCATGCGAAGCCGCCAGGATCATCCCTTGCGACAGTTCGCCGCGAAGCTTCACCGGCTTCAGGTTCGTTACGCAAATCACTTTGCGGCCAACCATCTGCTCCGGCGTGTAGAACTTCGCGATGCCGGATACAACCTGGCGCTGCTCATAGCCAAGATCCAGCTGGAGCTTCAGCAGCTTGTCGGCTTTTTGCACCGGCTCGGCTGCGATAACTTGAGCGACTCGAAGCTCGACCTTACCGAAATCCTCGATGCCGATTTCTTCCTTCGCTTCTACCGCGGGTGCAGCGGCTTGCGCAGAATTGTCTGCTGCCGGCGCAGCTGCTTCCGTCTTAGCCGCAGCTCCTCCGCCCATCGCAGCCGCAATATAAGCCACTTCTTCGGCTGCATCCAGACGAGGGAAGACAGGTGCTCCCTTGCTTACGCGCGTGCCGCCTGGCAGCTGGCCAAAACGTTTTGTGCTTTCCCAAGCAGTCAATTCGCCTTCTTCCAGACCAAGCTGGCGCCATAGCTCGCGGGGAGCATGCGTCAGGTAAGGCTGAAGCAGGATCGAAATAATGCGGAGCGACTCCGCCAGATGATACATAACGGAAGCCAGTTCGCCCTTCTTCGCTTCATCCTTCGCAAGCGCCCAAGGAGAAGTCTCGTCAATATATTTGTTCGTGCGGCTGACAAACTGCCAGATCGCCGACAGTGCAACAGAGAACTCCATCGTTTCCATAGACGATTCAACCTGGCGTACGGTTTCTACCGCCAGTACTTGCAGAGACTCGTCAAACGCCGTTACATTGCCGCCGTAAGCCGGAATTTCGCCGTCGAAATATTTATCGATCATCGCTACCGTGCGGTTAAGCAGGTTGCCAAGGTCGTTTGCCAGATCGAAGTTGATCCGGTCAACAAAGTTTTCCGGAGTGAAGGTGCCGTCGGAACCAAAAGGTACTTCGCGGAGCAGGTAATAACGAACCGCATCCAGACCGTAACGGTCGATCAGGGTTACCGGGTCAACAACGTTCCCTTTCGACTTCGACATTTTGCCGTCCTTCATCAACAGCCAGCCGTGCGCGAACACTTTCTTCGGCAGCGGCAGGCCAAGCGCCATCAGCATGATTGGCCAGTAGATCGTATGGAATCGTACGATTTCCTTGCCGACCAGATGAACGTCAGCCGGCCAGAAACGGTCATACAGATCGCTGCTGCCTTCTTTGCCATAACCAAGAGCTGTAATGTAGTTCGACAAAGCATCAATCCATACATAGATGACATGCTTAGGATCTCCGGGGACTTTGATACCCCAGTCGAAGGTTGTACGGGATACCGCGAGATCTTCAAGACCCGGCTTAATGAAGTTGTTGATCATTTCGTTCTTGCGCGATTCCGGTTGAATGAAATCCGGGTTCTCTTCGTAATGCTTCAGAAGGCGATCCGCGTATTTGCTCATCCGGAAGAAATAGCTCTCTTCCTTCACCAGCTCTACCGGGCGTCCGCAGTCCGGACAGTTGCCGTTCACCAGCTGGCGCTCTAGGAAGAACGATTCGCATGGCGTACAGTACCAGCCTTCATATTCGCCTTTATAAATATCGTCCTGCTTCAGCAATTGGGCGAAAATTTTCTCAACCGCTTCCTTATGGCGCGGCTCCGTTGTACGGATGAAATCATCGTTCGAAATTTCAAGTTTCGACCAGAGCTCTTTAATGCCAACGACAATATCGTCAACAAACTGCTGAGGCGACTTGTTTTTGTCCTTCGCATTGCGTTCAATCTTCTGCCCATGCTCGTCCGTACCGGTCAAGTACCAGACATCGTACCCGCGAAGTCTTTTGTAGCGTGCCATGGCATCGCCGGCTACCGTCGTATACGCATGTCCGATGTGAAGCTTGTCGCTCGGATAATAGATCGGTGTCGTAATATAAAAGGTTTTTTTATCGTTACCCATTTGTCATTCCTCCGTTATGATCAAAATTAAGCGAGAGAACGCAAAAAACTCCCGTCCAACATGGGACGAGAGTTCAAGTTCACTCACGCGGTACCACCCAAATTCCCGCTGCGCTTTAATGAACAACCACAGCACAGCAGCTTCGTGTGCCGCCATTCTAGGGGCGGCAGAGCCGTTAACGCCAGCTTAACGCCATTCCCTTACCTCGCATTGAGGCTCGGAAACAGATTCTCCGGGACCATCTTCGGATGCTTATCCATACCGGCTTCCAGCGTCTTGCCCGGCTCTCTGTTATGGTATCTTCATCTTACTTATCCGTTCATCGAATATGGGAAATATGCTTATATGACAAAATATAACCAATTAAACGCTCCATTGTCAAGGAGCAGCCGTTCCGCCCGTATCACTCTCTTGCTCCCCCGGGACGGGAGGAACAGGATCATATCCCCCCGGATGGAAAGGATGGCATCTTGCGATCCGCTTAGCGGCTAGCCATGAGCCCTTTACAGCGCCGTGCTTCTCGAGAGCCTCAAGTGCGTATGCCGAACAAGTCGGATAATATCGGCAGGTCGGCGGCGTAAGCGGCGATATTACTTTGCGGTAGAAAAGAACCGGCGCCTTCATCACTCTTACGGCTGTTCGGCTGTGAGCCATCAGTTTGCCCCGGCTGCCGACTCTTCTTGAATGCAGTCTTTGCAATAGCCGAACACTTCGAATTTATGCTTCACTACGCGGAAATCATCCGGTACGACCGTTTGCTCCATCGGACAGAACGTAATCGGATACGTATGGCCGCATTGCAGGCAGATCATATGGTGGTGATGATCGTTTTCCCTGCAATGAAGCTTGAATTTAACGCCGTCCTCAAAAATAACCTGCTCGATAACCCCAAGCTCCTCCATCACGCGCAAATTGCGGTATACGGTATCAAAGCTCAGGCCCGAGTAGGACTTGCCCATATATTCGTAAACTTCCTTAGGTGCCAGGTATCCCGGAGTCTCCGCAAATAATTTGGCCAGCGATTTGCGCTGATCCGTTATGCGAAGTCCTTGTCCGGTCATTCTTTGTATAATTTCATCTATGGTATGCAATGAAAGAACCTCCGACAATAAAGTATCTTTCTATTCATAATGCCGAAAAAAAAGACTCTCGTCAATGAGAGCCTCTCTTAAGCCGCACCTTGGATCATCCGTTCAGCCGCATGTTTATCAGAAAACTTGCACACATAGCCAGAAATAACACAATACTTATGATCGACACCCATTTGCGTCTTGTCTTCGCCGCTGCAAGGCGTTCCCCGCCTGCGGGATCAAGTGCCGCTTCCGTAACGGATCGGTGCATGAACAACAATGCAATGACCGAGGTTACAAAGAACATATTAATAACAAACCAGATCGCCGTCCACATCATAACGGGCACCCTCCCTACTTATCTGCAGAAACCCGCTATACATACCATTTGTTCAAAATAATCATCAAGACGATAAAGCTGACCACCGCTCCTGCAAAACAAACCCATCCGTAACGGAAGCGCTGCTGGAACATACGAAGAATGCCAAGACTTAATAATCCGAAAATGAGCAATAAAAAGACGACCCCGATAATAAATAACGAAGTTGAGATGTCACTGACATCGACTAAAGTCACTGCATACACTCCCCTATGTAATAATGCAAGTACACAATTAGCATTATAAGGGATTGTCCCTCCGTTCGCCAACCACATTCCGTAAGAAAAGGTGACAAGTTGAAACGGCTTTCATTGCCTAGTGGCGGAAATTTTTTTATTCAAAAGAAAACGACGGCCGCAAGGCCCTGGATCAGCGGCCTTTCAACCATCGTATATCCGTTTCATAATAAGTACCGGCCCGGGGTCTTTTGCGCAGCTTTACTTGCAAAACATAGTTTTTCACAATCGCCTGGCAGATGGTCGGCTTAACAAGCTTAGGTAGCTTGATGATTTCCTTCTGCTGATTAGGAAGTCCTTCAATCCGTAATCGGTCATCCCGTACGTACAAGCGAAGATTTTCCCGGCTTACTTCACGCGGAAGGTGGAACTTCACAAGTAATTCGTGATGAGTCTCAAAGAAGGAAATCCCCTCGCTCGCTTCCGCTTGATCCAAGATGGAATTTGCTGCCGAAGGAAGTGATTGGGTCATCATCTTCCGGACAAATTTCTCCACCCAATCCGGCTCCTTCATTACATCGAAGCCTTTTGGCAGACGCTGGCCGTCCAGCCATCGCTCGAGCTCATCCCATTTGTTCTCCACGTTCCCGTTCACCTCCAGCCGTTCCCTGATAGCATATGCGAAGCTGGGCGGAGCGGCTACTTCATTCCTTTCGCCGGGCATTTATCCACACGGGCCGCGGAACCTCTGGGCGTATGCCGCATACGATAATATACGAGACGCTTTAAGGGAAAAGGGTGAGTGCGAATGCCTTCTATCGTTGGATTTGTAAAAGTCGTTAGCGTCGGCTCCAGTGCCGTCGTTCAATTCGGGGACGCGGTTCAAGTGTCGCCTTCCAGCCAAACGAAAACCTACGCTGGCTCCGGCTCGTTCCTGACAGGAAGCCTGGCAAATTCAAACAATGCGGTCAGCGCGACCAATACGCTTGATCCGGACGTTCAAGATAACTCCCAGAACAATCTGGAAACCGTGGTGTAATGCATGAACTGGACTATTTATCAGACGATCACCATACAGCAGCTTCGAGTAAATAGCGTATCGAACAGCTCTGTCCTGCAAGTCGGAAGCGCGGGATCCATCCGGTCTTTATCCCAAATGTACAATACGGGAGGATTTACCGAACCCGCGCCGCAGCTCGGGGAAGAAAGCCCGCTATCGCTGGTCCCGCTTCCGGATCCCGCTTAACGTTTATTTAGAGAGGAGGCTTTTTATCATGCAGCAGCAGCCGCCCGGCAATGGGCTGTCTCCATGGCAAGCCTGGTCGCTTGAGCTTCAGACCAAATTAAGAGCGCAGCAGAGCCAGATTTATTCATTGGAGCAGCAACTCGCTGTTCTAAGCGAGCAGCTGAAGCAGCTGGAGAACAAGCCAACCTATAATATCGAGAAGCTGGAATATCACTTTGACCAATTAAAAGTAGAGAAGCTTGAAGGCACTTTGAATATCGGCATGACTCCGCCCGGGATGCCCGGCGGTGACGGGGATATCGAACAGCTTGCGGTTCAGCAGCATAAGCCAAACGTATACCCGGCAGCAGCCCCCGGTATAACCCCGCCGTCTGAGCCGTATGCGGGCTTACGGGCGGAAGTGGATCGTTTTTTGAGCCAACATGGTAATCAAAGGCTTATTGCACTCGAGACCGAATACGGGGTCGACCTTGATCCTTATCATCGCCGCATGGTTCTGGAGGATATCCGTAAGCAGCTTCCATCCCGTATTCATTTCTATATGCAGCTGAAGCCGGGTGAGACTGAGGCAGGGGCTGCCGGACAAGGACAGAATCCGCAAACCGAGCAGGAGAAAAAAGAAATGATTTTATCCAAAACAATCAGAGATGCGGATGCCGCCATGCAAAAATATATCCAGTCGCTAAAAAGCGGCAATGGCAGCTGACAGGAGAGTTTAAGCAATGGTGAATTTCACTGTGCATAATTGCGGTTTGACCGTTGGCAATATTGATATATTAGGTGTATCGGCAGCATCCATGTTCCAGATCGGCGACTCCGACTATGTCACCTTATATTCGATGTTTGATACCCCTCCCGAATCCGTCATTGTTGGACCGTTAGCCCCGCTCCCCACGCCGGAAGGCGAAGAGGAAGCGATTGGCGAATCTCCGATGGCCGGCTAGGAGGAATTAACGAATGGAAGAATCCTATCCCATAAGAGTATCCCAGATCGGGCTGGTATCCGTTATTGACGTTTCGATCGGGGCGATTATCCAATTCGGTGACCGCGCCGAAGGTTCGCCTAAGCTGAATGCCCTTGCCGTTCAACGAGCGATTGATCATACGAAGGCAGGAAGCGTTTATTTCGAGTCCTACCCCATTTTCAACCGTCCGCTGCCACAGTTAATCGACCCGGTTGCGGACGCCGGAGAGGACGTACGTATCAAGAGGGTTAACCGCTGCCCTCGAATTAATGTAGGCTGCATAAGCGTGGTTGGCGTGGGCTCCACTTCAAGCCTGCTCGCGGGCAATGCGATGCGAACAACCGCAGAATCCAGGATCAAGCATATCAGGCAGTACGAGAAAACGCTGATTCATATCACATAGGCGAATTCATCAAAAGCATCTGCAGCTTCTATTAAGAAGCCAGCTCGGATCGAAACAAAGCCGCTTAGCTGTCTGCTAAGCGGCTTTGCTTCATGGATTTACGGCTTTGCGCCCTGGAGCTCTTTGTACTTCGCGGCGTATTTGCTTACGCTTTGAACAAAGGTTGCATGCGACCAGGTGAGCGGTGCCACGGACAGTGGCGATCCGTCGAAAGGGTTAAGCTGCTCCGGCAGCAGCCCGCTCGACAAGGCGTGATCGACAACCCATTCCAGCGTCCTCAGCGGACCTTCCAGGTCTGCCAGCGTGAGCGCGGATTCAATCTCGTAATTAGCAACCCACAGCGTGCATATGATCCACGGATTGCCCGGAACCTGGTCGATTTCTCCGGATTGCTGGAAGTAATAATCATTGGTGTATCTGGCGATACCGCCAATATGAGTCCGTACGCGGAGACCTTCTTTTATGGCATTCATCGTCTTTTGCACGCGTTCATCATGAACGGACAAGACGCCAAACTCCCATAATCCGAAAATACTGCTCTCCAGTGTCATATCCTTCACCCACCGGTTATCCCGTTGTACAAGACCGCGGGCGAAACGTCCGGATTCTTCATCCCAGAGATGGGTCAAAATCCCGGTCTTGACCGTATGGGCCATATTACGGTAATGGTCACTCCGCTCATAATCCCCGAACAGCTCGGTGAAGAAGGCGCCTGCCATTAGACCGGCATAGACGGAAGCAGCCGTATACGTCCAGATGCCGTACCGTTCTTCCCACAGATCATAACTTGGCTTCGGAAGCGACAGCTCCGGCTCGATATATTCGCTGAGGAAGGAAGCGGCCTTCCGGATTAAGTTGCTGTATAGCGATTGAGGCAGCTCGATAACCTGATTCCGCGAGTAGTCCTGCCACAACGCAAACAGGACAAGCGCGGTCTCGTCTTCCTGGATCGGAATTCTCTGGCTCCCTTTTACAATATAAGGATGCCAGCTGGAGCCTACCGTTCCGTCCGGATTGTACTTATGATACAGATAACCTTCCGGTGACAATGCATTCGCGCAGAAATAGAAAAACGGCGAAATGACGCTCTGATAGCCAGCCAGCGACATCGCCTCGGCGATTAGCGCGCCGTCACGCGGCCACATATAGCTGTAATGATCCCGGTTGTACTGCAGAATATCCGTATCATTCGCAGCCAAAATAGCGCCTCGCTCATCGACCTGCGTCCGGACAAGCAGCAGACTATGCTTGAACATCCGGGTGACCTCTTTGGGCAAATCCCCTAGATCGGACTCGGAACGCTGCAGCCAATGCTTCCAGTAAATGACGATCCGGCTGAGCAGCTTCTCGGGATGATTATCCTTCACGTATTTATGAAGGGTTTTGACTTCCTCGAGATTTTTGCCAACGGACATCCAGTAATACAGCGTCTTCTCGCCATTGCCCGGCACCGTTGTACGCAGCCCAATCGTACTGTCAACCGAGCCTTGGGCAATCGTATTGCCCATCAGCACGCCGTCTTCCGCGTCGCGCCAGGTTCCCTCTGCGGAGTGAAACCTTTTAATACCGGTAGAATACTGCATAATGCCGCCTTCATCCGTACAGCCGCTGAACATGAAGTAATTCGAGCGCTTATAGTGGAACATCGTATTATTTTCCGGATAATAGGCAGCCGTATCTCCAACTTCCGATCCTTCAATCATCAAATCCTGATGGAAGAAAAGCCGGGCTTCCCGGCTTTCGTTCCTCCTATTGCGCACAACAACCCGTTTAATATAGATGCATTCGCGCTGATGAATACCATCATTCATTTGCAGCTCTACGCCTAATCCCTCATGCCTCGCAATGATGTTCGTCACGAGGGAATCCTCGATATAGTTCAGCTCGAATGTCCATTCCTTCTCATCCAGCCAAGAAAATGCGCCTCCGATCCAGATCCCGAACCGGCAATAGTGACCGCCCACATGGTTTAGCTGTCCGACATACGGAAAATAAATATCCCGAATAAAACAATGTTGATCCAAATTGAGCAGCAGCTTACCATTGCCGATTACAAGGTGACGGGCCATCTTTCAGTCCCCTTTCGAGAAGCAAGAAGTTGATCATACAAGGCTATATAAGCTTTTGCCGAGCGGCTCCAGCTGTAATCTTCCTTACCGGCATTATCTACGATGCGGCGCCATACAGCGTCATCGCGGTAGAAGTGCAGCGCCCGTCTCACCGTATACATGAAATCGTCCGCATTATAATGCGTGAAGCTGAAGCCGTTGCCTTCCCCGGTCTCTTCATTATAGGAGAAGACCGTATCCTTTAGACCGCCGGTTTCCCGGACTACGGGAATTGAGCGGTAACGAAGAGCGAGCAGCTGGCTTAAGCCGCAAGGCTCAAACCGGGAGGGCATGAGGAAAATATCCGAGCCTGCATAGATCCTTCTTGCCAGGCGGTCGTTATAACCAAGCCATACGGCGACTTTATTCGGATAACGGGCGACCAGATGATTCATGGCATTCTCGTATTGCCAATCTCCCGCTCCCAGAACAACAAGCTGTACATCCTCCTGCATAAGCTCGTCAAGCTTCCAGGTAATGAGGTCCAACCCCTTCGACTCCACCAGACGGCTGATAATACCGATCAGCGGGGTTTCTTCCGACTCGGGAAGACCAAGCTCCGCCTGCAAGCTCAGCTTATTCTTCCGTTTGCGGGAAATAGAGGAACGGTAAGGCGTATGTAGGGCATCATCGTTCATCGGATCGAATAATTCGGTATCAATCCCGTTAATAATGCCTGCCAGATCGCCGGAGCGGCTGCTTAGCAGTCCGTCAAGCTGTTCGCCGTGCTCCCAGCTCTGGATTTCCCGGGCATAGGTTTCACTGACCGTTGTCAGCTTGTCCGCATAGACAAGCCCCCCTTTCAGGCAGCTTGCGGCACCGTGGAACTCTAACTTGTCAGCGGTGAACATCTCGTCTCCCGCTCCCAGAAGCTCCTTCAGCAGGTCAATGCCAAACAACCCTTGATACATCAGGTTGTGGATCGTGAATACCGACTTCACGCCTTCCCAGGCTGGATCATTCGAGTAGCGAGTGCGGAGCAGAAACGGAATAAGTCCGGCCTGCCAATCGTGGCAATGAACGATTTCCGGAGTGTAATCCAAGTACCGCACAGCCTCCATAACCGCAACGGAATAGAAGACAAAACGCTCGGCATCATCGTTATAGCCGTATAGACCTCTGCGTCCGAAATAGAATTCATTATCGATCAGATAGAAGACCACACCGTCGATTTCCGCCCGGAACAAGCCGCAATATTGGCTTCTCCAACCAAAATTTACATAAAATTCTGCAATTCGCTCAAAATTCTGAATATAATAATCTGGGATCTCTTCATACTTGGGCATAATAATACGAACATCGGCTCCACGCTGCTTAAGCGCCTTCGGCAAAGCTCCTACAACGTCAGCCAGTCCGCCCGATTTGGCGAGCGGAGTTGCTTCGGAAGCGGCCATTAATATATTCACGCCTGATCACCTCATACCCTATCCATAATTTAATTGCTATTTATATAATCTTACGCTTGCCTGCCAGAAACGGATTTTCGGAAGAACCGCGGATATCACGTTCATACTGTACGCGTACATCCTTATCCAGAATGCAGTGCTGGACCAGGCTGTTCTCGCCGATGTCGCCGTTTTGCATAATGATGCTGTTGCGGACAACGGCACCTTTACGGACATGGACACCGCGGAACAGAATGCTGTTCTCGACCGTTCCTTCTATACGGCAGCCGTTAGCAATAAGGGAATCAGTCACTTTTGAGGTTCCCAAATAGCGGGCTGGCGGCTCATCCTTGCCTTTCGTGAAGACCATTCCCGGCTGGAAGAACAACTCGCGCCATACTTCTGGTTGAAGCAGGCTCATGTTGCTCTGGTAGAAACTCGAAAGGGTATTCACGACAGCCAGATAACCTTCGTGCAAATAACCAAAGACGCGAAGCTTATCGATTCTCGAGAAAATCGCGTGGCGGACCAGGTGGTCCTGCCCTTGGGCTAGGGATGTCTCGACAAGCTCCATCAGGAGATCCTTGCGCATCACGTACATTTCCATGGACGAGATATCGCTGTTCATTCTTCCGTAATGATCCTGCATGGCCGTGACACGGCCATCCGGATCCATCTTCATCTTGCGGGCCTTACCGCCCATCAGATCGGCATCCCGCTTGCATACGACGGTAATATCCGCTTCGCGTTCCTTATGCGCTTCGATAATCGGCTCGAAATCGATATTGCACACCATATGACTGCGGGCAATTACGACATATTCCAGCGTAGAGCGGTTGAAGTAATCGCGGTGCTGGTAGAAATGATATAAGTCACCGCGGCTGACTTCCTGAATATCGTCCGTTGCCGGAGGAAGCAGGAACAAGCCGCTCTGACGGTTATTTAAGTCCCAATGGTCGCCGGAACCGACGTGATCCATGAGGGAACGGTATTTCGTATGTGCGAATACGGCTACTTTATTGATCCCCGAGTTCACCATGCTTGACAGGATGAAATCGATAAGCCGGTATCTTGCGCCAAACGGCACAGTAGCAAGGCAGCGGTTTTGTGTCAGCCGCTCCATATCATCGTTTTCATGAATTAGATTTATAACGCCCATAACCGTATGTTTCATGACGGCTCCACCTCCAGCAGCATAGGTTCATTAGATACAAACTCGCCTACAGCAACAACGGTAATCGCATCATCATCGGGACTGCCGATGCATACGCCGTCTTCAATTACAGCACCTTCACCAATTATCGCCCGGTAGATGCGGGCGCCTTCGCCAATTTTCACATTCGGCATAATGACGGATTCTTTAACGATACTGTTTTTGCCTGTCGTAACGCCAAAGAACAACACTGAACGCTCGACATCGCCTTCCACTATGCAGCCTTCCGTCACCATAGAGGAGGATACGCTCGCCCCGCAAGCCACGTATTGGGCCGGACGGTTAGGGCTGACGGAGAAAATTCGCCATTCTTTATCGGCCAGGTCAAGCGAAGGCTTATCATCGAGCAGATCCATATTGGCTTCCCATAAGCTTTCGATCGTGCCGACATCCTTCCAGTAACCGCGGAAAGCATACGTGCTTAGATGCAATCCGTCTCTCATCATGGACGGGATCACATCCTTGCCGAAGTCATGACTGGAATTGCGGCTGGCTTCGTCGTAAATCAAATACTTCTTCAGTACCGACCAGGTGAAAATATACACACCCATCGATGCGATATTGCTGGTTGGATTTTTAGGTTTTTCTTCAAAAGCCGTAATCCGGTCTTCGTCATCCACGTGCATGACGCCAAAACGGCTTGCTTCCTTCCACGGCACTTCAATGCCGGCAATCGTAATGTCCGCCCCGCTTTTCTTGTGATGCTGCAGCATCAGATCGTAATCCATTTTATAAATATGGTCACCCGAGATGACCAGAACGTAGGTTGGGTCATAACGTTCAATAAACGCCATATTTTGATAAATCGCATTTGCCGTGCCTTTATACCACACCCCGCCTTTTTGTTTGACGAATGGAGGCAGAATGGCCATGCCGCCATCCCTGCGGTCCAGCCCCCATGGGCTTCCGATGCCCAAATACCGGTTCAATTCAAGCGGCTGGTATTGCGTAAGTACGCCAACCGTGTCGATGCCGGAATGCGTGCAATTACTTAAAGTAAAGTCAATAATGCGGTACTTTCCCCCAAAATAGACAGCCGGCTTCGCCAAATCCTTTGTGAGAACCCCTAGACGTTTGCCTTCTCCTCCAGCAAGCAGCATTGCAATCATTTCCTTTTTTCGACCCATGACACCAACCCCTTCTTAATGTGGTCTCCGCCGCCCGCATAGCTGAATAATTGGAAGGATAGAGGGGGGAGATTGATGGAAATGCTCTGGTTATAGCCGTGCCAGCTCACTTTCTCGCTGTCATGCTTCTGTAAACACTGTGAATCGGAACCTCCGAACTGTACCTCATTGCTGTTTAGGATCATGCGATAACAGCCCGGCTGCGGCACGCCTAATCGATAATGGGTATAACCGTTTCTGGAGAAGTTGGCAACCGTAACAGTGAAGCCCTGCTTGCCATAACGAATGAAAGATATGATCGATTGTTCAGCATTATTCACATCAATCCATTGAAATGCGTAAGCGTCCTGATCTCTTTCCCATAGAGACGGTTCATGGGTATAAACATGGTTCAAAGCTTTGACGTAATGGTGCATTTTGCCGTGGAGATCGTATTCGAGCAGCATCCAGTCCAGTGGTTCGCGGTCCTTCCACTCGTCGAACTGTCCCCATTCACTGCCCATAAACAGCAGCTTCTTGCCCGGATGAGCGATCCAATAGCCGTATAACAACCGCAATTGGGCAAATTTCTCCTCGTAGGAGCCTGGCATTTTGTTCAGCAAGGAACGCTTGCCGTGAACAACCTCGTCATGCGAGAACGGTAAAACGTAATTTTCAGAGAAAGCGTACAAAAGTGAGAAAGTAAGTAAGTGGTGGTGGTGTGTGCGGTCGGCAGGATCCATCGACATGTATTGGAGCACGTCGTTCATCCAGCCCATATTCCATTTAAAGTTAAATCCCAGCCCGCCTAAGTATGTAGGTGAGGTGACTGCAGGCCAAGCGGAAGAATCTTCTGCGATCATTAGTGCGTCTGGGTAGTAGTGAAATACGGTTTCGTTAAGCCGTTTCATGAAGCGGAGAGCGTCTAGATTGTCGGTGCCGCCGTACTCGTTCCAGGTGAAGAGCTCGGGCGGTTTATCCATGTGGAGATTGATCATGCTGGCGACGGCATCAATCCGAAGACCGTCGAAGTGGAACATTTCCATCCAGTAGATGGCGTTGGAGATCAGGAAGCTGATCACTTCGTTTCGCTTGAAATCGAAGGCCAGTGTTCCCCATAAAGGCTTTTCGGCAAGCCGCTCGTCATTTCCTTCAAAGATCGGAGTACCGTCAAAGCCGCGCAATCCATGTTCATCCTTGCAGAAATGTCCGGGAACCCAGTCCAGAATGACGCCAATGCCGTACGCGTGGCAGCGGTCGATAAATTTCATCAGTTGCTTAGGCTTGCCGTAACGGCTGGACGGCGCATAATAACCGGTAATTTGATAACCCCAAGACTGGTCGAAAGGATGTTCGTTGATTGGCATCAGCTCGATATGGGTATATCCCATCTTAGCTACGTAAGGAACAAGCTGTTCGGCTAGTTCTTCATAGGTGAGGAAGTTCTCCTCCCCTTTCAGCTGCCAGGAGCCGGCATGCACTTCGTAAAGCATTAATGGATTGGAGTAAGCAGGCGACTTGTGCCTTGAGTCCATCCATTTCTTATCCCGCCACGGGAATCCGTATAGATCAGACACTACGGAGGCGGTTTGAGGACGCCTTTCGGCGAGGAAAGCGTAAGGATCTGCCTTGAGCAGCCGCTGACCTGTTGAGGTCAAAATCTCGTACTTGTAGACAGCACCTTCGGAAAGCCCCGGTATAAAGAGAACCCAGACTCCTGTCGAAGATACGCGCTCCATTAACGAACCGGAACCATCCCAGTTGTTATGCTGGCCAACAAGCCGAACCTCCCTGGCGTGCGGAGCCCACACTGCAAACCTGACGCCATCTTTACCGTCCCAGTCCATGACATGCGCGCCCATGAACCGGTAACTGTGGTGAGAGCAGCCTTTGTTGAACAGATACAAATCGCTCAGCAGAAGGCCATATGGTGCCGTTTGAATCATTTCCGACGATCGCCTCCATTTGGTTAGAATGGTACCGTAGCGTTAAAGGATTCATTCTCTGGTAAATAGGGAGTTACCTCCATTATACATATTTTCATGAAAATAAACACCCCATTTTCAGAAAATGGATGTTATGTTATCTTACATCAATCTGCTCATTTTTCTTTAATACGCGGTTGATGTAATAATGCTTAACACACAATCCTTTCGATACGGCTTGACTTGAACAATTGATCCAGCTGCAATTGACCAGTTTCTTAGTCCTGCGAGGCATAACGGTGTTAGGATCGCCATGTCTCATCAGGCGTTGATGGTGCATGGAGCACAGGTCTCTTGCCTTGACCGGTTTGGAGCAATCATCGATCCCGCATGTTTTCATGTTGTCTGTTTCCCCCTAAGTTTCAAACCTGCGTTTTCTTATATTACCCGAGAACATAGAATCACACAAAACTCGCTGTTAGCTGAACACTCTATCATTTTGTCATAGAAATGACAGCTTCCGCATGTTTGATCCGTTTCATGCCAGCAAGTTTAATTTATTAAACCAAACCGCATTTATTCTTGACGATTTTGTTAAATATAGCAAAGCTATTGTATAGCACAAGCTTAAAGCTTATACTCGATTTTGTGCATTGGCGCGCTTGGAATTAAGGAGGACCAATTTTGATAGCCTTTTACCAAATCTTCCAAATACTCGATCAGCCCATGGTGCTTATTCGGGTATCAAGAGCAGCAACAACGATCCATGAAACGAATGAAGCCTTCTGCAGGCTTTCCGGATATAGACAGGAGCAGCTGAAGGGAATGTCGATCGAGCTGCTTATAGCCAATTATTTGCCTTGCGACTGCAGCTTGCATTTTACGCAGGAGACATTCCTGACATCCGCTAAACAAGATGAGATTGCCGTCCATCTGGAATTTCGGGCTCTGACCATATCCGATCAGGACGAAGCCAGATATGCGCTGATCATCTTCGGGGATAAGAGCGCATATGCGCAAGAAGAGCCGTTAACGGCGATCAAGCAAGTCTATGACTCTTCCAAACGGCTTAAGATGTGGATGGCCAAGCGGGATATAAGCGCTAACCAGATGGCTGCCGCGACGAATATTTCCTTGCAGACTATCTCCAAGCTTAGAAATGGACATATACAAAAGCCCAACCGGTTAACGGCTGAGCTTATTGCAGGAGAACTGCAGGTTGCAGTCAGCGATATCTGGCCGGAAGTCCGTAACGGCCGGTAATCGCTGACTTATTTTTTGGACAAGGCTTGCGTCAAGAATGGAGTCGGTTCCGAGAGATAGTACAGATGCAGCTCATGCATCGCGCGGGTGCAAGCGGTATAGAACAACTTGCGCTCGCTCTCTCTGCCATAAACGCTGCTTGAAGCGTTATACAGTATAACGGCATCAAACTCCACGCCTTTAGCCAAATAAGAAGGAATAACGACGGTGCCGTTCTCGAAGGTTACCGTCTCTTTCTCAATTAGCCGCATTCCAGGACAATGCTGCTCCAATGCCTCATAAGCTGTCCGGCTTTCCTCCGCAGTCTTGCAAATGACCGCAATGGAATTTGCGCCTTCCTCTTGCAGGCGTCGGATTCTCTCCGCGATCATCCCGTTCAGCTCCGATTCGTCCGCAACAGCCGTTACCGTAGGTTCATCACCGTTACGATTAAACGGCACAATTCGACTTCCGCCCTCAATCATCCCACTCGTAAATTCGACAATTTGTTTTGTCGAACGATAGCTGCGAGACAGTACTATTGTCTCAGTCTCTTCATTACTGTACAGCTCTCCCAGCGGATCAAATCCATTCCCCAAAGCTGCATGTGCAAATATCGACTGATTCAGGTCGCCAAGCGCCGTCATCTTTGCCATCGGGAAAACTCTCTTCATATAATAGAACTGGAATGGCGAATAATCCTGCGCTTCATCGATAAACAGATGCCTTACCGATGTATTGGTCTGGAAGCCTTCAATTAAATCCTTCATATATAAGTAAGGTGTTGCGTCTTCATAAGTAAGTATTCCACGGTTAAGCTGATCCAAGGTAAGCCTGCGGATCGCCTCCCATTCAGGCCGACTTTCTAGCCATGGAGCCTGCCCGCTTTCATATAATCGAAGGTATAAGGTCTGCGTGTCGACAAATCTTAGTTTCTTCACACGGCTCCGCAAACGTTTGAATCTTTCCTGAACGATCATTGTAGCCAGCACGTCTTTTTCGCGGTCAAAATCATCAAAGGAGTCCGAGGTATAGCGTTCTTTGCGGTTTAACTCATTAAACGCGTGGATATAGGCTTCTTTATCCAGCAGTTCCATCTCGTCTTCTACCCATTGTTTCTTCCGTTCTTCCTTGCTTAACCGGGTCAGCTCCTTCAGCAGCCAATCGGCTGTCATCTTGAACCGGTTCGGAATCGTAAAGCTTTTGTCCAAGCTGTAAAAATGCTGTTCAATGGCTTCCGCGGTAATCAACTTACGCCCCCGGAACTTGATTGCTTTAAACAATAAACCCGAATCACCAAGCGTATCTACATAACGCTCAATCACTTTCATGAAGGATGCGCCCGATTTATGTCGAATGGAGGCGATACGCGTCTCATAATCCGGATCATCCATGCTTCCAAGCGTATATTCCATCTGAGCAAACGGGTCCTCCAGCGCAAACGATTGCCCAATGCGATGCTCGAGGTATTGCTGGTAAGTTGTTTGCTGCATATTCTGTTCGCCAAGTTCCGGAAGAACCGTCGCGACATAACTGTTAAACATCGGGTTCGGCGAGAACAAGACGATTTGATCGGCTTGAAGCGATCCCCTGTAACGGTAAAGCAGGTAGGCTACACGCTGCAGCGCCGCTGAGGTTTTACCGCTTCCGGCTGCTCCTTGAACGATCAATAGTCTTGCCCGCTCATTGCGGATGATCTGGTTTTGTTCCCGTTGAATCGTAGCTACAATGCTCTTCATCTGGGCATCCGAATGCTTGCCAAGCACCTCTTGCAGCAGCTCGTCGCCAATAGTGACGCCCGTATCGAACATACCGGCAATTTGACCTCGGCGAATGACATATTGGCGCTTCAGCGTCATCTGGCCTTCTATCGATCCGGTAGGAGTATCATATTGGGCAGTACCCGGCGAATAATCGTAATAGAGACTCGAGACCGGCGCACGCCAGTCGTAAATCAAATAGTCCGACCCGCTCTCATCCAGCATGGAGCCAACTCCAAGATAGATCTTCTCTTCCTCGGAGCTTCCATTTTCTATAAAATCAACACGCCCGAAGTATGGGGTCTGCTCAAGTTTTCGCAGCAGCTTAACTTGCTGCGATGCATGCCTGTGGCTGTGCTCCCGCTCCGCAAGAACCTCAGCCTGCTGCTTCAAGCTTGCAGCGGATTCCGCCGCTTCAGCCGCATCCTCGAAATTCAGCGTAACGTCGTCCCAGAAATTTTTCCGGATATCCACGATATCTTCCCGCATACCGCTCGAGCTTTGCAGCAGCTTGCCTAGCTGCTCGCGAATCAGCCGCATTACGCGGTCTACTCGCTTCTGCTCCTCCATTCGCTGCTCGTCCTGCATGATTAATCCTCTCCTTCAAGCGTATTTACGCGAATAACCATAAAAAGTTCGTTACCATTGTAACAAAATCTGCCTGTCAAGGTGAAACGGCTGCGCCGTCCTTAGGCGGGAGCGCGCGTTTCAATCCGGAGAATTGTATTGATCCCCTGATAACAAGCGATTATAATGTCAAAGGCAGAAAATCTATCATACACCTTGTGATGCCCTGCTGCAAGTTCAATGCATCACATCCTTCATATCGAGACCTACAGGGAGGCAATATGTTTAATTTGTGGTTTGGCGCGCTATTTATGCTCGTCCATTTTGCTTTATTTCTGATCTCTTACCGGTTATTTGGCCGCGTGGGTATTTATGCCTGGATCGGCATGGCAACCGTACTGGCGAATGTACAAGTTGTCAAAACCGTCGAAATGCCCTTTGATATCGTAATTACGCTTGGCAATACGATGTATGGCACCATCTATCTGGCATCCGATCTGCTCAACGAGAAGTATGGGGAGCGCGCGGCCAAAAAAGCGGTATGGTTCGGCTTCTTTACGTTGATTGCCTCAACGATCATTATGCAGATGGCGCTTGTCTTCAATCCGGACAGCTCCGAGCTTGCCCATGACACCAATGATGCCCTGCACATGATATTTGGGCTAATGCCGCAAATCGCGCTCGGAAGCTTATGCGCGTATTTCGTCAGCCAGTTTCTCGACGTGAGGATCTATTCCATTCTTAAGAAGGTGTTTCCTGCCCCGGGACAGCTATGGATCCGTAATAACGGCAGTACGGTTATCAGCCAATTTGTAGATACCCTTATCTTCTGCACCATAGCATTTGCCGGTACACTGGAAGGCAGCGTATGGGTTTCGGTCTTCCTCTCGACCTACGTCATTAAATTTATCGTATCCCTTTTTTCTACTCCGTTCTTGTATGCAGCAAGACGATTTACGTTTAAGGAAGAATAACTTAATTTAATGCGCCAAAAAGAGCTCCTGGTCAAGGAGCTCTTTTTGGTAAACTTAATTGGATAATCCAATATCATCAAGCATGATTTTGCCCGGACCGCCAATAAAGCGGAATGTAATCTCGCTGATGGATAAGTCTTTGTTGTCCACCGCGTCGGCAAAGTCATTGAGCGGTACCCGGAACGTCTGGAATACCGACTCCGTGTCATGCTTATACTTACCGCTCTTAATAGTCTTCTCAAGCCAAGGAATAATGGTGTACGTTGTAACGAAAGGCTGCTGAACCGGCATATACGCATTCAGCGGAAGAATAATGGTATCTCCTTCCGTTGACAACAGCTCGATCTGAATCTGCGGAACGGAATCCTGATGGTCAGGATCAAGCTGCGACGCCAGATTGGCAAGAGAGAAAGTGAACATCCGATTCGCTTCGGCTGCGCTTGCAAGCGAGAATGGCTCGGCTAATGATAATGTATAAGAGCTGTCCTCAAGCCACTCGACCTGCGCACCAACTGTTCCTTTATTATTGTGATCCCGATCCTTCACGTCCAGCTCATCCCAGGATTTCAGGTTATCCTCTTCAAGCTTCCCGCCCTCCGGCAGCGTTGTCTTGTTACGGTCTTCGTCGTACCTTGCAATCGCATCAAAGCTCGAGTCTTCATATCTGGACACATAAGCCGTGGAATCGGGCAGCCAGTCAAGGCCAGTACGGTAATCCTGCAGCAGCGGGATATACTCCTCCTGTTGGTGCAGCGTTGTTTCCAGGAATGCCGATACATAGACTTGCGCAGCTTCCTGCTGCTCTGAGGGCTCCATCATTCCTCGCTGGCTTAGGAACAGACCGCCTGGCGGACGTTCGTCCATCGTACCCCACTCGGTATTAAACCGGCTGTGATTCGCCTCAGACAAATAAACGGAAGCTTTCATGTAACCGGAACCCGGAGAAAAGCTTGTCCGAATATATTGCCGGTCTCCGTAAAAGTCGTTCACATCTCCGTCTCTGGCTCCTTGCAGGACCAGATAGTTCACATCGGATAAGTTAGCTGACTTGTTATCAATTGCTTTATCCGTGGGAGCAAGAGCGATTACCGTTTGAATACGAACCTGCTCTTTATTCAGACTGTCCAGCGTCCGGTCGCCGGCAAACCAGGTATCCGGGTCGGCCGCCATTGCTACAGCCTGACCGCCGCGGGAATGTCCGATGAGCGCAATATTGGAGAAATCCACCTTATTATAAAACGCACTATCCGGCTTTTCGCTAAACGTTTGAATCTGTTGAATATGTTTGAGCAGCATCCAGGCTCTGACTTTAAAATCATTATCGGGGATACCCGACCAAGTCGAATAATTCAAGAAATTCTCGTCTACCGAGATAGCGATATATCCGCGGCTAGCAAGCAGCTTGCCCAAATAGTCGTAACCGGCATCCGAAAAATCTTCCATCAGATGATTGCCATGAACCATCAGGACGAGAGGAAACGGGCCATCCCCGTCGGGCATCCATACCCGGCCGTTCAGCGGCAGCTTCTCTTCATCAAAGCCCCAAAACCTTTCCTTCATCCAATACCAGTTTTTAATGTAATCGGAAGCATCCACTGATGCGGAGATCAGCTCAGCGCCTTTTCCAAACTCCTTGCGCTGCTTGTCTGTTCCGCTGCCATAAGTGAAGAACCGATAGCTATAGCTGCCAGGCTCGCCAGGGTTATCCGCGTCGATTGCGGCAACTTCGGAAGCTCCCGTCTCCTCCGCACCAGCGAATACTGCCGCCGCATGCCCGCCGCCATAAGGCTCTTTCAGCCATATAAAAACACCGGACACCATCAAGGCGGCAAGTATTATGCCGGACATCAAACGTAATCGGCTTCTGCTGAACCAGCCGATCAGTATTCCAACTACAGCGCCAATTATCGTATAGAAAACGGCGCATAGAATCGAATTTAAAATTTCAAAATCCGAGTAATACAAAATATAATAGCATTCAAAGCCGACATAGATCAGGAAGCCGGCAAATAACCGCGGTACCGGCACATACATCAGCGACAGGATAATAGCAATAAGCTGTGAAGCGATCAATAAGGCCACTGCATTCGCAAGCACAAATGCCCCTACGTCGATAAACGTCCCAAAACCGGTCGGCATGCCTAATGCGATGGTTATTATTGCTGCGGAGCCGAACAGCAGGAGCCCCGCTGCCCCTGAACGCCAGAGCGGACCATCGTATTCGAGCCGGTTGCCTATTCTGGCACGAAGCCAATCAAGAAGTCTCTTTCCTCGCGGTTCCGGCTCGGGCTGCAAATGCGATTGAACTAATTCGAGTTCCATAGCGACTCCGATTGCTTGACGAACAGCCAATTCCGGCCATCACGGCGTTCAATCTCTACCGGAACATCAAAGAAACGGCTCATTCTCTCAGAGGTTAATACATCGTTGGTAGCTCCTGCAGCAAAAACTTCGCCTTGCTTAATCAATAGCGTATGACTGAAACAAGGCAATATTTCTTCCACATGATGCGTGACATATATAATGGTAGGGCCGTCTTTTGCCACCTTATGAATCATAGTTAACAACTGCTCTCGCGCGAAAACGTCAAGCCCTGTACATGGCTCGTCCAGTATTAGCAACTTAGGCTTTGCCATTAATGCTCTTGCAATCAGGACGCGCTGGCGCTCGCCTTGCGACATCGTATCATAGGTGCGTTCGGCCAAATAAGCACAGCCCAGACTCGTCAGCAAGGTAAGCGCCTGGTCTCGATCCTCTTCATTTGTATGATCGTAAAGTCCAATCGTAGCGAACTTACCGCTTAATACAATGTTGATGGCATTCTCGCTGCCATAGAGCTTTTGCTGAAGTGAGGTACTTACCCAGCCGATGCTTTTGCGCAGCTCACGTAAATCGTATTCTCCAAATTTTTTGCCAAGCACCGAAAGTTGACCGCTGGTTGGCCAAATATAGCCGTTAATCATATTGAGAAGTGTTGTTTTTCCGGAACCGTTCAAGCCCAGTAAGCACCAGTGCTCGTTTGGCTGAACCTTCCAATTAATATTATGAAGGACCTGCTTGTCCCCACGTTCCCAACTAGCCTGCTGAATATCAATAATCATCGGTTGTTCCCTCCCATACATCTATAAATTATAGGTAAAATCGGGCAGAGCGGCAATCCAAAGTTATTGACAGTCCATTAATTCTTTTCCGTATGTAATATCGGAAAACATAAAAAAGCCTTGGCAGCAGTTGCTGCCAAGGCTAATTCTTCAGGTGACCGCGTAATAAAATGGAACAATAACTAATGAAAGCAGTACAGCGATAAGACCAACCGCCATCGCCCAGCCGCCAAGCGCCCTTGCTCCCTGACGGAAAGCAATAAAGCCCAATACAGCTGAAGTGATGCCCAACACCACCGGCCACAGGAACCAGGATGCTGCCGCGAATACAAGCGCTACCCATCCAAGGGCTGTTCCCCCGGACTCCACCGCATCTGCCGCTTCTTCGATTTTCTGTTCTCTCGGTACATAGGAGACTGGGCTGCCTACAGCGAAATCCGCTGCCATTTCTTCGTGGACGTTGCCCACGTTATTTTCGTTAGCCCATTCTTCCACTTTACCGCCGTTCAAATCCGGCATCGCATTGGGTGCAGCCACTTCGTATTGCGGATAATCGTTCTTGTGACGATCCGTGATTTTTACCCCTCGTTGATCCATTCCCCGTCACTCCTTCGGTTTAAAAGTGTGGCAGCAGGTAGCGGATGATTCCGCAGCTTGATCCTGATGATAAAGCCCAAGATCGTCAGCTGCGAATTCTTCGTTGAAGTCAGCATGCTGATCAATGTCGATGGAAATGGCATCAGCATTGCAATTGTTGCCCTCTTTCCAGAAGCCGCAATTGGACACGCTGCAGGTTACACCTTTCGGCATAAAAAAATCACCTCCGATATCAAGTTTCCCTGATCGAAAGTGATTCATTCCGTCCTATTTTTGCCCCTGCATACGGCGCTGGGTCATGTAATCATTCTCATAATACGCCAGCTCGTCGCGGAGCTCTTCGTAAATTTTGGAAACGCTGAGGACGATGTCACGCGCGTGGCGGACAGGCTTGAAGCGGAAACGGATGGCGTCTTGTCCGGTGTAAGCATAACGGCCGTCTTCCGAATAACATTCATTCTTCGGATAGAAGAAGGCATTCACGCACTGATGGTAAACATCGTACAAGGCGCGTTCAGCAAAATCGTTATCGAAATTTGGCCGTCTGAGCAGTACTCCAAGTTTCTCAACCGAGACTTCAGAGAAGACCAACAGATGTCTCAAATCAGACAAGAGGCCTTTGTAAAACGTTTGTGCTTCATCTCCAGTTTCTTCGCCGACTAATTGGTTTAGCGAATACTGGTTAAGAAACGATTCCAATTGATTGATTGCATCTTTTAACTTTGTACGCGATGTTTCACTAAGCGATTTCGCATTGGTCGATGGCATAGGTAGTTCCCCTTTCTTCTACTACGACAAAAAAACTAAGGCATCAACAACATGATACCACAAATTACATTGGTTTGGTACTGGCGGTTCAGACATTGTTCGGCGCATATTTTCGGCCATACGATGCGCAACCTATCCATTAGTGTTGCAACTAAGCTGGCATAGCGATGAAAGGACGAGAAACAATGAATGCGAGAAAATGGGTTGGTATTTGTGCCGTTATTGCACTGGTAGCCATTGTCGTACCCGGTACACGATATATTTTTAATGACCGGAAAGCTCCTGAATCCGAAGTAAGAAATTTCTCGGCACATCAGGAAAAAACTCTAAAAGTAAAAACCTTAAACAAAGATATGGACGCAACCGCTCTGCTCTGTACAACGGAATGCAGCAAGGAATTCCGCAAGCTGATGAACAACGAAACCAAAGAGGGCACGATGAAGGCCCAGACCGATAAGGTCGCCCATTTGATGAACATGCATAAACACATGGTCTACATCAGCTGGATCAATGGCAAGCGAAGCGTGGACCGCGGCGCGCTCCCGGACAAAACAGCTGCACAATATGTTGAAGAGGCAAAAGCTAAAATAAAAGCCAGCCAGCCTTATCACTCAAAGCCGTTCATGAGCGAAACCGGCAGCCGGTACATGGTGCTTGGAGTACCTAGCGGCAAAAATAACGGTATTGGTGTCGTAGGTGTCATCAACCAGGATATCGTTATGCAGGTCGAACGCCATCAAAAACGGAATTTGCGGCTTGTACCTTATCCAGCAGAAGGCAACTACCGGATTGAATCGGTTGAACCTAACACCAACCGCGAAACGACAGTACGGGATGGCGAAGACAATGGCAATGCCAGCCATTATCACGTCAAGGATGTGGTTGTACATTTTCAGGATAAGCTGACAACCCAGCAATTAGAACAAATCAAACAAAAAATCAATGCCGATAAAATTCAGCGCATTGGCGATACCTACGTATTCCGTTCCAAGAACATGGATGCCGACAAAATGGTGCATTACTTCCAAAAATCCTGGAAAACCGAATACGTCGAGCCACATTATCTGTACCTGACGAACGAAACGGCGGATAACACTGCCGACATCATTACTCCTAACGACGCTCTGTATTCCCAATACCAGTGGAATCTGCCTTCCATCGAAACCGAAAAAGGCTGGGGCTTATCCAAAGGGAATGACAAGGTTATTGTTGCCATTCTGGACACCGGCGTCCAAGCCGATCATCCGGATTTGAAGGGCAAACTGCTCAATGGCACAAACATCGTGGATACGAATGCCGCTCCGAATGACGATGTTGGTCACGGTACCCATGTAGCAGGTATTATTGGCGCTACCGTCAACAATGGCGAAGGTGTTGCGGGTATCTCCTGGTATAACAAAATTATGCCGGTTAAAGTGCTCGACAGCAGCGGCGCAGGATCTACCTATTCGGTCGCGCAAGGGATTATCTGGGCTACCGACCATGGCGCCAAAGTTATTAATATGAGTCTTGGCAACTATGCGCAGGCTGAGTTCCTGCACGATGCAATTAAGTATGCTTACGATCATGACGTCGTGATGGTTGCAGCCAGCGGCAATGACAATACGGACCGGCCAGGTTACCCGGCTGCATATCCGGAAGTGTTTGCAGTCGCGGCAACGGATGCGGCGAAAAACAAAGCTTCATTCTCGAACTATGGCGATTACATTGACGTTGCGGCACCTGGCGACAGCATCGCCAGCACTTATCCGGGTAGCCAATATGCGGCCTTATCGGGCACCTCAATGGCCAGCCCGCATGTCGCAGCATTAGCCGGCTTGATTCGCTCGATAAACCCCGACCTCAATAATGAAGAGGTTATGGACATTATGCGCAAATCCGCCATTGACCTTGGCAACAAAGGCAAAGACAACTATTACGGCTACGGCTTGATCGACGTAGACAAGGCACTGAAGTCTGCTTCGAACTACACCACTGCCCTGCAGAACTTCCCAAGCCAAACCGAACGTCGCCTGGAGGCGATTAGCCGGCGGTATAACACGGGGAGCTAAGAACGGCAGATCGCTCGGGACGGGACGTAAACTCTAAACTCTTCCAGAACAAACTTGCCTTTACCCTCAACTCCCGCCGTTCATTTTTATAGAAATGGAAAGCATCCTCTGGCATTTCGCCGAGGATGCTTTTCTTTTGAAGCGATTTTGAAGTGACTTTAAACTGCTCACCTTGCACGAAATGCAGTATATTAAGCTCTTTTTTACCTGTAATCGGTCTTATATTGCATGAAATGCAGTATATTTCTCCAAATATGCGGTTTATAAGCCTTTACAGTGGAATATCCTGCAGTTAATGCAATGTATCTCCCCTCCCTCGCAGCTACATGGAATTATCCTGCATTTCGTGCAACCTAGCCGAGCCCGCCAAGGCTAAGGTGCACCTTAGCCTTGGCTGTAGCAAGCACGGGCTTTGCGAGGCGACCATCGGTTTGAGGTAAACAAATAAGCTCGTTTGCATAAGCCAAGGGAGCTTATTTGTTGTCGTGCAGGAAGAGGGTTGGCGACTAAGGAGAGATACTCCGGCCCCGACGACCCAGCAGCCAACCACCGAAACTTTCCGCAACAAGCAACAAAAAAGCCTCCCGGCGAATGCCAGGAGGCGTAATTTGTTGTCCGTTGCGGAAAGTTTGCCGTAAGCCGGGTTCTGTACTTCAAGTGGTATTAACGGGAACGACCCTCCCACGAAGAAGCGACAATCATCTATCTAGGCTGTTCATTGCTAAACAGCTCAAGCAACCAACCCGAACGAGCCTCGGGCTAAGGCTGCAGCTCTAGGCTGCTACGTTCTCTCGGTCTTGCTCCAAGTGGGGTTTACCAGGAATATAGTCACCCATACTCCTCGTGGTCTCTTACACCACGGTTCCACCCTTGCCTGTGCTGGTGTAAACCAGCCATCGGCGGTCCATTTCTGTGGCACTATCCTTCAGCTCGCGCTGACTGGACGTTATCCAGCACCCTGCCCTGTGGAGCCCGGACTTTCCTCTCGCGGCAACGAGGCCGCCAGCGATTGTCTGTCAAACTTTCCGATGCACGAATAAGTATACAAGGTATTTTACAAAACCTCAACCTGTTTTATCGTCCCAAATGCTACATGAACCGGAAAGGCTCCGTATTAATGGTGGAATAAACAGCTTTTGTCTCATATTTCCGTTCTGCAAGCTGTTGATTCAGCCAGTCGGCTACACGCTGCTTCATAATTTTCTCGACGTTATGACCCGGGTCAATAATCGAAAGACCGTCTGCAAGCGCGTCATGAGCCGTATGGTAATCGACGTCTCCCGTGATGAGCACATCCGCACCGGCAAATTGCGCATGACGGGTGTAACGCCCGCCAGAGCCGCCTAATACGGCAGCCTTCTTAATGACTCGGTTCGGGTCTCCAACCAGACGAACATAAGGTACCTCGAATACTTCCTTTACCTTCTCGACCAATTCGCCAAGGGTGACAGGCTGCTCCAGCTTTCCGCTTCGGCCAAGGCCAAAGGATCTGCCCTTCAGATCAACAGAATACAGGTCATAAGCGACCTCTTCATATGGATGAGCTTTCAGCATAGCCTGAACAACCTTGCGATGAACGCTATGCGGAACAATCGTTTCAATGCGGATTTCCTTTGCTTTTTCCAATTGTCCCTGCTTGCCGATAAATGGATTCGTGCCTTCGCCAGGAAGGAACGTTCCGGTTCCTTCGATATTAAAGCTGCAATGGCTGTAGTCTCCGATATGGCCCGCTCCCGCCTGGAACATCGCTTGAAGCACCTTTTCATGCTGCTCCTCCGGGACAAAAACAACCAGCTTATACAACTTATCCGTATGCACTTCTTCGAGACTTTGGCGGCCTTCAGCCTTAATGCCTACCAGATCGGCCATCCAGTCGTTAATGCCACCGTCAGCCACATCCAGATTGGTATGCGAAATATAGACCGCGATATCATTTTTAATCAGCTTCTCATACAGCCTGCCTGCGGGAGTTGAAGTATCCAGTTTCGCCAAAGGACGGTAAATGATGGCATGATGCGCGATAATAAGCCCTGCTCCTGCGGCAATGGCTTCATCGACAACTTCATCCGTCACATCCAATGCTACAACGATATTCCGGATCTCCTTATTCAACGTCCCAAGCTGCAGCCCGATTTTGTCATTCTCAACCGCGTAATGCTTTGGCGCAAGCTGCTCCATTATTTGGATGACGGTCTGCCCGTTTGCAAACATTGAAGCACCTCCTCGATTACATTCATTTCTTCACGGAATTGCTGCTTCTTCTGTTCCGCTTGCTCAAGATCGGATTGGGACATCTGGGCTATAATCTTGCCAAGCTTATCAAGCTCCAGACGCCACTTTTTGAAAAATACTTCCTGCGGTGCACGAAGCAGATGCGGCCCCATCTTCTCCAGAATCACAGCCCCCTTCTCCTTATAAGTGGGGAGTGTAAGGAAAGAAGGATCATACACTTCCGTATTCCGTTTCTTCCATTCAGCCTCATCAAATTTAAAGGCATGCAGCACTTCGTAAATTTTATCGTCTTCCTCCAGAATGGACTCTTCCGCAAGGAACCAACCGCGCTTCAATAGCCAGCTTCGCACAAACTCTTCGCCGACATTAGGCTGCAGAACAAGCTCCTTTACCCCTTCCAGCTTACCGGCTGAATAACCTTCTTCAAGAATGCTGCTCATTAAGCTGCCGCCCATTCCCGCAATGGTTACCGTATCGGCCTCGCCTGGCTGCAGAACGGATAAACCGTCCCCTCTGCGGACCTGCAGCTTGCCGGTAAGGCCCGCATCCGCGGCTTGCTTACGTGCAGCTTCGAAAGGACCGGGATTCAGCTCGCCTGCAATAGCAGACGGCACTTTGCCCGATTGAATCAAAAATACCGGAAGCAGCGCATGGTCGGAACCGATATCCGCTACACGCGAGCCCGGTGTTACAAAGTCTGCAATCCTTTGCAGACGTCTCGATAGTTTCAACATTAAGCAACCCACACCATCCATTGTTTTCGCATAAAGAACAACAGTCCGCCGCCTGCAGCAATCTTTAAGAGCAACTGAAGCTGCAGTTGCAGCATAACCGGTTCTTTCCATACAATCATTTCGTATAACTCCGGCATAAACCACAAAATCGCGCATGCCGCGAATAAAACCACGGCCGCCTGCTTGGACCAACGATGGACAAACCAGCTCCCCCACCCAAACAGGACCGAAAGAGGCATCCAATACAGTTGTGATTCATACCACTCCGGCGCTTTCGTAAACTTGGCGAGCAGCCATGCATATACCATTATTCCCGCAAGCCAGCCGCAAAGATGCAGCAGCTGGATTCTTGCCGCAATTCCGTATACTACCCAGAACAGCGCGCAAAAACCAAGCATTCCCGCCTGCCAACCCCATTCCGTCATCTCATGCTGATCTAATATGTATAGGCCTGCACCAAGCATCAACAACATGCCTGCACCGGTTACAGCAAGCCCCGCTGACTCGTGGCGCCGCCTCAAACGGGCGCCAAACCATAGCAATCCAATGACGCCAACGGCCGAAACCCCAATTTGCAATAGAGGGTGAAAAACGTTAAAATAAAGCACAACAAAGGAAATAAAGGTAAAAAAACCAAATGTAAGGAGCCAATGTTTGCCGGAAGCCTGTTGAACGGCCATTACCGCTTTGGCAATCGAATGATTGGATTCACGTTTGGCTTCTTGATCATGATCCATATACAAGTTAAGCAGAAAATCACAATATTGGTCCGGCAGCAATTTGCTCCTGCTCCAGTGCTCAATTTCTCTGACGATAATCTGGCGTCGCTCTTCATTCATATGCCTTATGTTGTCCTCTCAGGTAGAATGACGATAGGGTCAATTGGAAAAAAAGACCTTGCTGCAAGAGCAGAAAGGTCCTTATCGGTTAAAGCTATCTTATTCTAGGAAATCTTTAAGCCGTTTGCTGCGGCTTGGGTGACGGAGCTTCCGGAGTGCTTTCGCTTCGATCTGACGAATCCGTTCACGGGTTACGCCGAATACTTTGCCAACCTCTTCGAGGGTGCGAGTACGGCCATCGTCAAGGCCAAAACGCAGACGGAGTACATTTTCCTCACGCTCTGTCAATGTATCAAGAACATCTTCCAACTGCTCCTTGAGCAGCTCATAAGCCGCTGCGTCAGCAGGTGCAAGTGCTTCCTGATCCTCAATGAAGTCGCCAAGATGCGAATCGTCTTCTTCACCGATCGGTGTTTCGAGCGATACCGGCTCTTGAGCAATCTTCATAATTTCCCTTACTTTATCGGTGCTAAGTTCCATCTCTGCAGCGATTTCTTCCGGGGTCGGTTCGCGCCCGAGCTCTTGAAGGAGCTGTCTCGAGACCCGGATCAACTTGTTGATCGTTTCGACCATGTGAACCGGAATCCGAATGGTACGCGCTTGGTCCGCAATGGCGCGCGTAATTGCCTGGCGAATCCACCATGTTGCGTACGTACTGAACTTAAAGCCTTTTTGATGGTCAAACTTCTCTACCGCTTTAATCAGACCCATGTTGCCTTCCTGAATCAAATCAAGGAACAACATTCCCCGGCCTACATAGCGTTTCGCGATACTGACAACGAGACGAAGGTTTGCTTCCGCAAGTCTGCGCTTCGCTTCCTCATCCCCGTTCTCAATCCGTCTTGCCAATTCGATTTCATCATCCGCCGACAAGAGCGGAACACGGCCGATTTCCTTCAAATACATGCGTACAGGGTCATTAATTTTAATCCCTGGAGGAAGAGCCAGGTCATCGTCGAAGTTGAAGTCATCACTTTCGCGTTCCGAATCTTCTCCGCGGTTAAGCGGGTCACGATCCTCGTCCCTCTCGTTCAATACCTCAATTCCCAAATCGTCAAGCTGTTCGAAAAACTCATCGATTTGCTCCGGATCCTGATCAAACGGCGATAATTTCTCCATAATCTCTTTATAAGTTAAGGAGGCTCTTTTCTTCCCCTGTTCAATCAATTGTTCCTTCACTAAATCCAATTTTTGTTCGGCATCTAGTTCAGTATGCTGATCATTCGCCATATTCCGACTCCCTCCTCCCTAGAACCGATCGTCAAGTCGTTCCTTTTAGCTGTCTCTCTAGGGTTATAATCTCACTTAACATTTGCGCGGCGAGCAGATGATCTCCGGCGCGTTCCGCCTGCATCATTTCCTCTTTTTTTCGGTCGATCTCCCGGAACCTAGGTACTTTGATAATGTCCTGAATATCGGCTTCCAAAATTGCATCGTCAAAAGGAAAATCTCCGTCCATCATCAGAATGGCTGCAGCCGTTCTCTCCAGACGTTCGTCTTGGAGCGAGGCAATAAACCTCCCGGCATCCGGATCATAGCCCTGCGCATAAAATGCGTATAAATAAGCAGCAAGCGCTGCGTGATCCTCAATATTGAACGCGTCTCCCAGCTTTTCATGGACCGTTTGCGCCACATCCCTGTCTCGCATCATCACATGAAGCAGCCTCCGCTCAACATACGTATAAGCAGGCATTAGCACAGGAGGCCCCGATCTTCGGCGATTTTCATTCCTACCATTATTCCACGAATTGTCGTTATTATCCCTTCCGGGTTTCTTTTTTTGCAATTCTTGATGCTTAATATGACAATCCTGCTTTAATACCTCTAATGGGAAATTAAATTCGCGTGAAAGCTCCTGCAGGTAAACCTCGCGTTCAATAGCCGAATCAAGCTCTGCCACAATTCCGGCGGCTTCAAGCAAGTAATTTTTCCGACCTTCTTCTTTTAGCAGTATATGGTTTTTTCTTGAATATATAAGCTTAAATTTTGTAGTTGTGACAGGCTGATCAATGACTTCTCGAAGATAATCATCCGGACCGTATTCGGTAATATATTCATCCGGATCCTTTCCTTTTGGAAGCATGGCCACCATCACTCTAAGCCCTGCTCCTTCGAGCATCGGAATAGACTTCATAGCGGCAGCTTGTCCGGCGTCATCACCGTCATAACAGATCACAATTTCTTCAGCCTGCCTAGCAAGGATGCTGCAATGTTCTTCCGTCAAGGCCGTTCCCATTGTGGCAATCCCGTTCTTTACGCCAGCACTCCAAGATTTAATAACATCCATATACCCTTCGAATAAAACAACTTGCTTGCTCTTGCGGATGGCAGGTCGCGCATGATGCAGATTGTAAATCGTGCGGCTTTTCGTAAACAGCATCGTTTCCGGTGAGTTCAAATATTTCGGCTGGCCTTCACCGATTATTCGTCCCGCAAACGCCGTTACTTTGCCGTCCCGATCCCAAATCGGAAACATAATTCGTCCCCGAAAACGGTCCACATATCCGCTTCCGTCTGATTTCGCGGATAGCAGCCCCCCTTTTTCCATTAAGGAGGAATCGAAATTTCTGGCTGTTAAGAACCGGCTTAGCGTATCCCACTGTTCCGGCGCATAACCGATCATAAAATGATTGATCAGTTTGTCGCCAAGCCCGCGATCGCGCAAATAGTCTTTAGCGGCACGGCCATGCTGCGTATTGTTCAACAAATAGTTGTACAGCTTTGCAGTCAGCTCATGCGCTTCAAGAACAGCGCTGCGTTCCGTATCGGCTGCCGTTGGCTTCGAGCCGTCCGGATTAGCCCATGTAACAGGTATGCCTGCCTCTTCGGCAAGCACTCGGACCGCTTCTGGAAAGGTATAGCTTTCGATCTCTTCCACGAACCGGATAACGTTGCCTGTCTTGCCGCAGCCGTAGCAGTGAAAAATCTGCAGCTCCGGCGTCACGGTGAAGGAAGGCGTCTTCTCCGAGTGGAAGGGACAAAGCCCTTTCATATACTTGCCGTTCTTAGAGAGATGAACGTATTTGCTCACCGTATCTACGATGTCATGATGACGGCGTACCGCCTCAATAACGTCATCCGGTATTTTACCGTAGGTCATTATCCATCACCTTCATCCTAATGACACGTAAATAATATTCGCTAAATGTCATGTTTCTCCTGCAAGTTTGATAAAACTTTTGTCAACTTTTGTTGAAAACGCTCCCGATCCTCATGATTCATTGCTTTTGGGCCTTTCGTTTTACCTCCGGCACGCCTTTTTTTTGCAGATTCATGACGCCGCTCCATCAAATAATCGATGTTCTCGTCCGAATACTGCTCGCCGCGCGGAGACAAGACGACCGCCCCTTTTCCAATTGCAATACATGCCAGACCAAAATCCTGAGTAATCACGATATCGCCTTTGGCTATATGATTGACGATATACAAGTCGACCGATTGGCTGCTCCGGTCGACCTGCACAACCGAAACACCTTCCTGCGGCTCAAGCCGATGGTCATAGGAGGATACCATGACAACCGGGACACCAAAGCTGCGTGCGGTCCGAGCAATTTCGGTCTTAACGGGACAAGCGTCGCCGTCAACGACGACTGTCGGTTGATTCAGCTCCATCACGCATCACCGCTTATTGTTGTATATTTCAATTACCGTACTATTATATACGGCAATACTTCAAAAAAATCCTGCATTTTGGCTTAAACGCCGCGAAAATGCTCCATAATCAGACTCGCCGTTTCTTCTACCGCGCGATGCGATACATCGATCACGACGCAGCCGATTTGTTTCATAATCGCTTCCGCGTATTCAAGCTCCTTCAAGATCCGGTCCTCCGCGGCATACGAAGCGCTATCCGGTAATCCAAGCGCCTTAAGCCTTTCCTTCCGAATGGTGTTCAAATACGGAACTCCAATCGTAAGGCCGATAATCCGTTCCACCGGGACGTTGAAAAGTTCCTTAGGCGGCTTAATTTCCGGGACGAGCGGAATATTGGCTACTTTGAATTTTTGATGCGCCAGATACATGGACAACGGTGTCTTCGACGTCCGCGATACGCCGATCAGTACGATATCCGCTTTCAGTACTCCGGAAGGGTCCTTGGCATCATCGTAACGAACTGCAAATTCGACGGCATCCACTTTGCGGAAATAATCCGCGTCAAGAACATGGTTAAGACCAGGTTCCTGACGCGAATGGCGGCCGGTCTGCCGTTCTAGGCTTTCGATCAGCGACCCAAGCAGATCAATGGCTTCCACTTGATGCTCCCTGGCCAGGTTCTTCATCGCTTCCCGCAAATGCGGGATAACGAGCGTATAGAGAACGATTGCGCCGGACAGCTTGGCTTGCAGAACGAACCGCTCCAGAGTGGGCACATCCATGACAAACGGTGCGCGGCGAATGTCTGTCTGAACCGGATGGAACTGTGCTACCGCTGCCCTTACGACGAGCTCTCCGGTATCGCCCGCAGCGTCGGATACAACGTAAATAATCACTTCAGCTGAACCTGCCATAATCATCATCCCTTCTCTATGGATTGACGACAATGATACATTGACGAGTGCAACCTGTATTACCAGACCAGCTTAGAGAAGTCGGCAATAGCAGTAATGTCGTCCGCGATAAGCGAAAGAGTTGCCAGACGGTTGCTGCGCACAGCGTCATCCTTGGCCATAACCATAACCGAATCGAAATATGCGTTAATCGCTTGCTTAAGCGAAGACAGGTTAGCAAGCGCAGAAGCAATATCTCCCTCGGCGATAGCTGCTGCAACCGCTGGATGGGCTTTTTGCCATTGCTCGTAAAGAGCACCTTCTGCCGCTTCTTCGAACAGTGCCGAATCCACTGTACGCGACTCCGCTTTGGAGGCCAGGTTGCATACCCGGTTAAAGGCATCAATCGTCAGCTTGAACTCGCTGCGTTCGCTGCCGGAAGACAGATCGTTAATCAGCGCGGCGCGCTCAACGGTAATGCGCAAATCATTAAAGCCGGTTGCCATAACCGCATCAACGACGTCATAACGGTTAGCTTGCTCCGACAGAACATTCTTCACGCGAAGAGCAAAGAAGTCGTTCAAATCTTTACGGATCTCGTCCGCGCCGCGTTTCATTCCGCGCGCTTCATGGACTTCGAGAGCTGCTTCAAACAGATCGGTGAGCTTCAGGTCAAGGCCTTGAGCCAGTATGATCTGAACGATACCCGATGCCTGACGGCGCAGAGCATAGGGATCCTGCGAACCTGTCGGAATGATGCCGATCGAGAAACAACCCGCGATGGTGTCCATTTTGTCGGCAAGGCTCACAATTGCGCCTTCTAGGGATGCCGGTGCACGGTCGCCTGCAAAGCGAGGCTGATAATGTTCATTGATCGCTTTCGCTACCGCTTCGCTTTCTCCTGCTTTGCGGGCATAATCTTCGCCCATAATGCCTTGCAGTTCAGGGAATTCGTATACCATTTGAGTAACCAGGTCGAATTTGCAAATATCAGCCGCGCGGCTTGCTGCCGCAGCAGTGTCTGTATCGGCACCCAGCCTTGAAGCAATCAGATCGGTTGTTGCGCGGATTCTTCTAACCTTGTCCGCTACCGTTCCCAGCTCTTCGTGGTAAACGATATTTTCAAGTTTCGCAAGCGCATCGTTAATCGCAAGCTTCTGATCTTCCTCGTAGAAGAATTTCGCGTCGGAAAGACGGGCGCGAAGAACCTTTTCGTTACCTTTCGCAACATTCTCGATCGAAGTCCGGTCGCCGTTACGCACCGTTACGAAGAACGGCTGCAGCTGACCTTCCGCGTTTAATACCGGGAAGTAGCGCTGATGCTCGCGCATCGACGTAATAAGAACCTCTTGCGGGATATTGAGGAATGCAGGATCAAATGTTCCATATAATACGTTCGGATACTCGACCAGGAATAAGACCTCTTCGAGCAAATCTTCTTTAATCGCAATTTCCCAGTTCTTCTCTTTGGCAAGCTCCTGGATTTGAGCCACGATCAGCTGCTCTCGTTCTTCAACGTCAACAATGACATGCTGCTGGCGAAGACGCTCTTTATAATCCGCAGGAGATGCCACAACCGTCTCTTCGCCAAGGAAGCGATGGCCGCGGGATACATTGCCGCTCTTCACGTTCGTTATTTCAATAGGAATAATCTCTTGGCCAAACAAAGCGATAATCCATTTGATAGGACGCACGAACTTCAGTTCATAACTGCCCCAGCGCATGTTTTTCGGGAAGGACATCGATGTGATCAGGTTTGTCAGCCCTTCCGGCAATACGGACGCTGTTTCCGTGCCTACGCTGCTTTTGTTCGCATACACGTATTCAACGCCGGCAAGCTCCTGGAAAAAGAACTGCTCCGGATCAACGCCTTGGCTGCGCGCGAAACCAAGCGCCGCTTTGCTCCAGTTGCCCTGATCATCAAGGGCGATTTTACGCGAAGGACCTTTAACCTGTTCGCTTACGTCTTCCTGTTTCTCGGCTACGCCTTTTACATACAGGGCCAGACGCCGTGGCGTCGCAAACACTTCTACCGAATCATAAGGAATACGCGAATCGTCGAACCATTTGACCGCCTTCTCCTTCAATTGGTTCATAGCGCCGCGCACAAAACGCGCCGGTACTTCCTCAAGTCCAATCTCCAGCAATAAATCCTTAGCCATTGTTCTCCACTCCTTTCTTCAGCAGAGGGAAGCCGAGACGTTCCCGCTCCTCCAGATAAGTCGCTGCGCAAGCCCGCGCCAGATTACGGACACGCATAATGTAGCCCGTACGTTCCGTTACGCTGATCGCGCCGCGTGCGTCCAGCAGGTTAAACGTATGGGAGCATTTCAGCACGTAATCGTAAGCCGGGAATACGAGGTTATGCTCCATCGTTTTTTTCGCTTCTTCCTCATACATGTTGAACAGCTGGAACAACATCGCGGAATCGGAAGTTTCAAACGTATATTTCGAATGCTCGAATTCCGGCTGCAGGAAGACGTCACCGTAAGTTACTCCGTCCACCCATTCAAGATCAAACACATTCTCTTTTTCCTGAATGTACGAAGCCAGACGCTCCATGCCGTACGTAATTTCGACCGCAACCGGGTTGGCATCGATGCCGCCGACTTGCTGGAAATACGTAAATTGGGTAATTTCCATGCCGTTCAGCCATACTTCCCAGCCAAGGCCCCATGCGCCAAGGGTTGGGGACTCCCAGTTGTCTTCAACAAAGCGGATATCGTGATGCCTTGGATCGATTCCAAGACGTTTCAAGCTTTCCAGATACAGCTCCTGGATGTTGTCCGGAGACGGCTTCAGGATAACCTGGAATTGATGATGCTGGTACAACCGGTTCGGGTTCTCGCCGTAACGGCCGTCGGCAGGACGGCGGGAAGGCTCAACGTAAGCTACGTTCCATGGCTCTGGGCCAATCGTGCGGAGGAAGGTCATCGGGTTCATCGTTCCCGCACCCTTCTCGGTATCGTACGGCTGTACGAGAATACAGTTTTGCTCTGCCCAGAACTGCTGCAGAGTTAATATCATGTTTTGAAAATTCATGACCTTTTTCCGCTCCTTTATCAATTAGTATGGCGGAGGCGGGGACACAAAAAGCTCCCGTCTCTACGCCTGCTGCCAGACGTAGGGACGAGAGCTGACTCCCGCGGTTCCACCCTACTTGACTTCCGCTTGTCGCTGCTCATTCCAGCAGCGTGCGAAAATCCTCTTTTCGTTAACTGACTCCGGAGTGCCTTTTCGCATGTTTAGCCTGCCCGGGCTTCCACTGTCCCCGGATCGCTTGCTCAAGGCATCAACTGCTACTTTCTCCATCACTGTCCATATTCATATTCAAATATATTAAACATTTTTAATGCGGTTGTCAAACCAGTTATTAGGTACTAATGCCCAGGCACTTCTTTTACATTCGAATCCGCCTTTAGGGGATGACCCGTCAGATCCTTCATGGAGGCAAATCGAGCTAGCATTGGCGTGCCTAGTCTGTGGACCGATCACGCGATTTATTCGAAGGAATATTTGTCCATTTGATCAAGAAAAGTTCTGGATTTCAGCGGAATGCCGATATGGGCATCCATCAGCTCCCTCATCAGCTTCTTGAGCTCCTTCTTGGTCTCCGGCTTCACTTGGATAGCTCCAAGTCGCCTCAAGTCCATACGGCTGAACAGCCGCAGAAGCTTATAAGCCCCTTCCCCCATCGGGATCGCCTGCGCATCGTTTCGTGCGCATCTCGTACACAATACGCCGCCAGCGTGCGGATTTAACCTGAACGGTCCCTGCTCACTGCTGCAATTGACGCAGATCTCCAGCTCCGGAGCATAACCCGCAGCCTCTAATATACGCATCTCGAACAAATGCGAGACGATTTGCGGATCTTTTCCTTCCTCCATTGCAGCAAGCCCTGCCTTAAGCTGCTCAAACAACATGGCACCGGATTCGTCTTCCTGGAGCATCTTGTCCGTTAGCTCTGCTAAATAAGAGGCGTATGCCGCCAAATCGAGCTGTTCACGTAAAAGATGGTGAGATTCGAGAATCTCACCAGCATTAAGCGTGCCTAAACCTTTATTCCGAAAAAATACGAACTCACCGTATGTAAATGGCTGCGCGAGAGAAGCATGTCTGCTCTTCACCTTCTTCGCGCCGCGCACCATTACGCCAAGCTTTCCGTTTGTTTTCGTCAGCAGCGTAATTATTTTATTGCCTTCCCCATAGTCCATGCTGCGGATGACAATGCCCTCCACACGATATAGCATACTACCTTCTCCCCCATGCTTAATTCAAGGCAGCCTGCAGGGTAACCAATTAAAGGGCAGACAAATCCTCGAACTCAGCAGCAAGCTCCTCATTGTCTCCCGGCAAATGTTGAGGATGATTCTCTGGACCAAGTTGATCCATTTCCTTGTAGAGCATGTATGACTCCACATCACCGGTCAATGTAAAATACTTCCACGAAAAATTTCGCATTCGTATTCATCCCTTTCCGCCATGGAAATGAAGCCCCAGACGGTAATTAGGATACGGTATTTTGCCGAATGCTATCCTTAACAAAATTCGTCAAATGCGGCTTAATCATGCCGGAAGCCGAAGTCCTTCAATACTCGCTCCTGATTGCGCCAATCCTTCTTCACTTTGACCCAAAGCTCCAGGAAAGTGCGCGATCCAAGCAGCGCTTCAATATCGCGACGGGCCTGCTTGCCTACTTCCTTCAGCAAAGCCCCCTTCTTGCCGATAATAATACCCTTTTGCGAATCCCGCTCCACGAAAATAACCGCACCGATGTATACTACGCCATTCTCCTGCACCTTCATATCTTCAATGCCGACAGCAATCGAATGCGGAATCTCTTCTCGGGTCATATGCAGAATCTTCTCGCGGATAAGCTCTGAAACGACAAATTGCTCGGGATGATCCGTAACCTGGTCGGCCGGGTAATATTGCGGTCCTTCCGGCAAATATTTCTGGAGCTGCGCAAGCAGCGTTTCGACGTTGTTGCCTTGAAGCGCCGAAATCGGCACAATCTCAGCAAACGGATACAGATCTTTGTATTGCGTAATTGTCGACAGAAGCTGCTCAGGCTGAACCTTGTCGATCTTGTTCATGACGAGAAACACAGGAGTGTCCACTTTTTTCAGCTGTTCGATAATAAAGCGGTCGCCGCCGCCTAATCCATCAGCAACGTCAATCAGGAAGAGTACGGCTTCAACCTCTTTTAGAGCGCCTTCAGCCGTTTTCATCATATAGTCGCCAAGCTTAGACTGCGGTTTATGAATACCGGGCGTATCGAGGAATACGATCTGCGATGTATCCGTCGTGTATACGCCATGGATTTTATTCCGGGTCGTCTGAGGCTTATCCGACATAATGGCAATTTTTTGCCCGATTAAATGATTCATAAGTGTAGATTTGCCGACATTCGGACGACCGATAATCGCCACGAATCCGGAACGGAATTTCGTTTGAGTCATGTTAATTGTTAACTTCCTTTCTCTAATGAAGCCGGTGTAAATGCACCCGGCAGCAGCTCACTAACCGTCATAATGTTCCAATCGCCGCGAAGATTGCCCATAACAACCGGCATATCCGGCTCGCACAGCTCCACCAGTACCTGGCGGCATACTCCGCATGGGGTGATTGGTCCGTCTGTATCCCCCATTACGGCAATTGCCTGAAATTCTCCCGGCCGCTTGCCATCGGCGATTGCGCGGAACAACGCCGTTCTCTCGGCGCAATTGCAAGGGCTGTATGCGGCATTCTCCACGTTGCAGCCGGAGTGGACATGGCCGCTTTCATCCAGCAGCGCGGCGCCTACACGAAAATTGGAGTAAGGCACGTATGCCCGCGACATGGCCTCCTTCGCTGCTTCAAGCAGGTTCGAATATTGCTCCGATAATCCTTCGAATGCCATGAGCCTCAACTCCTATTCTTCGTATTAATCCATTATAAAATGCCATAAGGGCGGCCCAAGAATGAGCAGCCCAATAATAATCGCGCAACATGCCGCGATCAGCACAGCACCGGCAGCAATATCCTTTGCCGCTTTCGCAAGCGGGTGAATGCCGGGACTAGCCAGATCTACGGTTTTTTCGATCGCCGTGTTAACCATCTCCAGCGTAAACACAAACGACATGGTTAACAGCAGTACCGCCCATTCCAGTCGAGTCAGGGACAGGAACGCCCCTAACAGACACACGATAACGACTGCCGCTGCATGAATCTTCATATGACGCTGAGACCGGACAGCCAAGATAATTCCTGAACAAGCAAATGACAGGCTGCGGATGAACTTCAGCATTAACGCGACAGACCCGCCTTCTGCAGAACGGCTTCCTGTTTAGCCGTCATTTCGGCTTCGCCCGCGTCGTCCATATGGTCATAACCGAGCAAATGAAGGAAGCCGTGTACGAACAAGAAGCCAATCTCACGCTCCAGGGAATGACCGTAATCCTCGCTTTGCTCCTGCGCTTTCTCAACCGAGATCACGATATCGCCAAGCATGCCGGAGATCGGATCAATCTCATCCTCACTCTCCACCTCGAAAATAATATCGAGCTCTTCCGTCCCTTCATCCTGCATGGCGAACGACAAGACATCCGTAGGGCGGTCGATATTACGGTATTCGCGGTTAAGCTGGTGAATCTGCTCATTGTCGGTAAAGGTCAAAGTCACTTCGCCGTCCGTGAGTCCTTCCATCTCTCCGGCAATCTGCAGAAGCTGCTCCAGCCTCTCGACCCATTGATCGGGAATCTCCATTTTTTCTTGTTCATTGCTCCAGTCTAATTGCAAGCTCATGCTAAGTTAACGCTCCTTTGGTTTTACATCTTCCGGGTATTCAATCCGCGAGTGGAATATGCCAATTACGCTCTCTTTCAAAGAATGAGCAATCTTGTCGAGCTCTTTCATGGTCAGATCGCACTCATTATATTGATTGTCATCTACGCGGCTTTTAATAATCTTCTGAATCATCGCTTCTACCTGTTCAACCGTAGGGCTGCGCAGGCTGCGGACGGCCGCCTCCACGCAATCGGCCAGACCAACGATCGCCGCTTCCTTCGATTGCGCTTTTGGACCCGGATAACGGTAGTCATCCTCCGTGAAATTTACGGTTAGTCCCTGCTCCTCCGATTGTTTCAGCGCTTTGAAGTAGAAGAACTTCAAGGAGGTTGTGCCATGATGCTGCTCCGCGATATCCCGGATTGGCTTCGGAATGTTCTGCGCCTTCAGCATATCGACGCCGTCGCGGGCGTGGGCAACGATGATCGACTTGCTTAGCTTAGGCTCGATGGTATCATGCGGGTTTTCCATATTCGTCTGATTCTCGATAAAATAGCTTGGCCGTTTCGTCTTGCCGATATCGTGATAATAAGAACCTACGCGGCAAAGAAGTCCGTCTGCTCCGATAGCTTCGGCAGCCGCTTCGGCAAGATTGCCTACCATTACGCTGTGATGGTAAGTGCCCGGCGTCTCCGTAAGCAGCTTGCGCAGCAGCGGATGATTCGGATTCGACAGCTCTACGAGCTTCAGCGCGGACAATATGCCAAACGTAATTTCAAAGAATGGCATAAGCCCGATAACAAGAATCGCCGTTAATAGTCCGCTTGCAAAGGCAAAAGCGAGAGAATACACGAGTGGCCCCTGCTCCAGCTGCTCCTTCAGGAACATGAGCGACAATACAGCCAGCGAACCAAACAAGCTGACCATAATACCCGCCTTCAGGATGGTAGACCGTTGGCTTGCCCGGTGAATCGAGAATATTGCCGCCAGGGAAACGACGATAATAACAAACCCGTATTGATAGTCGAAAATTTGACCGGTTTGCGTATTAAGTATAATACTTCCGCATAGCGCAAACAAAACAGAGCTGATCAACGCCAGATGCACATCCAGCAGCAGCGTAATCAGCATTGTGCCTAACGCAGCCGGGGCCAAATAACCGGCATAAGGGGCGGAGTCGGTCTGCGTAAGGGAGATAACCTGCATCGTAATAATATTAATCAGATAAATGAGCCAGAGCATCAGCAGATGAGTATTGCTGTAGCTTGGCTTGGTCGTGTCGCTGCTTCCGTATTGGTGTATATATGTATACAGGCCAACTACGATCAGGACGGACATAAGCAGCAGTCCAAGCTGTGGCCAATAATTGCGCTTGTCCTGCAGAAGCTCGGATTCCTTCAGCAGTTCATACATCTCGGACGTGATGATCTCGCCTTTTTTTACGATGAGATCGCCTTCTTTGATGACGACTTGCGGCGTATTCTGCTTCGCGAGAATTTTGGCTTCATCGGTCGCCTGTTGATCGAGGAACCGGTTCGGCATAATCGTAAATCGTGCCAGCTCCTGCACAATTTCGCGGCTGGAGCGGTTGGTCAGCGAGCTTGCGTTCACCAGCTCCGCAACCTTCGTGCGCGCCGTTTCCGCATCTCGGAGCTGCTCGCTCATCAGCTTGCGCACAACATCCTGCCCGACAGAGCGCATCTCTTCCAGCTGGTCCAGCGTCAGATTCGGAAGCTTATAGAACGTCTCTTCCGGAATCGTATACACCTGCTCCTTAATGACCTTCGACATCTCTTCGAGCAGCGAATCATTGTACTTGCCAGTGCCCATATTCATTTTGACGAAATTATCGACAAATGCATCATATTTGCCGGGAATCTCATTCCGGTAAATTTCAACCTTGTTCTGTACCGTCACCTGATCATCCAGATTCAGCTGCTCAATCCGGACAAAAATTTGATCGATCAGCTGTTCGTTGCGCAGAGCAACATTGGAATAGATGGAATCAATCTTGTTCGCTGCCTGTTCCTGCGCTTCCAGCGTAGCCTTGCTGTCGAATATTTGATGCGGGGCTGCTATATCCTTGTCGCTTGGGGCATCCACCTGGATATCGTAAGTTTCCGGTACCAAATGGGGAGCCAAACTGAAATAAAACAGCAGCACAAACAAAAATAAGAGCAGGACACGCACAGCTGCGCTCTGCTTCCAGCCAGCCGATTTTGTCTGTTGAAGGTTAATTTGTTTTCCGGCCTGAGTCTGATTCATCGAGCGGACATTCCTCTCTATGCTTTGTTTTCAGCGTCCCAGTTGTATGCCACGATTATTTTCTGAACCAAGGAATGGCGAACGACGTCCTGCTCGGTAAAATGAATAAAACCAATTTCCTCAATATCTCTTAAAATGCGCTGCGCTTCGATAAGCCCGGAGTTTTTGCCCCGCGGCAAATCAATCTGAGTCACGTCGCCTGTAATAACCATTTTCGAGCCAAAGCCTAACCTTGTCAGGAACATTTTCATTTGCTCCGGGGTCGTGTTTTGCGCTTCGTCCAAAATAATAAACGAATCATCGAGCGTGCGTCCGCGCATATAAGCTAGCGGTGCGATCTCGATGGTTCCGCGCTCAAACGCCTTTGTCGTCTGATCAGGTCCCAATACGTCATGCAGCGCGTCATAGAGCGGGCGCAGGTACGGATCTACCTTTTCTTGCAGGTCGCCAGGCAGGAAGCCCAGATTTTCGCCGGCTTCAACCGCAGGACGGGTCAACATTATTTTTTTAACAGAGCCTTCTTTAAGCGCCGCTACGGCCAGAACAACCGCAAGATAGGTTTTGCCGGTACCGGCTGGGCCAATCCCGAACACGATATCCTGCTTCTTGATTGTCTTCACGTAATGTCGCTGACCGATCGTCTTCACGCGAATCGGTTTGCCTCTGTAAGTCGTCGTAATTTCAGCTTTAAGCAAATCGAGCAGTTCTTCCGCTTGCATGCTGCGCGCAAGATCAAGCGCATAAGTAATATCTCTCTCGGACGGGGTATAACCGCCGCGGACAAGCTGAAGCAGCACGTTATACAACTGCTCTAGCGATTCCACCTCTTGTGCCGGACCGGAAATAACAATTTCCGCATCTCGGGATGACAGGGTTGCCTCCATCTGCTGCTGCACAAGCTTTAGATACTTATCTTGGGGACCAAATACGGCTAAGCCCTCTACTGCATTTTGGAGCGGAATTTTGACTACTTTTGCTTCACTCTGCAACAACCTCATTCTCCTTGCATCTGGACTAGTGGCATCTCTTCTACGATTGATTGCTCCACTTCAAAAAGAACTTTCATATAAACTTTACCATTGTCCGTCTTTTCATGCAAAACAATTTCCTTTAATATAACCGCGTCATTGCCTGCTTTCAGCATGACATCGGCCTTCGCCTGGAGCATTCCGTTGTTTTTCGCTTCCTCTTCGGTAAGCTCCCGCTCATCGGATCGGACTTCCATAATCGTTTTCTTAAGCCGTCCGAAAGGCAGCTTCAAGCCGCGCCATGTCGCCTGTTCCTCCACAACAACGTTTTCGGACGTATCAAACGGATTTTTGCCATAACCGCTTACTTGCAGCGCACGGCTTCCTATTACCGCGTACCACTTTGTTTTCTTCTCTCCCGTGTATACTTTAACCTCCTGCGTCAGAGGAGAAGCGACATTAAATTCATACCACACGAGGCCGCGCACCTTCCCTTTCGCCACGACCGACTGCGTATACGCACCGCCTCCGATCGTTCCCGAGATCAAGGTCTGGCCTTTTTTGACTTTCATATTTTTCTTGACGACAGGGCGGCCCTTCTCGGTATAGATTTCCGTTATGACAGCGTCGTTCGAAGCAACCAAATGCCGCGGACTTTGAAGCTCCGCCTTTTCCGCTTCCGTCGATTCAACGACCTGAATAACGATCCTTGTCCCTTTTTTCTCTACGCCAACCCATGTCGTTCCCGGAAGATCGGTTACCAACTCCTTGGATAACAGATCTTTATCCTTAAGCTTGAACGACCATTGCATCGGAAAGATTCCTTCCTTCTTGGCGGCGGTCAGTATCTGTTCCTCGGTCAGCTTGACATTCCCCTTCACTTCAATGGACCAGACAAGGGAGGACAGCAAGTAGATGCCTACAAAAAACAGACCGATCCCGATCGCGAAAAACTTTCTTTTCTCAACGCGGACCAGCCAGAAGGGCATCCCTTCCCGCTTGACGACATGCGCCCTACAGCCTGTCTCTTTCAGAAACGGACGAAGACGAAAAAAATCGCCTAACGACAGTTCGAATTCCAGCTTCCCACCGCTTGTCCATCGAATAGAAGACAGCTCGAGCCCCCCTTCGAGAGCCCTGTTCACCAGCCGTTCAGGTTGTCCGCCCCTGATATGCACCGTAACAACACCGCGTACCCACTGCAGCCATTGACCCGCCATGCTTATCCCTCCTGATCCCTTACTTCGATACTTTTAATTTGACCCTCTATGAATACCTCTTCCGTCCATATCGTACGTATGACAAGCGAGGTTCCCGTTACTTCCAGCTCGCCTTTGCTTAAGGCAAGTCTCAGCTTATCGCTGGAGAAATGAAGCACGCCGCGGTGATTCTCGATATAGAGCTGTCGGTCGCCGATCATCGTCATGCGGGGCAGATCATAGACCACATCCTGCGGCAAATCCAATATATCGGCAGTCCATTTTCGAAATTTACGGTTTATACGGCCCATAGCTGATCCATTATCCCCCTCCGCCGCTCGAGTGCACATTATTGTACTGTACCAAAATATGCGACGTTGGAACGATTTATGAGATATATGGAGAAGCGTTCCGATAAAAATAACAGCCGGGTAACGATGCATAATCGCATCATTACCCGGCTGTTATGGTTTAAAGGTCTATTTGCCGAATGGGCGCTTAGAACGAGGAGGAGCTAATATTTCGGCCCATACGACCGCTTTGCGCAGCTCATCGGCTTTAGGATTCGTCATTTCGGTTTGGCTAGCTGCTGCAGGAGCCGCTGCCGTCTGAGGCTTGTTCGCTGCTGCCAGCCGCGCGCGAGGCGGTTCCGCCGGCCGGCTTGGTACCGCTTGAAGCGCCCGCTCCTGCGTTTGCGACCTGCTGCCTTCCCCGGTACCTCCCCTTTCTCCTTGAAGAGGAGAGCCAGCCAATATGGGCTTCTGAGGCTGATATTCCTCTTCATCATCTTCATCCCATACAGGATCTTGACGGTGTTCCGGTCTATGCGGCTCGCGTTCGCTGCTTCCTCCAAAGCTCGGCATCCGGTTCGTACGCTTCTTGGCGCCCGAACGTCCGAACATCGAGAAGAGCACCCCGCCCACCACGATCACCCAATATATATTTTCGAGAAGAAAACTTATAAGTTTCACGCCAGCACCTCCTTGCTTGACACGGCTTAAGCGCCTTAGTTGTCTTTATCGTTAGGAGTGTCCGGCTTGCCAATCGTATTTCTCATTTGGGTATCGGCTTCGATATTCTTAAGGTTCATATAGTCCATAACGCCGATTTTACCGGATTTCAGTGCATCCGCCATCGCGAGCGGTACTTGGGATTCGGATTCTACGACCTTCGCGCGCATCTCCACGACGCGGGCCTTCATCTCTTGCTCCTGCGCTACCGCCATCGCGCGGCGCTCTTCGGCTTTCGCCTGCGCGATCCGCTTATCGGCTTCCGCCTGCTCGGTTTGCAGGTGTGCGCCGATGTTTTTGCCTACGTCTACGTCAGCAATATCGATGGACAGGATTTCAAAGGCCGTGCCTGCATCAAGACCTTTACCTAGGACGGTACGGGAGATCATATCCGGATTTTCCAGAACGTCTTTATGCGAGTTGGAGGAACCTACCGTTGTAACGATACCTTCGCCTACGCGGGCGATAATCGTCTCTTCGCCGGCACCGCCGACGAGGCGTTCGATATTTGCGCGTACCGTAACGCGGGCTTTAACCTTCACTTCAATGCCGTCCTTAGCAACCGCAGCTACAGTAGGCGTCTCGATAACACGCGGGTTAACGCTCATTTGCACGGCTTGCAGTACATCGCGGCCCGCAAGGTCGATGGCTGCCGCGCGCTCGAAGACAAGCGGAATGTTCGCGCGTTGCGCTGCAATCAAGGCGTTTACGACACGGTCTACATTACCGCCGGCGAGGAAGTGACTCTCCAGCTGATTAATCGTAAGCCCTAGTCCAGCCTTTGTTGCTTTAATCAACGGATTAACGATTCGGCTAGGCGTTACGCGACGCAGGCGCATCGCTACCAGCGTAATAATGCCGATCCGCACGCCCGATGCCAGAGCGGAAATCCACAGCATAATCGGGAAGAAGCTGAGAAATACAGATAGGACAATAATCGCTACTACAACAATAATTAATACGGATACAGTCGGATCCATTTGGTATAACCCTCCATGTCATTTTTTTCTTATTATCCTACAGGACCTCTCTTACGACAACCCAAGTCCCTTCCGTTTTTATTACTTTTACCGTCTTGCCCGAAGCGATGAATTCGCCTGAAGTCACAACGTCAATCCGGTTATCCCGAATTTGAATCGTGCCTGCCGGGCGAAGCGGCGTGATCGCAATCCCCTCCTGGCCAAGAAGATCCTCCTTGGTTTCCGCGGACAAATACCCTTGTTCGGTTGTCAGCTTCTCCCGCAAAATAAATTTATTCCAGATCCCTCTGTCCTTGTATTTCCGAACGACAAAGTATAGAATTACGGCCGCTGCCACCAAAGCGATAACAAGCGAAACAAATGCCGTCATCGGATTTGAAGCCGCTGTCAACACGCCGGCGATAAGCGAGGCACTGCCGAGTATGCCAAGAATCCCCCAGCTAGGCACAAACACCTCTACCAACAACAGCGCTACGCCGACAATGAAGAGCACAACAGACTCCATCCCCGCAAAGCCCGCGATGTAATGGCCGAAGAAATACAGGCCAAACGACAGGATACCTACAATGCCCGGAACTCCAAAGCCCGGTACAAACAGCTCAATCGCAATACCCGCAATGCCAAGGATGAACAGCACGGTCATGACGACCGGATTAACCAGCCAGGAAGCAATCTTCTCCGCGATCGATGGATTAAGGTCGATCTGCTCCCGGTTTTCAAGTCCCAGCCATTTAATTGCGTCTTCCACGGACTCCGCTTTGTATTCGGCATATCCAACTTTAAGCGCTTCATCAGCTGTTAAAGTCAGAATCTGGCCGGACTGCTTCACCTGCTTGAGGTCCGGAAGCGGTAATGTCGCTCCGGTATCCACCATCGCGGCGGCAATATCCGGGTTACGACCGTTTAGCTCCGCGGCCTCCCTCATTGTCTTTACCCAGAAGGAAACAACCTTCGGGTTGTCGATCAGATCGCCGGAGCCGTTAACGACTGCGGCTGCGCCAATCGTGCTCCCAGGCTCCATGACAATGTTTTGCGCATTAAGCGCAATATAAGTCCCTGCCGATACCGCTTTGCCTTCTACATAAGCAGTTGTTGGAACACTGCTTTTGCGGATCAGTTCGCCAATCTCCTCGGCGCTGGTTACTTCTCCGCCAAACGTATTGATCACCAGAATGACTCTTTCCGCTTTTGCTTCGGCTGCTTCTTTGTATGCCCGCTCCAAAAACGATTTAAGTCCGGACTCCACCGTTTGCTTGACCGGCACAACGTACACCGCGGGACCTAGTCCTGACCCTTCCGCTCCTTGCGCGGCTTTACCGCCGGTCACCAATCCTCCCGCCGTAACCAGCAGCATGGATATAAGCATCAGAAGAGGCCAAATGACAGCTGCAATGCGCCATCGTTTCGTTTGCAAAGTGTCGCTCCTCCTTTTCAATCAGTATCCGTTAATACGCATATATGAACATTATGTTTCAAAATTGTCATAAATAAAGCAAAAACACCCCTCGAAAGGGGTGTTTTCGTCCGAACATATAGTTATTGCAGAAATTGTTGTACATATTGATTTACTAGTTTACCATCAGCGCGCCCTTTTGTTTTTGGCAAAAGCGCACCCATGACTTTTCCCATCTCGGCTTTGGAAGAAGCACCGAGTTCCTGGATGGTCTGCGTTACAATCGCTTTTATCTCTTCTTCGGTCAGCTGAACGGGAAGGTATTGACTAATAATTTCAATTTCTGCTGAAAGATCTGTAACCAGATCATCTCGGCCGGCTTTGCTAAATTCTTGGAGGGAATCTTTACGTTGTTTGATTTCACGACTAAGTATATCTACCACTTCTGCATCCTCGAGAGGACGCTTCAAATCAATTTCCAAATTTTTTGCTGCTGCACGAATCATGCGAATCGTTGTCAGCTTGAACTTGTCCTGATTCTTCATGGCTTGCTTCATATCGTCGTTCAATCTATCGCTCAGGTTCATTATGGAAGGATCCTCCTAAAACTTTCTCTTACGCGCAGCCTCGGACTTCTTCTTGCGCTTTACACTTGGCTTTTCATAATGCTTGCGTTTTTTCACCTCTGCCAAAACACCATCTTTAGCGATGGAACGTTTAAAGCGGCGAAGCGCAGCATCAATAGTTTCGTTTTTGCGAACTTTAGTTTCAGACACCAGTTTTCCCTCCCTCCGAAACAGACCGTCCAGAGCATTAAACATAAACACGGTTTATCACACTTCATTATAAGACAAAACAAATTGAAGTGTCAACTTACACTATTTCCTACTAGTGCTCCTAGCTTCTCCCCACCCAATAAATGGATGTGGAGATGATAAACAACCTGCCCTCCGTCGCTGTTCACATTATTAATCAGCCGGTAACCGGAATCGGCAATTCCTTGCTGCTTCGCGATTTCCCGAGCAGTTGCAAACAATTCCGCGATGACCGGTCCATCCTCTTCGGTAACATCGTTCATCGTAGGAATATGTTTTTTGGGAATAATCAATATATGTACGGGAGCCGCGGGCTGAATATCTTTAAACGCAATGACGTTCTCGGATTCGTACACTTTCGTCGAAGGAATGGAGCCTTCGATAATTTTGCAAAAAATACAGTCCAAATATGCCCCTCCCTTCATTCCATACTATGCCAATAATTATAACAAACAAATGGTATCCTCGTCCAATCGGAGATGCGGGCCGGAACGCAAACGCGTTCCTGAACCGGAAATAACCTTTTGCTCTTAATAAAATGGCAGCAGCGACAACGCGAGGAGCCCGGCAAGCGGCAACACCTGGCGGTTGAAGCGTCCTCTTGGGTAGTAAGGATACGGATAAAGTCCAGGGTAAGGTAAAAAAGCTCTGCCGTCCCAGCCCATGGATCCGCTGGAGGGGACAGCCAGACATAAATATTGATCGTCCACGTATTCAACGATGCCGTCGATGCACCATCCGTCATGCGTTTGTGCGAGCACATATCGGTGAATATGCGCGGAACAGTGATCCTTCAGCGACTGGGTCTGCGGCGCAGTTAATGCTGCCTGCACAGCCGGTGCTTGGTTCTCTGCCTTTGCAGGAGCAATCGTTGCCGGCTTGGACGCGGCCGGCTTCACCTCTGTCAATTTCCCTTTTTCTTTCTTGCTTTTCTCCATCCTTGTCAGCCTCCCGTCTGCTACTATCGTATGCAGAACTGGGCTTTTGGCTACTGGGCGGACAATTTCATGCTAGATTGCTCTTCGATAGATTGCTCCAGCTGCTTGGCAATATCAAGCCATCCGATTCCTGCTCCGATCTGAATCGCTCCGCTGCGCGTTTTGTCCGCGTCAAAGTTAAACTGCTTCACGATTGCCAGCTGCTTCGAATAGACCTCCTGCAGAGCTTTCAAAAATGCCGATTCCTGCTCTGTAAGTGATCCGTCCTGCTCTTTTATGTACGAGAGAGAATTATCAACGTCAATCATATTGGCATAGATTTTGCCGGAATCAAATGAGTTATCCGTATCAAAACTGCCAGCTTGCTGCAAAAAATCATTGACACCGGCTGCATCGCGAATAACGGTGCCTGCCTCAGACGTTTTCCCTTCCAGAATAGCAGCTGTATCATCAAGCACGGCCTGATAGTAAGAGGTTGCTTTCTTGGCTGCTCCGATAACTTCCAAACCTTTATTGTACTTATCATCCTGGCCGCCCTGCAGCGATTGCGAGTATAGAAACACATTGCCCGTAAGGCTGAATACAAGCAGCAATAAAGTAATCGGCAGTGCGTAGGACCGTTTCTTTGATTGTTCCTTATCCTGTTCCATCTCTTGCCCATCCTTCCAAGTCGATAAAAGAAGTCATTTTTTCTGCGGAAAGACATGAATAATGCCCTCCCGCAGAAATGAATGCAATAGCCTTGCGTCCTTATAACTTTACTGCCCGTCCTCCGTCAAAGAAGAACACGTGGCTTTCCGCAATCGGCTGACCGATAACCGATTCGATCGCCTCCGCGTACAGCTCCAATTGGAATCTGTGGCGCTCTGCAGCCTGCTCCCACTGCTTCATATAAATCCGGTCGGTCTTATAATCAAGCAGGACAATGCCGTTCTCGTCTTCGAAGAGACAGTCAATGACACCCTGAATCAGAACAGGTTCGCCAGCCATGTCGGCTGCCAGTCCCGGATATACACGCTGCGCCGGGAACATGCAGCTGAACGGAACCTCTCTCCTTACCCACTTGGCATGAACAAGCCGCTTGCCGATCTCCGTGTCGAAGAAGGCTGCGACAGCCGGAAGATCAATCGAATCCGCCTGTCTTGCCGTCAATAGCTTGCGCGATACCATATCGCTCAGAATAGACCCCAGCCGATCCACGTCTACGTCGCCGGCAAGCGGTAAATGCTGCATCAGAAGATGGCTTACCGTTCCCTTCTCGGCAGCCGTAAGCGCGGCTTCCTCCATGAACCGGGGCCGTCTTAACCGGAAGGTATAACTGCCTCCGCCGCTGCTCTTCTTGCCGTCTTCTTGTTGCCTGTCGGAGAAGGTATCAGCCGGATATAAAGCTGCGCTGTCCTCCGGCATTTCCACCGCTTCCGAATGCAGCCGCTTCATCTCCGTAACCGAGGTTTTGGCCGCCACGAGGGTAGAGGCCCGATATCCGTAACGCCACTCCAGCCGGTTGCGAAGCTCTTCATCCTGCTCCACCTGATCAAGCTGGGCTAAAGATAATACACCCTGCATGCGGTCTTCTCTCGCTTGATCCTCTTCCGTCCGTTCCTCAACGCCAATCGCGGCCTCAAGCCCCAGCATAGCAGCATCCACAACGCCTGCGCGCCATTGCAGCAGTCTTGAATCCTCGTGTCCCGGCACCGTTTCATCCGGCAGCTGATTAAACGCTGCGGCTGCGAGCGGACCCAGCCAGTCCAGAAAAGTAGACGCCGAGCTTAACCGAAAATCCGAAATATATCCCTTTGCATCCGAGGCTGACTGCCAGCGGCGCTGTTTGGCAGCGGCATCGGATACCGTGCCAACCAGGAACATTTTCTCCTTCGGGCGAGTTAAAGCTACGTAGAGAATACGCATTTCCTCGGCAAGCATTTCCATCCGCATTCGACGCCTGATCGAGAGGAACGGCAGGGTAGGATAACTGACGCGTTTCTCCGGGTCGATATATTTGGGACCAAAGCCAAGCTGCTTATGCTTCAGAAATGCGCTTCGCAAATCCTGCTGATTGAAGTTCTTGCCTAAGCCTGCCACAAATACGACGGGAAATTCAAGTCCTTTACTCTTATGAATGGACATAATTCGCACGACGTTTTCCTGTTCGCCAAGCGCCCTGGCGGTACCGAGGTCACCGCCGCTGTCCCGCATCCGCTCAACGAAGCGCAGGAAACGGAATAAGCCCCGGAAGGAGGTCGCCTCATATTGGCGGGCACGGTCATGAAGCGCTCTAAGATTCGCTTGGCGCTGCACGCCGCCGGGAAGACCTCCGGCAAAATCATAATAGCCGGTCTCACGGTATATGCTCCAGATCAAATCGGCAAGCGAACCTTGTCTTGCATCATTCCGCCATCTGTCCAGCCTCTCAAGAAACAGCGACAGCTTGCGCCTCAGCTCATCCGGCAAAAGGAGATCGCCTGCCGCCTGCAGCACCGCGTCATAGTAGGTATCCTGCATCGCTCCAATCCGGATAAGAGCCAGTTCTTCGGCATTCAAACCAAAAATCGGCGAACGAAGAGTACCCGCAAGCGGGATATCCTGATACGGATTATCAATCACCCGCAGCAAAGAAAGGATCGTCTCTACCTCTGTCGCGTCGAAATACCCGCTGCTTAGCTCCGCGTAGGCAGGAATGCCCGCACCCTGAAGCTCCTCGATAATGACGGGAGCCCAAGCCTGCGTGGCCCGCAGCAAAATAACGATGTCCCGCCATTCCATCGGGCGGCTCTCCCGCTTCTTGCCGTCGTAGACCCGAAAGCCTTCGTCAAGCAGCGAACGGATCTGACGGGCAATAAGCCTTGCCTCCAGCTGCGCCGTCTGCAGCTCCTCCGCCGATTCGGCAGCCGGGCCGGCACCTTGTTCCGATTCATCATCGGAATCCGCAGGCGATACCGCCCCATCCTCCTCGTTCGAAGAGCCTGCTTTATCGATAACCGCAAGCTCGACGGCAAATCGCCCAGGCAAATCAGGCTCGGGATAGGAAGCCCCGCATACCAGTTCGGCGCGCTTGTCGTAATCCATCTCCGCGACCGTTTCACGCATAATTGCGCGGAACACGTCATTTACGCCGTCTACCACCTCAAGCCGGCTCCGGAAATTGCGGGCCAGATCGATTCGAAGACCGTCACCGCCGGGCGCGCCGTAATTTTTGTATTTGCTCATGAACAAATTCGGCTCAGCCAAACGGAACCGGTAAATACTCTGTTTCACATCGCCGACCATAAACCGGTTGCCGGCATGCGGATTGGCAATCAGCGATACGATAGCTTCCTGCACCATGTTGGTATCCTGATATTCGTCAAGCAGAATTTCATCGAACTGGCGCTGATACTCCGTAGCCGCAGGCGACGGAGTCGTAAGCTCAGGCGTTGACTCCGGCGCTCTCAATATCCTTAAGCAATAATGCTCCAAGTCGCCAAAATCGAGCAAACCCTTTGACCGCTTCGCGGCTTCGTACCGCTGTCCGAATTCAATGACAAGCTCAGACAGGGCAGCCATTAGCGGTGCAAGCTCCTGCAGCTCCCATGCGAATTCCTCTGCCGAACGTCCAAACAATTCGTCCGCAAGCGAGCTGATCAGCTTTTTGGCCTGATCGCGAAGCTCCTTGGCCTGCTCCTGCATGGTTTTATCGTAATCATCGCCGCGCATAGCCTTCAGCTTGCCGAATTGCACGGCCTGGAACGATTCAAACCACATCTCCCAAGGATGCATGCGAACGGTTTCGGCGAGACCTCCCACAATCGCGAGATCCTCTTCAAAGGTTGCCGCATAAGGGGCCGGACCCGCCGGCTCCCGCGTTAACTGCATCGCCTGGTTAAGCAGGGACGCCGCACCGGACAGCGCCAGCTCCACGTCAGCCCTCAGGCTTGCCACCCAAGGACTGCTCCTGAGCCCTTCAACGTTATCAACCATAAAGCTTGCCGCGGTCTGGCGGAGCCAATGCTCCGGCCAAGGATGGCTTTGCGCAAAGTCGTAAAGCTGTTGAACCAGCTTGTACAACGGCTCGTCTCCGCGCTCGCCGCCGTAGCGGTCGGCCAGACGCAGGAATGCCCCGCTGTCACCGGATGATCCTTCATATTTCTCTTCAAACAGCTGATCCAGCACGTCAATGCGCATCAGTTCGCTTTCCGTTTCATTCGCAATCCGGAAGCCCGGGTCCAGTCCGATTAACGGATAATACCTGCGAATAACGTCGAGACAGAAAGAGTGGAGCGTCGTAATCGAAGCCCGGTTCATTAGCGCCAGCTGTCTGCGCAGATGCTCGGATTCCGGCTGCCGCTCGAGTTCTTTCTCCAGCGCAATCCGGATCCGGTCTTTCATCTCTGCAGCTGCCGCTTTCGTAAAGGTTGCGACCAGCAGCCGGTCGACGTCGGAGAACGAGGAGATTTTCCGAATAATCCGTTCAACCAAAACCGCTGTTTTCCCCGAGCCTGCTGCCGCGGCAACGAGAACATCCGAGCCTTCCGTCACAATCGCGCGCCATTGGTCATCCGTCCAGGTGCTGTTCTCCGGCTTAGCCGGCATATTATTCGTTTCCATCCGCTGTCTCCTCCTCCCCATGCAGCTGTTGCCAAATTTCTTCTTCCGAAAGCTTGTTCAGCTTCGTGTATTCATTGCCTTCAAATAACGGGTCAAATTGGCATACCGGCTTGTAATCGCAGTATTGGCACGGCGACTTCGTTCCTAGGCGGTATGGCTCGATCGATACTTTCCCGCATCCTATTTCCGTGCCTATTTTTCCGATAGTCCGTCTGACAGAGCTGCGCAGCACATCCCACTGATCCTCCGTCACAACGGAAGAACTGCTGTAAAAGCTTCCGTCGCGCTTCAACGCAACAGGAAGAATCTCCGAATAACCGGATTCCAGGTCGCCGTCCATTAGCTTGGCCGTCTCCGCTTCAGCCGTAATAAGTCCACGGGTTTTGAACTTCTTCAGCATTCTCGCATTTACTTCGGCCCCGGATAACCCGTTAGATACCGCAAGCATCGGATTATGAACATGGAAATAAAGCACGCCCGCGGGCGATGCCGGCTTTCCAAGCCATTCGGAAGCGTGCGTAACAAGAACGTCGAGGTACGTGAGCATCTGCAGAGATAATCCAAACGCCACTTCTTCCAGCTTGAGCTGCGTTGCGCTGGATTTGTAATCCAAGACCCGCAGCAATAAGCCCTCTTCGGTCTCAGCCGCGTCTACTCGGTCAATCCGTCCGATAATCTCCATCGTGCCCCCGTTATCTAACGGAATGACAAGGGAAGGCAGCGTACCGTCCGGGCCAAAATCAACTTCAAGCCCTACCGGCTGGAACTGAGCCCTGCGGGAATGCTCGCTTAAAATAACCGCCGCTTGAGCAACGATTTCCTTCAGCTTGCGGGCAATGTATTGGAACCTGCCGCTGCTGAGCAAAATCTGCGATTGCAGCCTAGGAGCAAGCTCGTCAACGGCCTTCGCCGCCGCTTCGCGGATTTGCGCTTCCGGCATAGATCCCCAGCGCTGTCCGACGCCTCCAGCAAGACGGCTGAGCGCCGCGTGGAACAGCTGACCGACATCCGGCGCTTCAAGCCGGTACATCTGGCGTTCGCGCAGCCTTAAGCCATGAATGGCAAAATGCTGGAACGGACAGGATACGAATCTCTCCATCCGCGACACGCTTGCCTTCAGCTTCGTCCCATACAGCTGTTCTGCCGTTGTTGTCGTCAGCACCGTCTCCTGATTGGAGAAGCTTAACGACGCGTTCATAAGCTGCAGCTTGTCCTGCCATTCCGGCCGGATCGCGAACCAGTTATAGACATCCCACCAGAATGGCGCAATCTCGGACCCTTGCCGCCAGGCACGAAGCTCCGTGATCAAATAAGCAAGCGTACGCTGAGGATGCTCGATATAAGATCGCTGATCGCCCGTCTCCATTCCCGGAGTCGGCTCTCCCGCTTTCTGATAGACCGGTATGCCGGGAAAGAGCTGTCTCACCTGCCGGATCACTTCCGAAGGCAGCAGCGTTTTCCCTTCCTCATCCGCCTGCGCCCAACTGATCCACAAATGCTGGCTGGCCGTTGTCAGTGCGTTATAGATCAGGAAACGCTCGTCGAGCAGTCGGCGTCTTACGCCCGGCGCCATAACAAGCCCTTCTTCGGCTAGGCGTTCCCGCTCCTGCTCGGTCAGCACGCCATCCTCTTGAATGCGCATCGGCATCACGCCGTCGTTGGCACCAAGCACATAACAGATCTTTACATCCCCGGAACGCGTCCGGTCCATGCTGCCGATCAGTGCCTGATCAAGCGCGGGCGGTACCGCCGCAAGCTTCAGGTTTTCGAGCCCCGTCTCCACCATGCCGGCGAACAGCTCCGGAGGCATATCCTCGTCTCCGACCATTTCCACCAGCTGATCCAGCAATTGCATGACGCCATCCCATAGCTGGCGGTGCGATCTGGCACGCTGCGTACGTCCGGACGCACTGTCCTCGCGGCTCCAGCGTTCAAGACGGTCAGCCGCGTCCGCATGATCCAGCAGCTTGTACAACGCTTCGCACATGTCTTTGACGTTGGATGCTTTCTTCAAGGACTGCTCGAACCGGCGAAGCGGCGGTACGATCGCCTCTCTCGCCGCCATAATGGCCTGAAATTCCCGTTTAGCTTTTGCAGACGGCTCGGATACGGTATCCGGCTCATCCTCAAGGGACTGCTGCATAAACGGCTTCCATCTGGAACGGTCAAGCCACTTCCAGCCGTCGACCCCGGCTGCCAGCACATAGTTTTCCAAGCGGTCGAACAGCTCGCGGGACATGCTGCCGTCAATCGGGAATAGCAGCTCCGTCTTGATGCAGCGGAATACCGCTTCATAATGCCAGCCGTGGAGTACGGTCTCCAGCGCGGAACGGATAAATTCAACCAGCGGGTGATGGACCGTGTTATTCTTTTGGTCAAGGAAATAAGGAATCTCGTAATCGTCAAATATCGTTTGAATATAGTCGGTATATTCAGCCGCGTTACGCACCATAACCGCCATGTCGCGCCAGCGCAGACCCTCTTCGCGTGCCCGGCGAACCATATCCCTGGCGGCCGCTTCCACCTCGGCTCTTCTGTTCGCGGAGGCATGAAGGGATAAGCCGCAGGCCGGGCTGTCTACAGCCAGCATCTTTTTATCCGGAATAAGCATAGGAGTCCTTCCGCCATAATGCTTTTCCAAATGGGCCAGCATCGTGCTTCCCAAGAAGCGTGTCGGAGCTCCTTCACCCAAAACAACGGTGTCATACACAGATACGCCGGCTTGGGCGGCCAAAGCGGACAGCTTACCGTAAGTCTCGGCCGTAGGATGGAAAAGCTCAAGCTCATGCGGCATTTCGCCGTTATCGTAAGGACGGTCAAGCGTAAGCGCAACCGTCACCTCGGCGGAAGAAGCGATTAGCGTGCCAAGCGCATCGTATTCTTTTGGCGTAAACCCATGGAAGCCGTCAATCCATAGATGGGCTCCCTGCATCGCCGGCGCGTAGGCATAGCCTGCGATCAGCTGCGTCAAATAATCTTCCGAATCGATATAAAGACCAAGCAATTCCTGCTCAAGCTTGTCATAAACAAGCCGTAGATCATGCAGCTTCCGGTCCAGAAGCGTTGAGTCTTCTACAGATGCCGTTTTTTCCTTCAACAGATTGGCATCAATCCCGTAGCGCTTCCACTCGGTCAGCAATTCTCCAAGCCGCTCAATAAAACCCGGCTGCTCTGCCCCGCTCTGGAAAAGCTCAAGCTGCTTGCCAAGCCGGTGTATAATCTTGAACAGCATCATATGCTTGCCGTTATCGCTGATTGGAATTAAGGCGGTGCCGCCCGTCTCCTGCATGACGCGAAAAGCCAGACGGCGGAAGCTAAGCGCCTGGGCGCGAATCGTCCCGCTTAGCGACGTATCTTTCAAAAGCGCGTACTCCGTCTGGAAAGTAGCCTGTTCCGGGACCAGCATAATTAGCGGCGCTCCATCCGGTTCACCTTGCAGCTTGGCGCGGATTGCATCCAAACAATACGTTGTTTTTCCCGTTCCCGAGCGGCCAAGCACAAATCGAAGCCCCATCCTAACTCTTCCCTTCCGAATCTATCTCATAATCTATCATTCTACCATATCGCGGGTCCTTTTTCACCCGGACGACAAACGTATGTTCTGGAAAAAGCGCTATCTTTTTGACAAGAAAATATTGCAATACCTTAAATACCGAGTATAATACTAGGTAATATAAAAATCCGGATCGGAGGAACGGCAATGACCTCGGAAGAAACGCAATGGATTAACGATTATCTGGATTTATACAACTATGCCAAGCAAATCGGCGATCAGGAGTGGCAGCGGGACATTTCCCGTTCACTCGCCGGGTGGAAGGAACAAGCAAGCCAACAGGCTTTGTCAATGAAAGCCGCTGAGCTATGGAGAAAGTTTGACGTTATCAACCGGAAGATGCTTGATCTTTATCGGCAATTGAGAAATTCCGATGATTCTTCCGATCTGAAAACGTTACGGGAAGAGGTCTGGCTGCTGAAGCTTCAGCGTGTCGAACTGAGCCGTCAATTCAAAGAATCCTTCTAGCAAGGTGCAACGGCTCTCGCCTCTTATAAATTCTTAGTATAAAAAATAAAAAATCCCGCATGCGGATTTCCGCTCTGCCGGATTATGGGTTAGCAGACATGCAGTGAACTGCTCTGTCCATTATGGGAACCGCTGGGTACAGTCGTCTGTCTCTCAGCGTTACTTTTCTATTATACACTTCTATTAATCGATTGAGTATATCTATTTTTCGAACAAGCAGCCGTATGGATCCCTATCAGATCCATACGGCTATTTTTTATCATTTACTCCGCACTTCGAACACGGCAAATTTCAGGTAGTGTCCTTCCGATACGCCAAGCAGCTGAGGATGATCCTTGCCTGCAGCCCGCCACTCCACGAGACGCAGCAATTTGCCGGCATCGGATGCCGCTTCCTGAATGGTCTCGAGGAACAGATCCGGCCGCATATGATACGAGCAGCTGGCCGTAACGAGATAGCCGCCTTCGTTAACCAGCTTGAGGCCATGCAGGTTGATGTCCTTATACCCGCGGCATGCTCCTGCAACTGCGCTTTTGGTCTTTGCAAAAGCAGGAGGATCAAGGATAACAACATCCCAGGTACGACCGCCGCCGCTTAGCGGCTTGGAAGTATCCGCACCGGCACGGCTGCGCTCCGCACGCTCCTCAACGCCTTTTACCTGCGTGCGCAAATAATCAAAGGCATCCGCCACGACAAATTCTACGCGGTCCGCGAAGCCGTTACGCTCCACGTTACGGCGCGCTGTGTCGATAGCATGCTCGGATACGTCAAGGCAGGTTACTTTTTTCGCGCCGTATTTGCAGGCATGGAGAGTGAAGCTGCCGGTGTGGGCAAAGCACTCCAGCACGGTCGCACCGTCCCAATAAGGGAAGGTTACTTCTTTGCCGTTCGGATTCACCGGTACAAGCCTAGTGACTTCTGTATCCGTATCAGCAGGTCGGTTCTCAAGGCGAATGCCGCTGCGCGCACCCCAGCCCTTCATCAGAGGCTCGATAGAAGCGCGATTCTCGCGTTGATCGTAGAAATAGCCGGTCTTTTGGCCTTCCACGATATCGACTTCCAGCTTAAGACCATTCTCTTCAATCTCGAGAATCCTCGGACACTCCCCATACAGTACTCCGGTGCGAAGCTCTAGCCCCTCCAGCTGCCTAACTCCGACATCGCTCCGCTCGTAAATCCCTTTCGGCTGGAATACGTCAACAAGAGCTGCTACAAGCGCTTCCCGGCGAATATCCATTCCAAGCGTCAAAATCTGAACAACCAGCACGTCGGCGAAACGGTCTACCACTAGGCCGGGAAGAAAATCGGCCTCTCCGTAGACGAGCCGGCAATCGCGGTCCTGCACGAACCGGCTGCGATGCGCTTCGCATAGACGAAACTTCTCGCGGAAGAAGTCGGCGTCCATCTCTTCGAGCGGCTGATAGGAGACGACACGGACCGTAATCTGGGATTCAGAATTATAATAACCCGTCGCCAAATATTTGCCGTTAGAACCAACGATATCCACCAGCGCACCTGGCTCCGCTTCCCCTTCCAGCTTTTCAATTTCATTTGCATAAATCCATGGGTGGCCCGCTTCAAGACGTTTTCTGCGGCCCTTCTGCAGCCAAACTTTCGCTTTGCTCACTTCGTTAATCTCCCTCTCTGTTCCTGGCTTGTCATGCTTGTCTGAGCATATGCATATGTATCAACGATAACTTTTCATAAAAAGGAGAACCCTGCTATGCTCCATTCTATCCTTCTGCCAATGGCGATCGGCTTCACCATCTTTATAAGCGGGATGAAGCTGATGGAGCTGGCGCTGCATCGGTTAGCCGGCCCGTATTTGCAGCGTATTTTGCATCGCTCAACGGCGACCCCGATCCATGGCCTTGCAGTCGGCACGGCAACTACCGCCTTTTTGCAAAGCAGCACAGCCGTTACCGTTATAGCGATAGGGCTGGTTAATTCTGGCCTGCTTACCTTTCCCCGGACACTTGGCATTATCCTCGGAAGCAACATCGGTACCTGCCTGACGACCGAGCTTATCGGCCTGAGCTTAAATAAACTGTCCGTTCCTTTGCTTCTGCTGTCGCTGGCCGGCTGGCTGGCTACCGTACTGCTGAACGAACTTGGAATCTGGCCCAAGGCCCGGTCGTTCCGGCTGCTTGAGACCGTTCGCTCCTCAGCCGTCGCCTTAGGCGGTTTCAGCCTGCTGCTTGCCGGGATGGCTTTCATGCAGGCAATTGGTCCCGCCGTGCAGGAAAGCTCCCTATTTGGCTGGTTCCTTGAAAAATCAACAAGCAGCCTCTGGTGGGGATTAGCCGCCGGCGCGGTGCTGACAGCAATCGTCCACAGCAGTGCTGCTGTAATTGGTATTATTATGGGCTTTGCAGCCATCGGAGCAATGCCTCTCGAGCTTGGCGTTGCCATTGTGCTAGGCGCGAATATCGGCACTTGCGCCACCGCGCTGCTCGCATCCTTCAGCGGTTCAAAATCCGGCCAATATGTAGCATGGTCACATACCATCCTAAATGCTGGCGGCGCTTTGCTCTTCATGCCGTTCCTAGGCGAGCTGTCGGCTGCTTCAGGATGGTTCGCCCATTCCCCGGCCAGCCAAATCGCTCACGCCCAAACGATCTTTAATATTCTAAGCTCGCTGATTGCCTTGCCATTCTGCTATTTACCGACTTTCCGCAAGCTTCCGGTCTAATCAAACTTTACGCCAAGCAAGCTGAGGGCTCCCGCTACAATCCGGTTATTATTCTCATAGCCCGACTGCTTCTGGCGTCTCCAGGCTTCAAGCGGTTCAAACCATTCAACACCGCGGATTTCTTCCACCTGTGCCTGAAGGGATCCGCCAACCGCCTCAACCAAATAATAATGAACCTCTTTGTTAATGGTTCCCTTATTCGCATCATGATACTGATACTTGATTTGGTCAATCGGTTTAACGATAGCCCCGATCATGCCCGTTTCCTCGGCAATTTCCCTAAGCGCCGTTTGTTCGACCGTCTCCCCGGGCTCCATCTTGCCTTTAGGGAGAGACACTTTGCCATAACGGTCCTGTATCAGCTGAATTTGCAAAATTCCAGCCTCGTTCCGACGATAGACTACGCCTCCTGCCGAAATTTCAACCATTTCCGCTTCCCCCTTGCCTGCTTGACATTTGCATGCAACAACGAGGATTTCCCACTTATTCCGTTACTACAGAAATGAGCGTGAAATCCTCGTGCTTTATTACTATCTCTAAGCTCTCATCGCTTCTGCCGGTACATCGTCAAGTACGCGGACAAGCTGAGCGCGGCATTCATTGACGCCTGCTTCAGTAATTTTCACGCGGCAAAGCTTGCCGACAAGCGCTTCGGTTCCTTCAAACACAATCTGAATATAGTTATCCGAGTACCCCATGACAAGCCCCGTACCGGGAGCTCCTTTGTAGTCACGCTCCGGAATAACATCCAGTACGGCACCTACATGCTGCTCAGCATAGGCAAGCTGCATTTTCTCGGACAGGTCGATCAGTTTATGAACGCGTTCGTTTTTCACTTCGTCGTCCACTTGATCGTCCATGCGGGCAGCTGGCGTGCCTGTACGCTTCGAATACGGGAAGACGTGCATTTCCGAGAAACCTACCTCTTCCATAAACTTGTAGCCGTTCTCGAACATTTCTTCCGTCTCGCCAGGGAAACCAACGATAACGTCTGTCGTAATCGCTACGCCAGGCATTGCTTCGCGGATCCGTTTGAGCTTGGCAGCAAACTCGTCCGTTGTATATTTACGGCGCATCCGCTTGAGCACGGAGGTATCGCCGGCTTGAAGCGGAATGTGCAGATGACGGCACATTTTGGTCGAACGGTTAAGCACGTCGATCATCGCATCGTCAATCTGGCTGGCTTCGATAGAGCTGATCCGGATCCGCTCCAGTCCTTCGATCTTGTCCAGATCCCACAGCAGGTCAACGAGACGGTAATTCTCCATATCGTCGCCATAACCGCCCGTATGAATACCGGTAAGGACGACTTCCTTATAACCGGAAGCTACAAGCTGCTTCGCTTGCTCGAGTACGCTCTTCGGATCGCGGCTGCGCGAAAGACCACGCGACCACGGAATAATGCAGAAGGTGCAGAAGTTATTGCAGCCTTCCTGGATCTTCAGAAAAGCGCGCGTACGCTCGTTGAAATCCGGGACGTCCAGTTCCTCGAATTCACGGGTCTTCATAATGTTGCGAACCGCGTTAACCGGCTGGCGGTCATCGTGAATCTGGTTCACAAACGTCATGATTTTCTCGCGGTCCTGCGTACCAATAACCAGGTCTACCCCCGGAATGGCCATAATTTCTGCAGGAGACGTTTGGGCATAGCAGCCCGTAACCGCAATAACCGCATCCGGATTACGGCGCACCGCGCGGCGAATAATCTGGCGGCTCTTCTTGTCGCCGGTATTGGTAACCGTACATGTATTGATCAGGTATACGTCAGCCGTCGATTCGAAATCAACCTGCTCGTATCCTTCGTTTTTGAACAGCTGCCAAATCGCTTCTGTGTCGTAAAAGTTAACTTTGCATCCCAAGGTGTAAAATGCAACCGATGGCATAAATTCCTTACGCTCCTCCCATTTCTCCGGCTTCGTACAGCAAACAGGTCAGCCCGACGATACCCGCGGTTTCCGTCCGCAGGATCCGCCGGCCAAGGCCTACGATAACGGCACCAGCCGCTTCAGCCTCATCTGCTTCCCGTTCTGTAAAGCCGCCCTCGGGACCAACGATGAGCAGCACCTTCGGCTCGGCTGCCATATGGCCAGCCTGCTTCCAGTTCAGCACGGCATCCCGGATGCCCGTACCCGCTGCTGCATCGCCTTCCCGTTCATAACAAAATAATGCTAAATCAAACGTTGGAATAACTTCCTTCAGCTCACGCCAGCTGCGCACAGGCTCGATAGCAGGAACACGGCAGCGGTGCGACTGCTCCGCTGCTTCCTTGGCAATCTTGCTCCAGCGCTCCAAACGCTTCGCTTCCTTCTTGCCGTCGTATTGAACGATCATCCGCTCCGACTGAAACGGCGCAAAAGCATATGCGCCAATCTCGGTCCCTTTTTGGATAACCAGCTCCATCTTATCGCCCTTAGGCAGGCTTTGCGCGATGGTCACCGACCAGCTGGACTCGCTGTCCATGGGCAGCTCCTCCACAATATCCGCCACTACCTCCGAAGAAGCAGCCTCCCGTACCGAAGCAAGCACTACGCGGGAAATGCCGTCGCTTGCGATAAACTTCTCTTCCGGCTTCATCCGCATTACGCGGACGGCATGGAAGGCATCTTCTCCTATTAAACGCACGCTAGAGCCGTCAAACTGCTCCGCTGCCACAAAATATCGCTGCATTGCGTCAGTCTAACCATCCTTCATCATAGCATGTTTCCGCCTTAAAAATCTATGAAATGCGGCTTAAAACAGCGGTTGGAATAAATTGAAAAAGAAATTGTAAATCGGTTCCCACCAGCCGAGAATCGGATCAAGCGTCACCCGGCGAAGCGGCGGAAGAAACACGAGCAGGAGGAAGATGTACATGCCCCACTGCACGTTTTGATCCATCTTAATCCGTACCTTCAGCGGTACCAAATCCTGAATAATCCGATAACCGTCAAGTGGCGGCAGCGGGATCAGGTTAAAGATAAACAAAAGGAAGTTCAGATACATGAAATAAAAGAAAAAATGCTGAAGCGCCAAGTTAACGCCGTTTGAGCCTGCGTACATCAGACCGGTCTTATCCAGTATTAACACAAGAAGAACGCCTAAGACGCCAAGCAGCAAATTACTGATAGGACCAAGGGCCGATACGATAACCCCCATGACACGCGGATTTTTGAACCGGCTTGGGTTGATCTGAACAGGCCTCGCCCAACCGAAGCCTGCGATCAGAATAAGAATAGCGCCAAGCAGATCGATATGCACGCGCGGGTTGAGGGTTACTCTCCCCATCTCTTTAGGCGTGTTATCGCCAAATTTATAAGCGCTATAGGCATGCGCGAACTCATGCACCGTAAACGAGATGATCAGGACCAGCGCAATAAACGGCAGGTCCTCGATCGGATACGCTAAGAAATCATCCCAGCTCATTCATTCACCTGCGGCTTTCTCGCCACGAACGCTATCCAGTCCTGGTCGCGGCGCTTATCTACGATTTCAAAGCCCGAGCGGATCAGCCCTTCCTCCACGTCGGTTTCTTTGTTCATGTAAATACCCGAAGCAATATAAATGCCGTTAGGCTTAAGCGCTGAGAACACATCATCAATAAAGAGTAAAATAATCTCCGCCAAAATGTTCGCTACAACCAGATCTACCGGAAGCGTTACCGATGTTGCGAGCGCATCCCGCTCATTGACCGCATGGACGACTTTGCCGCCCAGAACGCCCAGCAAGTCGCTTTCCAGCACTTCGACATCGTCCTGCAGACCGTTCAGTCTTATGTTCTCCGTCGCGCTGGATACAGCTACCGGATCAAGATCAAGCGCCAATACGCGGCGTGCGCCCAGCTTCATTGCCCCAATTGCCAGAATACCGGAACCCGTACCCACGTCAATCACTTCTTCGTCGCCTTTAATAACAGATTCAAGCGTTTGAAGGCAAAGCGAGGTTGTTGGATGCGTGCCCGTACCAAAGGCCATGCCCGGATCAAGTTCAATGATATTCTCTCCGGCAGCCGGCTCGTATTCTTCCCATGTCGGCTTGATCGTCAGCCTCTCCGATACTTTAATAGGCTTGAAGTACTGCTTCCAGGCAGTTGCCCAATCTTCTTCGTCGACAAGCTTAAACGAGATTTCGTAGGTGCCGGGGTCAATTCCGAATTCTTTCAGTTGCTCAATCCGCGGCACAATCTGCAGCTTGAGCCCATTCATGTCCACGCTTTCCGTAAAGTAGCCTTTGATGATCGCTTGACCTTCCGGAATATCGTTCAGCGGCTTCTCGTACCATTGTCCCAGAGAAGTGTCCCGCTCCTTGTTCAAAGTACCCGATTCTTCAATGGATACGCCGCCCGCGTCCATTTCATGCAAAAAGTTAGAGATCATCTCGATTGCCTGTTCTGTTGTCGAGATCGTAATTTCATGCCATTTCATATGTACTATAACCCTCCATTGAGAAAACTACCATCTATTGTACACTATTCATCATTTATGCACAAAAAAGCGGCAAACACAAGTTTGCCGCTTTCCAAATCAGCCTATAGTTCCGGTCTCCGGGCTGCCGCCGATCTGTTCAATCATATGAATGGCCCTTTCAACAATCTCTTCATCCACCGTGGCGGTAAGCAGACCGCTCTCGAACAAACCGTTCACTTCAAAGGCTCTGAGTGCCTGCAGCTTGCGGAGCGCCTCCTGGGCTGCGGCCGGTTCGCCAAAGTTTGCCCGGATCTCAACCTGCTGAGACATTACTCGCCCTGCTCGTTCTGAGCCCGCGCATCCGCTGCAGCGGCGCGTTGTGCCGCTTGCTTGTCCGCTTCATCGGCAAGCTCTTGCGAGAATTCGACATCCTCGTTTTTGCCAACCGGCAAATCCCCGAAATTCACTTTTTCCATATAGTCCTTGTTCTCGTTAGTCATGGTTTATCCAGCTCCTTTAATGAAGTAGGCAGGTCAATTACTTAAGTAGCTTGTTGCAAGGAAAGCCGAACTATTCGTAACCTCAAAAAAAACGTTCCGGGCTACTCGCCGCGGAACGCTTTCTTCATTTTATCGAAAATCGATTCGTGATGCTCTTGGGTCTCTGCCGGAGACTCGCCGCCGATTCCGCCAAATTGACGGAGCAGGTCCTTTTGCTCATCCGACAGCTTCGTTGGGGTTACAATCGTCACTTTGACATGCTGATCGCCTTGGCCGTAGCCGCGAAGCTTCGGCACCCCTTTGCCTTTAAGCCGGAAATAAGTACCCGTCTGCGTACCTGCAGGGATTTTCAGCTTTACCTTCTCGGTCAGTGTCGGGATCTCGATCTCATCCCCCAGCGCTGCCTGCACGAAGGTTAATGGCACTTCGCAGTAGATATCGTCATTCTCGCGCTCGAAGAATTCATGCGCCTTCACGCGGATCACGATATACAGATCGCCTGCCGGGCCTCCGCGGAGTCCGCCTTCGCCTTCGCCGGAGAGACGAATTTGAGCGCCATCATCCACGCCTGCAGGGATGCGGACATTAATTTTACGCTGTTTTTTCACTCTGCCTGCGCCATGACAAGTTCCGCATTTCTCTTTGATGACTTTGCCCGAGCCGCCGCAATGCGAACATGCCCGGCGATTGACCATACGGCCAAACGGCGTATTCTGAACAACCTCTTGCTGACCGGAGCCATGACACACCGAACAGGTTTCCGGTTTGGTTCCCGGCTTCGCGCCGGAGCCGGCGCAAGTATCGCAAGATTCCGTGCGAGGAATCGTAATTTCCGTCTCTTTGCCAAACACGGCTTCCTTAAATTCGATCGTCATCGAATATTGCAGGTCATTGCCGCGTTGCGGCGCATTTGGGTCACGGCGTCCGCCGCCACCGCCAAAGAACATATCAAAGATATCGCCAAAACCGCCAAAATCACCATTTCCGGAGAATCCGCCAGCTCCGCCCATGCCTTGATTCGGATCGACGTGACCATACTGGTCGTATCTTGCGCGTTGTCCGTCATCGCTCAGGACATCATAAGCTTCCTTCACTTCTTTGAACTTTGTTTCTGCGTCTGCTTCTTTATTGACGTCAGGATGGTACTTTCTCGCCAGCTGCCGGTACGCCTTCTTGATCTCGTCTCCGGAAGCGCTCTTGCCTAAGCCAAGCACCTCATAATAATCGCGTTTATCTGCCAACTCATCTCACCTCCACCCATGTTTGCTGCAATACAGCCTATTCACACAAGGAGGCCAAAGACAGGAAGACCCCGTCTTTGACCTCTCCCATTACAAGTTAAGTCTTATTTCTTGTTTTCGTCAACTACTTCGTAGTCAGCGTCAACAACATTGTCTTTGCCGCGAGCGCCTGCATCGTCTGCTTCAGCGCCTGCTTCCGGGCCGCCTTGAGCAGCTTGAGCTTGCTCATACAGCTTCACGGACAGTTGTTGTACGATTTCAGTCAGCTCTTCCGTAGCTTTCGTAATTTGCTCCAGATCGTCTGTTGCTACCGCGCTTGTTACTTTCTCTTTCGCCGCGTTAGCTTTCTCGATCTCGGAAGCATCTACTTTATCGCCCAGATCCTTCAAAGTTTTGTCAACCGAGTAAACGAGTTGGTCTGCGCTGTTCTTCGCTTCAACAAGCTCGCGGCGTTTGCGATCTTCTTCCGCGTTCAGTTCAGCATCCTTCATCATTTGCTCGATTTCAGCCTCGCTCAGACCGCCCGAGGAAGTGATCGTAATTTTTTGGCTCTTGCCTGTGCCTTTATCAAGCGCGGATACGTTAACGATACCGTTCGCATCAATATCGAAAGTAACTTCGATTTGCGGCACGCCGCGCGGTGCAAGAGGAATATCGTTCAGCGTGAAGCGGCCTAGCGTTTTGTTGCCGGCAGCCATTTGACGCTCACCTTGCAAAACGTGAATTTCAACGCCCGGTTGGTTATCCGCATAAGTGGAGAACACTTGGGATTTGCTTGTCGGAATCGTTGTATTGCGGTCAATCATCTTCGTGAAGACGCCGCCTGCAGTCTCGATACCGAGGGACAGAGGAGTTACGTCAAGCAACACCACGTCTTTTACGTCGCCAGTCAATACGCCGGCTTGAACAGCTGCGCCGAGGGCAACGACTTCATCCGGGTTAACGCCTTTGTGCGGCTCTTTGCCGATCAGCTTCTTAACCGCTTCTTGTACTGCAGGGATACGAGTCGAACCGCCTACAAGAACAACTTTATCGATTTGGCTTACGGAAAGACCGGAATCACTCAGAGCTTGACGCGTAGGAGCAAGGGAACGTTCAACCAAATGCGCGGACAATTCTTCGAATTTCGCGCGAGTCAGATTAAGCTCCAAGTGCTGTGGAACGCCATCTGCCATCGTGATAAACGGCAGCGAAATCGTCGTCGACATTACGCCGGACAGATCTTTTTTCGCTTTTTCGGCAGCGTCTTTCAAACGTTGAACAGCCGCTTTGTCCTTGGACAAGTCAACGCCTTGCTCTTTTTTGAATTCAGCTACGAGGTAGTCGATGATCACTTGGTCAAAGTCATCGCCGCCCAGCTTGTTGTCGCCGCTAGTTGCTTTAACCTCGAAGAAGCCGTCGCCCAGTTCAAGAATCGAGACGTCGAATGTACCGCCGCCAAGGTCATATACGAGGATCGTTTGGTCTTCTGTTTTCTCAAGACCGTAAGCCAGCGCTGCCGCTGTTGGCTCGTTCACGATACGAAGAACTTCAAGTCCTGCGATTTTGCCCGCGTCTTTTGTTGCTTGGCGCTGGCTGTCGTTGAAATAAGCCGGAACGGTAATAACCGCTTGCGTTACGGATTGGCCCAGATACGCTTCCGCGTCGGATTTCAATTTCTGCAAAATAATAGCCGAAATTTCTTGAGCTGTATATTCTTTGCCGTCGATCACTTCTTTATGGTTTGTACCCATATGACGCTTGATCGACATTACTGTACGGTCAGGATTCGTGATGGCTTGGCGTTTCGCTGTCTCGCCAACGATACGCTCCCCGTCTTTTTTGAAGCCTACAACGGATGGTGTTGTACGGTTGCCTTCCGGATTCGGGATAACGACGGCTTCGCCGCCTTCCATTACAGCAACACAAGAGTTTGTAGTACCAAGGTCAATACCGATAACTTTACTCATCGTAAGTTCCTCCTAAATATCATTTTCACTTCGTATTTAAATTCCAGTAATCGGAATAATGATTAGCCGCTAACTTTAACCATAGCAGGGCGCAGAACGCGCTCTTTCAGGATATAGCCCTTCTGAACTTCCTCTACGATGATGCCTTCTTCATGCTCATCCGATTCCACTGTCATAATCGCTTGGTGGAATTCAGGGTTGAACGGCTCGCCAACAGCATCCATTGCTTTCAGGCCTTCTTGCTGCAACGTTTGTTCCAGCTGACGGAAGATCATGTCCACGCCTTTGGCAAGAGCTTCAAAATCCTGATTCGCGGAAGCCGCGGCAACAGCGCGCTCGAAGTTATCGACAACCGGAAGCAGCTGCCCGATCAGCTTCATCGAAGCGTATTGCGCAAGATCTTCCTTTTCCTTTTGCGTACGACGGCGGAAGTTATCGAAATCCGCTTGTGCGCGTAAGTATCGTTGTTGATTCTCTTCAGCCAGCTTAGTCAGTTCTTCGATGCGCGGATCTTCTTGCGCTCCGCTCTCTTCCTGCTGCTCTGTTTGCTGTTCTTCTATAACTTCATCAATTGTTTCGTTATGTTGGTCGTTACTCACCATATTCACCTCCTTAAAAGAATTGCTATGCTTTTGGGCAATTCTTACTTCATAAGCATAAGCTTAAAGATTTGCGGAGCAATTCCAACTGGCGGTTTCAGTGCCAGTTGAAAACGCGCCCCAAGCGCGTAAAATGTGCTGCCTTTGCTCTTTCGCTGCGGTGCTGCGCGCCGGGCGCGGGAGAGCGGGGTATTGCCTGAAGAGCGCTAGCGCTCGCCTTTGAAAACGGGAATATTCCGCAGGAAACCTAATCCACATTCCCGTTTTCAACAGCGACGGAAGGCAATACCCCGCTCGTACGCGCACAAGCCCACAGCACCCCCCCGCCCAAAGAGAAACAGCAGCCTATTTATAGAAGCGGCCCAATATATGGGCCATATCCTTCGAAATCACGTCAAGAAGCGAAATGACTTTCCCGTATTCCATCCGTGTCGGTCCAAGAATGCCGATTGTGCCAAGCGACTGGCCGTCTATCTGATACGTAGCCGTAATCAAGCTGCAATTCGCGATTGCCTCATGGTCATTTTCTGTTCCAATCCGTACTTGTATACCCGACGGCGCGGCGGAAATCATTTTCATCACGGTTGGCGTTTCATCCAGCAGATCCAGAATCGTTTTCACCTTATCGACGTCTTTGAACTCCGGCTGCGTAAGCATATTTGTTGTTCCGCTCAGGAACACACGCTGCTCCGAATCGTTAGACAACGCGCTGTCCAGGATGCCAAGCACTTCCTCGCAATGGTCAACGTAACGCTCAAGCTCCTGGCCAACCTCGGCGTAAAGCTTCGACTTCAGCCGTACGAGCGGAATGCCAACCAGCTTAGCGTTCAGGATGTTGACGATCTTCTCCATCTCATCCATGCGGATGCCCGGAGGAACCGTAATGGTCCGGTTTTCCACATGGCCGGTATTGGTAACAATAATCGCAACGGCCGTCGATTCGTCCAGAGGCACCAGGTTAAAATGCTTCAGCGAGTTGCTGAACATCTCCGGCCCAAGCAGTATCGATGTGTAATTCGTCAGATTCGACAAAATCATCGCAGCTTGTTGGATAACCTGCTCCATCTGAATCATCTTCTCCGAGAAGAAGGAATGAGCCTGCTTCAAATCTTTTTCATTCATTTCATTCAGCTTCACGAGATGATCGACATAATAACGATAACCTTTGGTAGATGGAATACGTCCCGCTGAAGTATGGGGCTGTTCCAGGAAACCAAGCTCCTCCAGATCGGCCATTTCATTGCGGATCGTTGCAGGACTAAAGGCGACATCGCCGCGCTTCGATATGCTCCTGGAACCAACGGGCTCAGCCGAACGGATATAGTCGTCAATAATTGCATTCAATATCATTCGCTGCCGTTCAGTCAACATTCGCATCCCTCCAAAAAGTTTATCGGATCTTCTCGTTAGCACTCATTAGGCCCGAGTGCTAATCATTAATACAAAAATACCAAACCACCTTAAGCATTGTCAAGTCGGTTCCCTTTTTTCAGGCCTATGTCCGTCGATAAAAAAATAAAAGGCCAGGCATTAAGCCTGACCTTCTGAATATTAGTTTAACATTTTGAGTACGGCGATTTCATCGCATGCATGCTGCTTCGGACAGTTTACGCAGTCTTTCCAAACCTTCTCAGGGAAAATTTCTTTCTCCACAACGGTAAATCCGTTACGCAAAAAGAAATTAACGGCGTACGTCAGCGCCATAATTTTGGGAATCTGCTGTTCTCTGGCTTGCTCGACCAGAAAATCGACAAGCTTGTTGCCGATCTTGAGGCCTCTATATTCCTGGGACATGCCGAGGGAACGAATCTCTACAAGATCCTGGCCAAGCCGCAGCAAGGAGCCGCAGCCGACAACCTTATCCCCGATCTCCGCAACGACAAACGTATCAATCTGACGCAATAACGTTTCCCGGGTGCGGGGCAGCATGATTCCCTGTTCCGCATAGCCTTTAATGAGTTCATGCAAAGTTTCCACATCTTCCGGTGCTGCTTTTCTGCAAACTACCGTTACCTGTTCCGTTGCCTCCATGCTGCTTCGCCTCCACCCGGTGCATATAAATTCTATTGAATAAATATACAGCATGTCGCATGTTTTCTCAAGAACTATTTTTCCGAATTTTAGCCAGCGGCTTCTTCCTCTAAACCGATAAACGAACCAAATACATCGTTGCCAAAAAGAACGCCTTTATCGGTTAATTTGTATATGGTATCGCCTTCCTCCAGGACCTTCTCAAGCAATCCGTCTTTAAGGAGCTTCTCAATAATTGGGCCGAATTTATCCTCCAGCTTCTGTCCCTCGAATTGAGCGGCATAATCGGAAGTTCGCACGCCCTTGAGCAGTCGCAGCCCCACCATCATGAAGTCTTCCATCGCCTCGTACTCCGGAACAACGTTTTCTTCAAGACGCGGCAGCTTTGTTTTTGTATAGTCGATAAAAGGCTGTACGCCTTTCACGTTCACATGGCGGAGCCCGCGGGCATAGCCATGCGCGCCGGCTCCAAGCCCGTAATAAGGCTCGTTGCGCCAATACGTGGAGTTATGTCTGCTTTCATATCCCGGCTTAGCAAAGTTGCTGATCTCGTAATGAACATATCCCGCCTGCTTCAGCCGGTCCATAAGCAAGGTATACATATTAAACTCTTCGTCTTCCGGAGGAAGAGGCAGCTCATCGCGCTGATACAGCTTGTGGAACAGCGTATTTTCCTCCACCTTCAGGCTGTACAGCGAGTAATGCGGCAGATCAAGCGCCAATGCCTTATTAACGCTGTCCTCCAGCATCTCAACCGTTTGCTTCGGCAGTCCGAACATCAAGTCAATCGACAGATTCGTAAAGCCTGCAGCACGGGCGTTTTCCAGACTGCGGTACACATCGTCTACATTGTGAATGCGTCCAATGCGTTCCAGCAGCCCGTTATCAAACGATTGTACGCCAAAACTGATCCGGTTCACTCCGCCTGCAAACATCGCAGCAAGCTTCTCCGGGTCAGTCGTGCCGGGATTGGCCTCCATCGTAAATTCCACATCGTCAGCAAGCGGAAAATACTTTTTCACCGAAGTGAGAAAACGCTCCATCTGAGGCGGCGTCAGTACCGTAGGCGTACCTCCTCCTACAAAAACCGTATCGATTCTCTCCGGCGGCATTTGAGCAACCGTGAGCGCCATCTCTCTCTCCAAAGCGTCGAGATATTCGTCGACAGGCTGTCCCTTTAAAACATACGAAGTAAAATCGCAATAATGACACTTGTTCGTGCAAAACGGGATATGAATATAAAGCGCCTTCGGCGCGTAATTAATCATTTCAGTTTCCTCCTAAAAAGAATAGCGAAACAATGCTTACATCGTAAGCGATCACTACTCTCCCCTAATAAAAAATCGACAGGACCAAGGAGAGCAAGCTCCTTAGTCCTGTCTTTCGTTGACCGTGAGTTACGGCGGCAGGGTAAAGGGTATCTCCTGGAGGAGCGTAGCGCCCGCCTTTGCCGCATTTTTTTCAACCGAATCAAATTGTTCAAAGAAACAACATCGGCAACCGCGGCTGCAAGGAGATAACCTGTCCCCTTCCGCCCTACTCACGACTACGCGGGCAGCGACTAAGGAGCAGCCCGCTCTTAGTCCTCGTCGATTTTCAGCACCGCCATGAAGGCCTCTTGAGGCACCTCTACGCTGCCGACCTGCTTCATCCGCTTCTTGCCTTCCTTCTGCTTGTCGAGAAGCTTCCGTTTACGGCTGATGTCACCGCCGTAACACTTGGCAAGAACGTTTTTGCGCATTGCTTTTACGGTCTCGCGCGCAATAACCTTAGTCCCGATCGAAGCCTGTACCGGCACCTCGAACATTTGACGCGGGATCAGTTCTTTCATCTTCTGGCATATTACGCGTCCGCGCTGGTAAGCACGATCGCGGTGAACGATAACGGACAAAGCGTCGACCTGCTCGTTGTTCAGCATAATATCCATCTTCACCAGATTCGATCTGCGGTAGCCCGACAGCTCGTAATCAAACGATGCGTATCCTTTGGTGCTCGATTTCAGCTGGTCGAAGAAGTCGTATACAATCTCCGAAAGCGGAATTTCGTACGTAAGAGTAACACGGTTTGTATCCAAGTACTCCATGTTCACGAACTCGCCGCGTTTGCCTTGGCAAAGCTCCATGATGGCGCCTACATAGTCGTTAGGCACGATGACCGAAGCCTTCACATAAGGCTCCTCTACAAATTCCAGCTTGCCCGCTTCCGGATAGTTGGACGGATTATCAATCTCCATGACCGTACCGTTCGTCAGCGTAACGCGGTAAATAACGCTTGGCGCTGTTGTAATAAGCGGAATATTGAACTCGCGTTCTATACGTTCCTGGATGATCTCCATGTGCAGGAGGCCAAGGAAGCCGCAGCGGAAGCCAAAGCCAAGCGCTGTCGAGGTTTCCGGCTCGTAACGAAGCGACGCATCGTTAAGCTCAAGCTTCTCGAGAGCTTCGCGCAGATCGTTGTAGTCCTGCGTCTCGATTGGATACAGACCGCAATATACCATCGGGTTGATCTTGCGGTAACCTGGCAAAGCTTCCGGAGCCGGACGCTTGGCTTCCGTAACCGTATCGCCGACACGCGTATCTTTTACGTTCTTGATGCCGGCAACGACAAAACCTACGTCACCAACCGCAAGCTCGTCCACAATGCCCATCCGAGGCTTAAATGCGCCAACCTCGATAACTTCAAACTCGGCGCCAGTCGCCATAAAGCGAATTTTCTTGCCGGCCTGAATGCTGCCGTCGATAACGCGCACATATACGATAACGCCTTTGTACGGGTCGTAGTGCGAGTCGAAAATAAGCGCTTTAAGCGGTTCATCCGGATTACCGGTTGGAGCCGGGACCTTCTGTACCACTTGCTCCAAAATTTCTTTAATGCCGATCCCTGCTTTTGCCGAAGCCAGAACCGCGTCGCTTGCATCAAGACCGATAACATCCTCGATCTCTTGCTTCACGCGCTCGGGCTCGGCGCTTGGCAGGTCGATTTTATTAATAACCGGGAGAATCTCCAGGTTGTTGTCGAGTGCCAAATATACGTTGGCGAGCGTCTGCGCTTCAATGCCTTGTGCCGCGTCGACAACAAGCAAAGCGCCTTCGCAAGCAGCCATGCTGCGGGATACTTCATACGTGAAATCGACATGCCCCGGCGTATCGATCAAGTTAAGTAAATATTCTTCGCCATCGTCAGCCTTATAGGTAAGGCGGACAGCCTGCAGCTTAATGGTAATGCCGCGTTCCCGCTCCAGATCCATCTGGTCGAGAACCTGCTCCTGCATTTCGCGCGAAGATAACGCTCCGGTAAATTCCAGAATACGGTCAGCGAGCGTCGACTTCCCGTGGTCAATATGTGCAATAATCGAGAAATTCCTAATTTTCTTTTGCCGGTCACGAACGTCAGTCATGCCTAACCCCCACACAATCCAATATAGCTAATCATTCTTTCCATTATATCAGCTATATGGTATACCAGCAATGCGGTTACGGCAAGATGCGCTGCCGCCTATCCGGTAACCGAGCCAAACAAAGAAGCAATAAAGCGAATCCCGCTATTGGAGACGGACTGCAGAAGGCCGGCTGTTCCGTCCGCTACCTTGTTCACCGTTGGTTCCCCCGAGTCCGAAGATATACCGGGAAGCCGCTCATGGCGTCCGTTTTGCTCCGCGATTTTCCGCACTTCCTTCAGCTCCTTCTCGAGCTCGGCGATTTTCCGGTCGGCTTCCGTGGACAATCCGCTGCTCTTCACGGTTGTTGTTTCTTCATCGGAGGCAGCCAGATTATACCGGTTGTCCTCCGAAATAACCGATGAAGAATTGTTTTTCTCGATCGGCCCGTATATACGTTCAATGCCCGAGGAAGACATTTCGATACCGTACAAAACAATAAATACAAGCACTCCTCCAAGCAATATCCATTTGAATGCACCTTTCATCTCTCTTCAGCCCCTTCTTAGTCAGGCGAGGCTGCCGCAGCAGCACTCACCCGTAGCTTGATTATTTCGAAGCAGATACTTTCTCTGCATCCCAGTAAATATCCGCAATAACTTTTGCCAATACATCCGCTGTCCGGTAGCTTTCGGCCAAGGTGTTGTCCACGCCGCCAATCTCGATCAATACGCTGTCCTCGGCAAGCGACTGGTTGTACTCGCCATTGCCTGTTGCGGTGGTCTTGCCCAAGATCCCTCTGGAAAGACCGGGATATTGCTTCTCCAGAACGTCATGAATTTGGGTTGCAAATTCGGCGTTCTTTTTCCAGTCCGGGTTCTTGTGTCCGATTATAAAATAGACCTGCGCGTAGCTTTTGCCCTTAATATCTACGGTTGTTGTTTTGCGTCTTCCCGAATCGCGGTGGATGTCGAAGAAGAATTTCAGCTTTTTATTGCTTGCAATAGCTTCCTGTACGGTTTTTTTCGAGTATTTGTATGAATAGTTCCAATCATAGCCCGGCACCGTTGTCGGGTAATCCTCATCCGAATGCGTGGTGCCAACGCCCAGATCCTCAAGCTTCTCGGCTAGACGTTCGCCTACCAGCGTTATATTTTTGGAAGCCGAGTTGGCATCACCGTTCTTGTCCGCAATCTCCGGATACCAGGATTCCCGGCTATGCGAATGATAGATAAATACCACTTTGTCTTTTCCCGTTGTATGCGTTCCTGCATCATCCGGAGTTGGCGTGGACGTCGGTTTCTCCGTAGGAGTTGGTGTCGAGGCCGGCGGTTCCGGAGTATCTGCTGGTTCGTTGCCCCCGCCTGTATTGTCCGGGCCATGGTCATCGCCATTTGTTGCGCCCGTATCATCGCCGGGTATAGGAATGTTGTCTTCCGGCCACACATTGGGCTGCGTCCCTACCCCTCCGCGTATCAGAAAAGAAGAATCAGCCCCCATGCCCGGAATCTCTCCGGCAATCAAGCTTCTTGGATCTCCCGGATTAACATTTGTCATCAACCGGATGATAAAGCTGCTGATCTGTGTACCAGACAACTCCTCGCCCGATTTCGTGCTCTTAAATTGAGGCATTTCCATCTCTAGCATATCCCCAAAAAAACCGCTTGAAACAGAAGCCGCGAAACCGGACATGGAAGACACCGGTGCGGCGAGCGAATGCTGCTGGGCCATTCCCGCAATACCTATCGCAACAAAAAACAGCATGGAGCTTATCGACAACACCGCGAAGGTTCTTCCCGTTACAAGAAGCCTGCGAATACGTTTGCTTCCGCGTGTCAGATCAAACAACATGATGGTTCTTTTCATTTCGAGTTCTACCTCCCGCTTCTTCGTTGCTCATCTGTTACTAATCTATGAGACAAGAAGGTTTGATAGAACCGAATCGAAATAATAGATTCGGGGAGATTTGATAGATTAAGAGATTCAAGAAAAAAGCCCCCGAGGCTGTTGCAGCCGCAAGGACTCTAGAGAAAACTTTAATGCGTATAGGCAGCAACGTTATCGGAATCAACGGCCTCATGGAGTGAAGCATTTAAGCCGCTTGCGATAATGTTGGCGATATCTTCAATAAACTCGTCAATTTCTTTTGGCGTCACAAGCAGATCATGGCCAACCGGATTAAGCACCTCTTTGACAAGCTGAAGACGTTCCGCTTCGCCCATCTGGTTCATTAGACCAAATATCTGATCATTATTGGCGTTGTTGGCGGCCATATGGCCCCTCATCAGCTCAATCGTATGGTTCACGATCGTGGAGGCATATACAACCGTCGGCACGCCGATTGCTATAACCGGGATACCCAGAATCTCCTTCGTAAGGCCTTTGCGTTTATTGCCGATGCCCGATCCCGGATGAATGCCGATGTCCGCAATCTGAATCGTTGTATTAACGCGGTCCAGTGATTTGGAAGCCAAAGCATCAATCGCAATAATAACGTCGGGATGCGTTTTTTCCGTGATACCCTGCACAATCTCACTGGACTCGATCCCGGTTATCCCGAGTACACCCGGAGCTACTGCGCTAACCGCACGATACCCCGGCGCAACCTGATCCGGCATTAGCTCGAAGAAGTGGCGCGTAACCATTACATTCTCTACGACGAGCGGTCCCAGCGCATCCGGCGTCACATTCCAGTTGCCTAGCCCAACAATAAGCACCTTCGCAGTCTTGCCTATGCCAATCCGCTCCAGGAACGTCTCGAAATGCCTCGCGAAATGCGTAGCTACACGGTCCTGCAGCTCCGTATCCTGCTTGCGAAGGCCGGGAACCTCAATCGTGACGTAGCGGCCCAACACTTTGCCGATTGCACGGGAGCCTTGCTCATTCTGAACGTGCAGATGAGTAATTGTGATACCATCATCTTCGGTTGTTTCCGAATGTATGCCCGGGATCGGGCCTCCCCCTCCACGCTGCTCCGCGATTTCTTTTGCCTCTAGCGCCAGGTCGGTGCGGATGTTATATTGCTGCAAATCAAGTTCGGTCATCTAACCATTCTCCCTTCAAAGCCATACCATTCTCTCCAGCTTATTGTTCGCAAGGGAGACAATTTCATACTTTTTCCCTCATGAGCAAAAATGGCAGGACAGGCTCGCTATTGCTTTTCATGAGAGTGCATGGTAATATATTTTAAGTTGTGTTACCTAGACTTACCGCGTACGCTTTTTGTTTGCTTACGCAAACTTTGTAGGAGGTGAAACTCGATGCCAAACATTAAATCCGCAATTAAACGCGTTAAAACGAGCGAAAAACGCCGCGCTTTGAACGCTTCCCAAAAATCCGCGCTTCGTACGGCTGTTAAATCTGCTGACCAAGCTATCGCTGGCACTGATGTAGAAGTAGCTAAAGCTGCTCTGGTCGCTGCAACGAAAAAATTGGACAAAGCGGTTACTAAAGGCCTGATTCATAAAAATGCGGCTTCCCGCAAAAAATCTCGTCTTGCTAAAAAGCTGAACGCTCTGTCGGCTCAAGCTTAATAAACCGCAAACAAACGAACGGCTTCGCTTATGCGAAGCCGTTTTTGATTTATCATCATTCATTTATCTAGCGCCTTGCCCTTGACCTTGTTGAACCCCAAGCGACAGAAGGAATAACTCTAACCCCAATGTTTTATCGATAGCGCCTGTTTTCATTTTATAATCCAGATCCGCTATATCGCTAAGCAGCGCGCCAAGCCGTGCCACTTTAAACTTCTGGCTTTTCTCGGCGGCAAGCTTAACCGCATACGGATGAAGTCCGATCTGACCCGCCATTTGCTGCGGAGAATACCGGTTCTGCTCGAGTTCCTTGATCTGAAGCATGATTCTTAGCTGCCTTGCGATTAACGCGGCAATCTTGATTGGCTCTTCCCTTCTGACGAGCAAGGCCCGGTACAGCTTCAGCGAACGGTCAACCTGCAGGCTCGCTATGGCATCCACCAGCGCAAATACATCCTCCTCAACGGTAGAGGCCGTCAGCAGCTCCGTCTCCTTGACGCCAATGACCCCGCCTTCACCTGCATGCAGGCATAGCTTGTCCACTTCAATTGCCAGCTGCTGCATATTCGCCCCGGTGCGTACGAGCAGAAGATCCGCCGCTTCGGCCGTCATCGTCCGTTTCTGTTCCTCCGCGCGTTTAACTACCCAGCGTCTAAGCTCGGCTGCATCCAGCTCCTGAAAAGCGATAAGCGCATCGCGGTCCTTCAGTATCTTCACCAGCTTGCGCCGCTCGTCCAGCTTTTCCGCATTAATAATGAACAGCATAACCGTTGTCTCCGACGGGATGTCCAAATAATGCTGCAGCCGGTCCGTCTTATGGTCCAGCTTGCCGCCTTCTTTGCCCCCGGCGGCAAACACAACCGAATCACGGACAATAACCAGCTTGCGCTCCACAAAGAAAGGCAGCGTCTCCGCTTCAAGCGCTGCTTCTTCGATCAGAGTCTCCGACGTATCGAACTTGACTACGCCAAGCTCACGCTCGTCCGGCGAAAACATCGCTTCCGTTAAAGTCTCCGTAAATTGGCCGATCCGGTAGCGGTCTTTGCCGTATATCACATAAGCAGGACGGAACTTCCCTGCTTTAATTTCCTTCAGCGCCTCTTTCGCTTCCATGCTTCACCTCTCCCGTCTCTCCTGCATAATACGGCATTCGCTGAACAGCAACAAAGGGATGGGCTTCTTAGGCCTCATCCCTTTGTCCCTGAACATCTATATAAACATCTGCAGGCAGGTCCATGGTACCGCCCTGTAGATGGTCATACTTTTGGTCAAGGCTCACGTTGACTTTTCATTTGTATATCATACGCAAATGAATGATAAAGTGTGCGAATATCAGCGGTAAAAATGTCTTGAATTAATGAGCCGCCTTCGTCTCGGTTTTTGCTACTAAATCAATGACGTAACGCTCCATGCCGCCCGACTCTAATTGAATCTCATAGGTCAGTTGCTTGCTGTCATCGGACCATGCAAGCGTGGCAATCTGGCCGTTTCTGCGCTTAGAATCGTACACAGCCGTGCCGTTCTCTTCACCCGACTTGTAAACATGAATCTGATACCCAACAGCTTTGGCGATCATGCTGCCATCCGGAGAGGCAGCATCAAGTGGCGCAGGCGCAAATCCGTTAATTCCCTGATCCGGCTCGCTGCCTTGGTTAGGAGCGTTAACGGATGGAACTTCGGCGGTCGAGGACCCTTTGTTGCCGGATGCAGGCTCGTTGCTGCCGCCGGAGCTGTTCCCTTGATTAGCCGTGGTTCCGCCGGCATCCGCATCGGATCCGGAAATCCCCAGGTCTTCTTCCGTCGTCACATGGTAATCATTTGTCGACGAGTCTGCCGCAGATGCAGATGTAGATTGATCCGGATCAATCGATTCCGTGTTAACATGCGCTTTTCCAGTGTCGTTGGCGTAAGGCTGTACCTCTTTAAACTGTCTTTGCACGTCGAGCGAACTAGAAGACGTATCGGCAGCCGCCGTCTCAACCTTATCCGAGTCAAAGCTATGCGAAGACGACGGGAATAAACCCGCATTATAAGACACGAGGAATAATCCGGCTGCTACGCTCGCCGCAATAATTCCCGTTATCGCCCGGAAGCGCAGCTGATGCCGTTCTTTGACGCGGCGCGTCGTTTGCTGCGTTACCGAAGGAACGGCCATCGGAGCAATCTCCACCGCAGCCGCCTCCGGCTGACGGAATGGAACAATCTCTTCAAGCTGAGGCAAAATAGCGTCTACCAGACTGTACTTCGGCATGACATGAGGTAAATTCCCAAGCTCATCGGACAGTTGCTTCAGCCGCTCAAACATTGCTGCACAGTCCGGACAATGTCTCGTATGATTCATCAAGATCTCATATTCATGTTCATCCAAATCGCCGTCTAGCTGACGGTTCATGTATTCGATCACCTCTTGACAAGTCATCCCCGGACACCACCTTTCTGATAATCATGTAGTAAAGTTTGAAGCTGCTGCCTAGCTCGGAATAAGTAGGATTTGACCGTATTTAATGGCAGATCAAGCGAGTCAGCGATTTCGTTATATGAGAAATCCTGCAAATACCGCAGTACAACTACTGCCCGGTGATGCTCCGGCAATTTATCGATTGCCTTGCGGATGTCTTGAACGGCGTAAGCCGACATAACCTCGTCCTCGACATTTTGTTTCTCCCGGAATACCATCTCATGCTCGTCTATCGATACGGTTGGCTTGCTTCTTCTAAACTTATCTATACAAATATTCGTTACAATACGTTGAATCCACGTTTTGAACTGGGCCTTCTCTTCGTAGGAGCCGATTTTCGTATATATGCGGATTAACGCTTCCTGCGCCGCATCCATCGCATCCTGTTCATTATTCAATATATAATAGGCTGTCCGGTAAACATGGGTTTCAATCTCTCGCAACAGAGTTATTAAAGCATCCCGATCTCCTGACTGAGCGGCTCTAATAAGGCCAGGCTCTACCACGAAGGATCCCCCTCTCTTGCAACCTCTCTGACGAGTGGGTTGCATAAATTGTTGCACATCTAAAATGAAAATACTTTAATTTTTTAATTGAAAAAGTAGAAAACTCCAACCTAAAGGATAACAAAAAAATGGAACCCCGTATATAGGTAGTTCCTAGTGAGTTAGGTTGAAAGAAGCATTTTAGCAGGATACCAGATTAGGAATATAGGCACTTTCGTTCAGTCTTTCCTAATTCTTCCTGATCGTTTGTTCATATATTCCAGATAAACCCACTTTATAGCGGATTTCGCCATTCTGATCTGTCCGAAACGCCGTGACGCTTTGCTGCTGCAAGCGCTTCAGCACATCCGGATGAGGATGTCCGTAAGTGTTGGTTGCCCCGACGGATATAGCAGCCTGAAGCGGATTCCAAAAGCGCAGCCATTCTTCCGAGGTTGAATACTTGCTGCCGTGATGCGCAATTTTCAGAACATCGATCTGGCCTAGCGTGGATGCGGATGATGATAAAATAGCCTTTTGATCCCGTATAAGCGATATTATAGCAGATTCGGCAGTGCTGCTAATATCTCCCGACAGCAAAAAGGTAGATTGATAGATTCTCATCCATAACACAACGCTGTCGTCGTTCTGATCCTCTATGACGGGAATTTCTTCCCCCGCAGCCGGAGGCCACAAGACAGTTAATTCCGTATTGGCATCTATCTTCCATTGATTTCCGATTTCTGCACGGTAAAGCGGAATCCCCTTACGCACGGCTGTCCGCAGAATCCCTTCGGCGTCTTCGGCCGGCTTCAGGCTTCCGTTCCAGACGATGGCCCGAACAGGAATGGCATCGAGTACCGCCTGCAAACCTCGGATATGGTCGCTGTCCAGATGAGAAACGACAAGAAGATCAAGAGAATGAACCCCCCGCTTCATTAATAAAGGAACAACGACCTTGCTGCCCACCTCAAACGGATCGCTACGCTGCTTCCATTCCTGGCCGGCTTTCCGGAAGCTTAACGTGCCCCCGCCATCGATCAGAATCCTCTTGCCCTGAGGCGTGCGGACATAAATCGAATCGCCCTGTCCGACATCTAGGACATCAACATCGGCCGTGCGTTTCAACAAGTCCGGAAAATAGGCGTAGAACAATAACGCCGCACCAACTAATAAGGCGAGAGTTAATCCGGCTGGCCGCCTCCTCCAGACCGGCAGCTTCCGTTCCTCCAGCAGCTCCCATATAGGCGCAGCATCCTTTTCCATACCTGCCGCTGTTTCTTGCAGGGGCATTGTCTCATCATTATCTGCCGGAACAGCCGCCGGCGCCGATGGGAGCAATCTGCACAGAAGAGCAAGAGCCAAATACCAAGCGGCAATCCACCATAACGGAGGTGTTGCCCAGATCGTACGGACCGCATCCATTTCCCCAAGCCAGCTGACCAGAAGAAACGTCCAATCGTTTGCGTATACGCTGACAGCTGCCAGCATTTGACCGCCAAGCGGCCACAGCAGGCCAAAGATCAGCGCAACGGCCCCTATCGGCATCACAATAAAACTAATGAACGGTACCAAAATCAGATTGGCCGGAATCGACAGCAAGTGGAACTGATTAAAGTAAAAGACCGTCAGCGGAAAAGATACCGCTTGCGCGACAACCGTCACGACAAGCAGATCAAGCAGCGCCTTCCCTTTGCGCCAATCCGGCATCGCCCGCCTTACCGGCGGAACAAACAGAATAAGCCCTGCGGTAACGGCGAAGGACAATTGGAAGCCTACATCCTGAATAAAGGAAGGATTCCAGATCAGCATCGCTACCGCTGCGGCAGCAAGCAGATGCAGGCCGTCCTTCAGCTTGTCCATCCGGGCGGCAAGCAATGCCAGCATGGTCATCAGCCCTGCCCTTACGACCGAAGGGGACGAACCGGAGAGGAGCACATAAAACGGAACGGCAACAATCAAGGTAACCAGCAGCCGTTCCCGCGTCATACGCAGCAGCCGCAAAACGGCCCCAAGGGCATATACAAATACGGCCACGTGTAGACCCGATATGGCCAATATATGAGTCAGTCCCAGCCGGGAAAACTGCTGGAATTGCTCCGGGTCCAGGTCCTCGCGTATGCCGAGGACCAGCCCCTTCATGTACCCGGACTGATCGGCCGGGTACAATTGATCCATCCGCGCGCCAAGCCAGTCGCGCGCGGCATCCACGCGGCCGAGCACGGCGGCCGCGGTCCAGCCCGGGCCCGGCGCCGCCTGGACGGCGCCGACGCCCTTGACCTTGAGCAGCCAGTGGATATGCTGGCTGCTGTCCAGATAGCGGCGGTAATCAAAGCCGCCGCTATTGGATGCGCCAGCCGGCCGCGCAAGCTCGCCGGCGAGGCGCACGTTGTCGCCGCGGTGCCACGCGGCGGCAACCTGCTGGTGCGGCTGCTCGGCAAGCCGCACCTGAACAAGCAGGCGCTCGCGAATCTTGCGCGGAGCCGCTTCGCCACCCACGCGGACGGCATCGGCCGTCACGCGGAACATCGCGCGGTCGCCGTCGACCTCTACCGCGGACACAATCGTGCCGGTCACTTCCGCTTCATAGGAATCGCCCGGCAAATCCAGCGCGCTCACGTTACGGGCATCGGCCCACATTCGCTCCCCACCCGCAAGCATGCAGCCGATTAGGCAGACAACGGCAAGCCGCCTTGTCGATTGTCCAAGCAGCACTAGCGCAAACAACAGAACCCCGGCTGAGCATATCGCCAAGGCTGCTCCCCCAATGCTAAGATGAGCGGCTATGCTGCTTCCCGCGATCCAGAACACGGCAAACCATACTAAAGGCCGTCTATTCACGTCATTCCCTCCTTTACGCAAAAAAAAGAACCTCCGGACGCATCAAAGCAGATGCATACAGAGGTTCTTCCCCATTCGCTTATTTAGTTAGGATGTGACTTTCATGCTCGCCTGCGGCGGCGGCTCGTAATCCGTCAACGTACGGAATACAATCCCTTTCTGGCTCATGAGCAGGCTTACCTTATCACTGTCCTTCGGATAACCGCGATGGAACACAATTTCCTTCACGCCGCTGTTCGCCAGCATATTGGCGCAGGTCCAGCATGGCTGATCCGTTACGTATACCGTTGATCCTTCCCGGTCGGCACGGTCTGTAAAGAGAAGCAGATTCTGCTCCGCGTGAATCGTGCGGATGCAGCGCTGTTTCTTGACCATATGCTCCTGACCGTTATCGCCAATTCTGGTCTCCCACTCTTCCGTAATCATGCAGCCCGCTTCCGAGCAGTCCTGCACGCCCATCGGAGCTCCGTTATAGGCGGTTCCCAGCAGCTTCTTGCCCTGCACGAGCACCGATCCGACATGACGGCGGGAACAACGCGAGCGTGTCGACACCATGTAGGCAATGTCCATAAAATACGTATCCCAGTCTTTGCGTGAAGCATCCTGTGCTTCTGACATGTCTTCCACTCCTTTTCCTTTTGCCGGACAGCTTCCGTCAGACCCCTCAAGGAGGGTATCCGACGGATCCGCCTCTGTCTAGATGTATTATAGATAGCTTATTTATTAGTTCGATTGACTTGCGCGCAAGGCTTGATCCAGATCGGCCAAAATGTCTTTAATGCCCTCCGTGCCGATCGACAGACGGATCAGCCCGGCAGTTACGCCTGCCGCTTCCTGCTCCGCAGCAGACAGCTGCTGGTGAGTTGTGCTTGCGGGGTGGATGATAAGCGACTTCGAATCGCCGACGTTCGCCAAATGCGAGAACAGCTTCACGGAATTGATAACCTTCTTGCCTGCATCCACGCCGCCTTTAATGCCAAAGGTCAAAATGGCGCCTTGACCATCCGGCAAATATTTCTTAGCCAGCTCATAAGAAGGATGGCTCTCGAGACCCGGATAGCTTACCCATTCCACCGCTTCATGCGACTCCAGGAACTCAGCCACCTTCAGGGCATTCGAGCTATGGCGCTCCATCCGCAGATGCAGGGTTTCGAGACCTTGCAGCAGCAGGAACGAGTTAAACGGCGACAGAGCAGCGCCCATATCACGCAATAATTGTACTCTAGCTTTAATGATATAAGCAATTGGACCAACAGCTTCCGTATAAACAACGCCATGATAGCTAGGATCCGGAGTTGTCAGACCCGGGAATTTGCCGCTTGCTTTCCAGTCGAAATTTCCGCCGTCAACAATAACGCCGCCGATCGACGTACCGTGACCGCCAATGAATTTCGTTGCGGAATGAACCACGATATCCGCGCCATGCTCAATCGGACGAAGCAAATAAGGGCTTGGGAACGTATTATCCACGATAAGCGGAATACCGTTCTCGTGAGCGATAGCCGCTACCGCCTCGATATCAAGGATATCGCCCTTCGGGTTGCCTACCGTTTCCGCATACAGAGCTTTTGTGCGTTCCGTAATGGCTGCCCGGAAATTCTCGGGATTCGACGGGTCTACGAACTTGACTTGAATGCCAAGCTTAGGAAGAGTTGTCGAGAACAGATTGTAAGTACCGCCATACAGGCTGGTTGCGGATACAATCTCGTCTCCCGCTTCCGCGATATTCATTATCGAATACGTAATTGCAGCTTGTCCGGACGCTACTGCCAGTGCAGCAGGGGCTCCTTCCAGCTCGGCGACACGTTTCTCGAATACATCCGTTGTCGGGTTCATCAAGCGGGTATAAATGTTGCCGAATTCCTGAAGAGAGAACAGGTTGGCGGCATGATCCGTATCACGGAAGCCATAAGAGGTCGTCTGGTAAATCGGGACCGCCCGGGAAAAAGTAGTCGGGTCAATCTCCTGGCCGCCATGGACAGCCACGGTGTCGAGCGAACGCTTGTTTTGTTCTTGATTCGTCATGTGCAACAACTCCTTGATATATGGGATGGACATGCTTCAACCACTTCAAAGCAAACGGCTCGGTTTTGGTTGTCCAATGGAATCGAACTTACTGCCCGAATATGGTTATATAGACCTGGGAAAACCTCCCTGCGTCTTGTCCCATTCTCTCATAATCAGGGCATTGCGACAATGCTATCTTTTATTCCGGCAAGCAGCTTGCTGCCTATCCCCTTCACTCTGAGAAGATCGTCGGCGGATGAAAAAAGACCGTTTCGTTCCCGGTCGGCGATAATGGCCTGCGCTTTAGCAGGACCAATCCCTTTCAGCGTATCCAGCTGCTCGGCTGTTGCCCGGTTAATATCAAGCTTGCCTGACGGGATTTCTTCCTTCCCTCCAGCCTCTCCGGCTTTAGCCTCCGCATGAATGCCCCCCGTCTGGGTATTTGGCAACTCCGCTTCGCCGTCCTTCGTTTTTTCGGGCAGATCCGCCTTTTGCCCCCCTACAGTCGGTTCTCCTTCCATTTGCAAAGCCGCGCCGACCTCCCGGTTCAATTGCAACCATTCATCGGGTGCTTTCTCCTTCGGTTGCGCAAAAGCTGCCGCTAACAAGACAACTGCCGCTGCGACAAGAAATAAAGGGATCATAACTCTGTTTCTATTCGAATGCGTTCGACGTCCTTGCAGGAGACGGGCCACTTGCAACACTCCTTCCATCCAAAAAAAGGGGATTTTTAGCATTTTCATGTCATATAAGGCAAGTCTTTAGGAATAGGTTAAAAGAGCAAATCTGTTGGGAGGGCTGAGCATGAATGTCGGATTCATAGGGACGGGCGCGATGGGAAGCCTGCTGATCGAAGCCTTCGTCGCATCTGGAGCACTCGACCCGTGTCAGATCGTAATCAGCAACCGCACCTACGCCAAAGCCCAGGCGCTTGCTGAACGATATCCCGGAATGAGAGCCGAGCGTTCGAATGCAAGCACCGCAAGCGTTAGCGACATTTTGTTTATATGCGTCAAACCGCTTGAATATAAGAAAGTGATTGATGAGCTTCTGCCGGTCCTGCGGCCGGAGCAGCTTCTTATATCCATAACAAGCCCGGTTCTGATCGGGCATCTGGAAGAGCTTTTGCCTTGTAAAATCGCAAAGGTTATTCCAAGCGTCACCAACCTCGTCTGGAGCGGAGCTACCTTATGCATCTACGGCTCCCGTATTACGGAAGAAGACCAGACTCTAATCGAAGATATGCTTGCTTTCATCAGCGAGCCTCTTCCGATCGAAGAGCCTTACACCCGGATCGTATCCGACCTCTCCAGCTGCGGACCTGCCTTTTTCGCTTATCTCGTCGAGCAGTTCATTGATGCGGCCGTATGCGAAACGGGAATCAGCCGCGAAGACGCGGTCAGCGTTGCAAGCAACATGCTGCTTGGTACGGGACTTCTGCTAACGGAAGGCGGGCTATCCCCGGAAGATATCCAGAAGAGAGTAGCCGTTCCGGGAGGAATTACGGCCCAGGCCCTGCAGCTGCTTAATCGTGAGCTTGACGGCACCTTTAACCGGTTGATCCGGACAACGCATAAAAAATTCGACGAAGACGTCGCCAAAATAAATACCGCTTTCTACGGCGAAGAGGTGAACGGACAGTAGCACATTTTGCGCTGCTGGGCCGCTCACCTCTTCTTTTTTTCCTGCTATTTAGTTCGCTACGATGTTAACGAGCTTGCCCTTAACAACGACCACTTTGCGGATCGTTTTGCCTTCTATCAGTTCTTTCACTTTATCCATGTCTTTGGCGAGGCTTTCCATCTCTGCTTCCGCAGTATCAGCGGCAATGGATACGCGCTCGATAATTTTGCCGTTCACTTGAACGACGATTTCAACTTCATCATCCACTGTCAATGCTTCTTCGTACGAAGGCCATTGCTCGTAAGTGATGGAGCCTGTTCCGCCCAGCTTCTCCCACAGCTCTTCCGTGATATGCGGAGCCAGCGGAGACAGCATTTGCAGGAAGTTCTTCATTGCTTCAACCGGCAAAACATCCGTTTTGTAGGCTTCGTTAACGAAAATCATCAACTGGCTGATCGCGGTGTTAAAGCGCAGGTTCTCGAAATCATCAGTCACCTTTTTGATGGAACGGTGCCATGTTTGCTTGAACGCCTTTGTTGTTTCGCCGTCGTTTGTGATTTTCGCGTTTACGCTACCGTCTTCGCCGACGAACAAGCGCCATACGCGGCTCAAGAAGCGGTATGTGCCTTCTACGCCGTTGGTGTTCCATGGCTTTGTCGCTTCCAGAGGTCCCATGAACATTTCGTACATGCGGAGCGTATCCGCGCCGAATTCGTTCACGATATCATCCGGGTTAATGACGTTGCCGCGCGATTTGGACATTTTCTCGTTGTTCGTGCCGAGAATCATACCTTGGTTAACCAGCTTGTGGAAAGGCTCTTTCGTATCCACGACGCCGAGATCGTACAGCACTTTGTGCCAGAAGCGGGCATAAAGCAAGTGAAGCACCGCATGCTCAGCGCCGCCGATGTACAGATCAACCGGCAACCATTCCTTTTGCTTCTCCGGCGAGCAGATTTCGTTCTCGTTCTTCGGATCGATGAAGCGCAGGTAGTACCAGCAGCTTCCCGCCCATTGCGGCATCGTGTTTGTCTCGCGGCGTGCTTTCATGCCTGTTTCCGGATCAATCGTGTTTACCCACTCCGTAACGTTCGCAAGCGGGGATTCGCCCGTACCGGATGGCTTGATCGCATCCACGTCCGGCAATACGAGCGGCAGCTGATCTACGGGAACCGGCTTCATCGTGCCGTCTTCCAGGTGCAGAATCGGAATCGGTTCACCCCAGTAGCGCTGGCGGCTGAACAGCCAGTCGCGCAGACGGTAAGTGACCTTGCCGTGGCCTTTGCCCGAACCTTCCAGATGCTCGATCATCGTTTTGATCGCATCTTCGTTGTTCAGACCGTTCAGGAAATCGGAATTGGCGTGAGGGCCGTCGCCTGCATAAGCCTCTTTCGTTGCGTCGCCGCCTTGAACAACTTCAAGGATTGGCAGATCGAACTGCTTCGCAAACTCCCAGTCGCGGGTATCATGGCCTGGTACCGCCATAATTGCGCCTGTTCCGTAACCGGCAAGCACGTAGTCGGCAATCCAGATTGGCGTCTTCGCGCCATTAACCGGATTGATTGCGTAAGCGCCTGTAAATACGCCTGTTTTATCCTTCGCAAGGTCGGTACGCTCCAGGTCGCTCTTGCGAGCGGCTGCTTCTTTGTACGCATCAACCGCTTGGGCTTGGTCAGCCGTCGTGATAGTTGCAACCAGCTCATGCTCGGGGGCCAGTACGCAGTAAGTTGCGCCAAACAGCGTATCCGGACGCGTTGTGAATACAACAAGCGATGCATCATGGCCGTCAATGTCGAAAGTGACTTCCGCGCCAGTCGATTTGCCGATCCAGTTGCGCTGCATATCTTTAATGCTTTCCGACCAGTCGAGCTCTTCCAGATCCTCGAGCAGGCGCTCAGCATATTCGGTAATTTTCAGCATCCATTGGCGCATCGGCTTGCGGATAACCGGGTGGCCGCCGCGTTCGCTGAGGCCGTCGATCACTTCTTCGTTCGCCAGTACGGTACCCAGCGCGGGACACCAGTTAACCGGTACTTCCGCTACATAAGCAAGGCCTTTATTATACAATTGGATAAAAATCCATTGCGTCCATTTATAGTAATCCGGATCCGTCGTGCTGAATTCGCGGTCCCAGTCATACGAGAACCCGAGCGATTTGATCTGGCGGCGGAAGTTGTTGATGTTCTCCACCGTGATTTCGCGCGGATGGCGCCCCGTTTGCAGAGCGTATTGTTCCGCCGGCAGACCAAACGCGTCCCAGCCCATCGGATGAAGGACGTTGTAGCCGCGCATCCGTTTGTAACGGGATACGATGTCCGTAGCCGTGTAGCCTTCCGGATGACCTACGTGCAGGCCCGCGCCGGATGGATAAGGGAACATATCAAGGGCATAGAATTTTTTCTTGCCCGAATCTTCCGTTGTTGCGAATGTCTTGTTCTCATCCCAATACTTCTGCCATTTCGGCTCTACCGCGAGCGGATTGTAGCCTTGAAATTCCTGACTCATAATCATTTCCTCCTAAAAAGTGTGCGCGAGCGCATCACAAACATAAAAAAACTCCCGTCCCTAGCGTATTATCGCTAGGGACGGGAGATTATTCCCGTGGTACCACCCTAGTTAACGTCCGGCATGCTTTGCCTTCCGTTCACTCATTGCCTTTAACGCAGGCTAATCGTTGCGTAATAACGCAAAGCTCCAAGGCGAGATTCATATCGCTGCAGGTCCGGCTTACACCAACCGCCGGCTCTCTTAGCCTTGCTCCGCGACATTACTGCTCCTCTTCAACGCCATTAAGTATAGAAAAACATGGTTAAACCCGATTATACCGCCAGGGACGCCACATGTCAAGATATGTGGGTATTTGCCAATCTACCCGAGCAAATCGGGATTATAAGTAAGGCATCCGGCAATAATCATGCCAACGCTGCACGAAATAAGCAGAATAAGAATACCTACCGCGATGTTATTTTGCTCAATGGCTTTGAAGATGGTCACATTCACTTTAAGCCCTTTGCCAAGCAGATAAGTAAACAGTTCCGTCAAGTAGTAGAGGATAACTAGCGCTACGATCCCGATCACGCCCCAGAGCAGCATATCGGAAAGCGATACCGAGTTTTCCGCAGCCGCTCGTATTACGATTGCAAGACCGGCCAGTCTGCCCCCAAGCGACAAAGCAGCCGAAGCATTCCCTTTAAAAATAAGGGCAAATTCCTTGTTCTTGGTTGTCAATTCAAACAAGAGCAGCCCTGCTATCATAATCGCAAAACCCGTCAATGAATAAAACAGAAAATCCACATATAAATTAGTGTCCATTCCTAATTAGCTCCTTACTCTGATTTAGTGATGCCAACCGGCAAGAAATAAGATAAATTATCCGTAATCGGGCTGCCGATCCGAATGCCTAATGCGCCCGCTTTTCCTCCGATTAGAAAGCTGCCATACATGTACGAGCCTTCACGCTCTCCCTTTTCCGTCCGGAATTTGGCGGTTGGCAGCTCTACGTATTCCTGATAGACCGGAAGGTAATGAGCGTAGGAGTTATGACTATCCTCTGCCGCTACCTTACCGTCGCCATCGAAAATTTTCACCGTATCCCCTTCGCGTCCAAACGCAGGCTTCATCACGTATTTCGTCCGGCCTTCAAGAAAGCGGTCCGGCTCCAGGTAGGTGGGGAGAAAATGCTCTCCGATCCATTGGTGCTCTTCTTCGGTAAAGAAAGGACTCCCCTCTTCGTACAGTCCCCAAATAATGGCCTGCACGGCCTTCGACTGGAGGAGGAAGGCTGACGGCGGATTAATGACCGCGACCTTTTTCTGCTCGATAAGCTCCAACAGCCATAATCCGATCGGGTTCCCTTCGTCATCTTCATCCTCAATGAGATTCTCTACCGGGAAGGTTTGGCGGTACAGAACATGAATGGGATTGCCCTCTCCGTCATACAACCCTGCATGCCTGATAATTTGCAGCTGATCGAGCGGAACAAAGCTCGACGGGAATGGCAGGAAGCTCCTCAAGTAAGCAGCCGTGTTAGCGTCTTCCACGTTATCTCCATGAGCCGTAAACACGATATAAGGAGCTGTCAGACCGTCTCCGAGGTATTCCAGACTCTCGACAACCGCTTTCTCAATCGCAAGCGCAAGCTGCCTCTCATAGCCCTTATTCGGATTATGGCGGTCAAAGGCTTCGCAGACCAGACCATTCACATGGTGGAGCTCCTTGATGAATGTAGGGGTATCCGAATTGATCTCCATGCATTTGTAGGTCTCCCCGGCACCAACCAAATCCAGTCTTGCGATTATGCTCTCGACCGATAAGCTTCTGATTCGTATGTATGCCAACGTTTCGCGCGGAAAACCAAGCATCAGCAATGTCTCGTCATCCACGGTTCGAAGCAATTGCGCGGTTTTGTAAAAAATATGACCAATCCGGTTCGTCGATTCGCGAATCTTATGAACCTCTTCTTTCGTCATATCGTATAGGTCATAGAGAGAATACTCTTCACCGTACAAATCTGCCCAATAATTTTCAATTCCGGAATAAAAGGCGTTTCTCGCCTTGGCGAATGGGTCCACGGTCAGCCTCCGCTAATGGAGCTGCCTTTGCCAAAGCCGGAGCTCGTTTTGCTTGAAACGCTGGATTTATAAGCAGAATAGGAGCTGCTTTTTTGCAGGGCGGATCGGGATGAATAATAGCTGTTGCCATAATAATAACTCCGGTAGTAAGAGGAACTGGAGTCGTCGCAGCGGTATACGCCGTCTTTGCTTTCCCATTCCCAGTCCCTGCATTGGCTGTCCGTTGGCTGAGCCGTCCGCGGATAAGTCGTCGATTGCCCGCAGCCTGCCAGGGCGGTAGCCATCGCAACGGCAGAGACGCCAAGCATTGCTTTTTGTGTTAAATTCATAGACTGATATCCTCCAAGCTTCATAGTTCCTATAAAGTTATATCATATTTTGATAGAGGCGCAGCAAGAAAAGTTAAAGTTTCCATAAAATGATGGTATGATAATGAAATCATTTTGATTCGGAGTGAAAGCGATGAATAAATTAACTTATTTTGTCGACAACGGTTTTAATCAATATGAGCCGTTGATGGAATATCCTTCCGCTACTGTCGGGATCGATGAAATGTATGCCCGTCAATTATGCACCTACCTGATCGCAAACGGAGTTCAATACGAATTAACCTCAAACGAAATGCAGGAAAACGAAGAAATGCTGATCGTCAAACGAATCGGGCCTAACGAGAATTACGGTGACGAATCGAACTACCGGGGACGCGGCATTTATATCGAATTCAGGAAGCCTAACGAACGGGGACGCAAGCTGGCCGAGATCCGCAGCGCCAACCATTATGAGGTCATCCGTTACCTGCTGAAGGATATCGTAGACATTCCGGATTATGGTCTCATGTTTACGACATCAACCGAAATTGACGAAGACCGGGGCTGCTACGTGATTTATGTCCGCGGCATGAATGAGCCGGAGGATTAAAAAAAGCTGCCTTAATGGCAGCTTTCATCTACAAATTGTTTAATTCGGTCATGAATAGCATCCCTCACGGTACGGAACTGCTCCATGATTTCCGACTCGGTTCCGGTAGCTTTTGCCGGATCGTCAAATCCCCAATGCCACTTGATAACATTTTCATTCGAAATAACCGGACAATGCTCGTCTGCATGCCCGCATAAGGTAATGACGTAATTGGCCTGATTTAATAATTCGACATTAATCACATCGGAGGTATTCGCCGAAATATCCACCCCTGCCTCCTTCATCGCTTGTACTGCTCTCGGATTAAGTCCATGCGCTTCCAAGCCGGCACTGTATACCTCAAATTTGTCCCCGCCCAGTAACTTCATGAACCCGTCAGCCATCTGGCTTCTGCACGAATTGCCCGTACATAGGAAATATACAATAGGTTTTGCTGTCATCCATATCCTCCTGTCACGGCTATGCCATTTGTTTTTTTGCTTCTTGTTTTTTACCGGATTTCAACCTGAAGAAAAAGGCGAAGGCAACACCCGCTGCCAATAGGAAACCCGCAATTGCAAAGCCAACGTACACACTAAACGAATGAATAAGCTCAAGCCAGATATACAGCCCGGCCAACGTAATAAACAAGGTCGGCACGGTTAATACAAAGCCTGCTTTCATATAGGAGCCCCATGAAATCTTCACGTCCTTTTTCGCGAGAACATGAAGCCAAAGCAGGGTCGCCAGCGATCCGATAGGCGTCAGCTTTGGACCAAGATTGCATCCAATCACATTCGCATAGACCAGCGCTTCCCGGATCACGCCTGCCGTAGCTGTCCCTTTAATCGCCAAAGCGTCAATCATAACCGTTGGCATGTTGTTCATTACCGAGGATAAAATCGCTGACAAGAAGCCCATCCCCATCGTAGCGGCAAATAGTCCATGGTCAGAAATAGCTTGTATAACGTCCCCAAGCGCATCCGTAAGGCCCGCGTTTCGCAGCCCATAGACCACGACATACATTCCGATTGAAAAAACAACAACGGTCCAAGGAGCTTCCTTCATCACCTGCTTCGTCTTAATCGCTGGACTGCGGCGGGCGAATAGCAAAAAGACAATAGATACAGCCCCCGTAATAATGGATACCGGCACTTGAATAAATTCGCTGGCCAGATAGGCAACAAGCAGAATCGCCAACAGAATCCAGGACAAGCGGAACAGCTTATGATCTTTAATCGCTTCCCTCGGTTCCTTCACCTCGCGGACATCGTAGTCCGCAGGAATGCTTTTCCGGTAAAATAGATACAGTACGAGAAGGCTTGCTCCAAGCGAGAAGAAGTTCGGAATGATCATCCGGCTGGCGTATTCCACAAAACCCGCTCCGAAATAATCGGCCGAAACGATATTTACCAGATTGCTTATAATTAGAGGCAGTGACGTCGTGTCCGATATAAAACCGCCGGCCATAATAAAAGGCAGAATCATTTTGCTGTCGAACTTAAGCGCCCTAACCATGGCGAGAACAATTGGCGTAAGGATAAGCGCTGCACCGTCATTGGCGAAAAAGGCCGATACTGCCGCGCCAAGCAAAATGACGTAAATAAACATCCTTCTACCGTTTCCTTTGGCAAGACGGGCCATATGCAGGGCCGCCCACTCAAAGAAACCAATCGCGTCAAGAATCAGAGAGTTCAGGATAATCGCGATAAAAGCAATGGTTGCATTCCATACAATGCCTGTTACGGTTCCTACATCCGCAAAGCTGACGACGCCAAAAAGCAACGCCAATACAGCACCGCCTGCGGCTGACCAGCCAATACCAAGTCCTTTCGGCTGCCAGATAACAAACGTTAACGTAATCAAAAAAAGAATAATTGCTATAATTGCCACTTGTCGTTCCCCGCTTTAGTTCATATCGAAGGTTAATAATTGCAAATTGCAACTATTATCCAAAAATAAACTCCTCTATAGAGGAGGCAAACAGCAATGAGGACTTTGACCCATCGCATCATTTAATATTTGAAGGCTTTCTAGCACCTGTCTTTTTTTGTCTTCTGGCACAAACTGAAAAATGCTTAAGATGTAATCCTCCATCGTTTCCGCAACGGCCTTCTGCTGCTCAAGCCCCTTAGCCGTCAAGGTCAAGGTTACGTATCGACGGTCCTTCGGATCCGGTTCACGGCTCAGCAATTCAAGTTCAACCAATTGCTGCACCTGTCTGCTTAACGTACTTGCTTCCACGCATAGCACATCAGCCAGCTCATTTAAAGATAGATTCGGACGCTTATGAAGCTCATACAGAATATGACTTTGGATAACGGAAATTCCGGATCCCTGCGCTCCACCCTTCTGCTGCAGGCCAAATCTTCTAACGACGCTTTGCAATATTTCGCGCACATCCACATACTGCGGCAATTGTTCCATTCCTACATCACCCGCAATAGTTATAACACACAATAGTTGCACTCAGCAATTACTTTTTTGTTTTCTTATCCGTACCTCCGTCCTGTTCATTAACGAAGTGGACAATATCCGCATAAAACAATGCTTTGTCTTCACCTTTCAGCGCATGGTCTGATCGAGCGTATTCTTTCACGCAGACAGCTTCGCTCATCCGCATGTACTTGGCAAGATCCTCTTCCGTAATTAAAGAGCCTTCCAGTTGTCCTCTTGCCACCATAATCGGCAATTTCAATGGCTGGTCCAGCGAGATTTGAACCGACTCCCGTTGTATGCCCCATACTGCGTCTGTCCGTATGTTGGATGTCCGGTTATACGGAATCAGATAATTATGTATATAGTCCTCTGCCCAGCCGTCAGGCATCGACCGGTGTTCAGGCGGATAGTCTCCAACGATAAAGGAGCATACATCGCTTGGGTAGGCAAGGGCATATTGCAGCGCGTAAGATACCCCTCTCGAATAAGCAAACAGATGGAACCTCTTCACCCCGGAACCTCTCGCGACGGATTCCAGATCGGACAGATGGTCTTTCAGATCGTAGCCGGTCTCCGGGGTATCGCTTTTCCCTCTTCCGCGGAACGATAACGAAATACATCTTCTTGGTGCCGCTGCCTCAATAAAATCCAGATATTCTTCCGCGGTTTCCGATAATCCCGGGCAAATTACAATAGGAACTAGTCTTTCATCCGCTTCGTCTCTTGAATCGTAATAATGAATGCTGATCTCGCCATTACGTGCATAATGCTCGCTTACCGCCATACGTCACACCGCCCTCGCCCAATTTAAAATGGCTTCATTATATCACTCAAGTATAAAGGAGATATATACTTTGTTGGATCATATTGCTTTTTGTCGAATTAGCAAGTATGGTAAAAGATGACAGAAATTTCAACTGTAGGTGACGGCAATGAGATCAACCATTCTACTGATTACAGGCATAATTGTGCTGGTTATATGCTCGGTTTATCAGATTCAACACGTCTCTTCTATAAAAGAGCCCAAACAAAATTATTCCGTCATTAAGGATTGGGACTATCAGTGGCTGTACAAGCCTGATGAGTCCTATCAAGCGGCATGGATCGAGGAGGGAGACCCGAATAAATGGCAGCATGCTGAGACAGATCAGCCTATGCAGAATCGCGCCGCCGGTGCCGATGCCCTTCTACTTCGCATCACACTTCCGTCCCTGGATTGGAATACGCCGGGAATATGGATGAAACGGGTTTACGGAACTGCTGTGAGCGTAGCTTATGAACATCAGGACGGCCTCCTCTACAACATGGAAAGATCGTATCCTTATGATGTAAACTATACGCTCCTCCCTCTGACAGATGCGACAAAAGGCAATAACTTGCTGATCCTGCTTCATTTATCCGACGAGAGACAATCGCTGGAGCCTGAATTGGTCATTGGCGATTACAATGAGATGATGCCCGATTATGAGCGTTACGGATTAATTGAGTTGGTCTACGGCGGTTCCTTTATGTTTATCGCCTTGATTATGATGACTTGTCTGTTCTTTCTTAAACGCGAGCAGATTGTGCTGTGGATGTCTTTATGCTTGATCATCCTTTGCCTGGGAGAGATTATACTTGCCTACTCTCCCGCTTTGTACCACCATTATTACGCTTACGGAAGACCTTTTCTGGATTTGTTTGATTTAGCCTTATTCTTGCTTACTCCTGCTCTGGCGGTCTTTTTCGAGCAGACTCTTGGTCCGGGAATTTATGGCATTATAAAAAAATTCAGAATCGTCCTCATTCCGGTTACGGTCATGGTTATTGTGTTATGGGCGCTTGGCAAAACCATTGTTCCTGGCATAAGCCTCAGCCTGCTGCAAGTTGTGCCGCTTACCGTTATTGCAGCTATTCAATTCCTCATTCTGACCGTACATGCGATTGGTTACGCCTGGAGAGGTAACCGGGACGCGATTATGATATCCGTCGGGTACTCCGTCTTCTGCAGCGTATTTATCTCGGAGATTATTATCTATTTCAGGGACGAGACCTATCATCTGATTTATTGGAAGTGGGGACTGCTAGTCTTCCTGCTGTCGCTTATTGCCGTTATGGGCAGGCAATTCTCTCGCAACCATGACCAGCTGGTCAAATATTCTAAGGAGCTTGAGATGTTTAACCGGGAAATTCAGCGCGGGGAGAAAATGGAGCTGATCAGCCATCTTGCAGCATCTATCGCGCATGAGGTACGCAATCCGCTGCAAGTGACGCGTGGATTCATTCAGCTGGTGGGTGAAAAAGCCGTAAACAAGGACAAGCAGTTCCTGCAGCTGGCCGTACAGGAGCTGGACCGCGCGTCCAGCATCATTACCGAGTTCCTGACGTTCGCCAAGCCTCATCTGGAAGACATCAAAACCTTAAATATTTCGGAAGAGCTGAATCAGATTCAGGATATAATCTCACCTCTGGCCGCGATGCAAAGCACTAAGCTTGAAGTGGTCGCGGAGCCTAACCTTTATGTACTTGGCAGCGCCGAGAAATTCAAACAAGCCATTATTAATATGATCAAGAACAGTCTGGAGGCGATATCCAGCTTTGACGGCACCGTATCCATTCAGGCGAACAGAGAAGAAAATGAGGTTATTGTCCGGGTTATCGATAATGGCGAAGGGATTGATCCAGAGAAGCTGGACAAGCTTGGTGAGCCCTATTTCTCTAACAAATCCAAAGGAACTGGCCTTGGTCTGATGGTCACCTTCCGGATCATCGAGGCTATGGGGGGCACGATCCGTTTCAGCAGTACCAAAGGCGTTGGAACAGAAGCCGTCATCCGCCTTCCCGCTGTTTCGAAGGATCCTGCAGAAAATCCTTAAATCCGAGAGCTAGCAGCAAACATTGCCCCGTTTTTCATAAACGGGGCAATTCTGATTTAATCCAGCCAATGGATCATTCCGGCAATAGCCAAGAAGATCAAAGCCAGCACAAAGGACCATGTTGCAACCTTGTTTCTCATTCTTCTGTCCGATGGCTGCTCCGAATTAAAATTCCTTCTCTGCTGCTCGGGCGTTGTCCAGGCTCCCAAAGCCACCCCGGATATCAATATAAATCCACAGCCGATATAAATGAATAGCTGAAACATAAGTCACCTCTTTCTTGCTGTTGATTTCGTTAAGTATTGTATACGGTCCATTTTCAAAAAAGTTTTTCTCAAGCTTCAAAAAAAAGACAGTCCCGCTCAGGACTGTCTTCTCGAACCTTCTATCTGTATATGATCTCCTATCCCCTGCACATCGTCTATATCGAATAACACGGCTCCTGCCGGAATGGCATCTTTCTGCAATTTATATCCCGGCCAGACCGCTACTGCCGTAATGCCTTTCAATTCTCCCAGCAGCCGTTCATCTTCCGCCCGCCTAACGATTACAAGCTTCGGAAATCGCTCCGTCTTAAACCCTTCAACAAGGATAAAAGCCTCTGCCGGCGCTTCTCCGATCAGCTCAAGCAATGCGGAAGGCTTCTCTTTCACAATAGCCGTCCGGTCTGCGGAGGTAATAGCCGACCAGACCGCACCGGAGGAACGGTGCTTGGCGGTATCCGTATGTGCCGGTTCTGTTTCAAAGCTGTGTCCGTCATGCTTTACCGTTGCGACCATAAGCCCTTGGGACACCAAATAATCGATCAGCCGGCACATGAGCGTTGTTTTGCCCGCATTCTTGAAGCCTGTAATCTGATATACGGCTGCTGCCAAAGCTACACCCCCTTTCGTATTTTCGCTTCCTCGTATTGCCCCGGTGTATTGATATTATCAACAAAGCTAAGCTCAATGCCTGCAGTCTGAAACTTCTCCTCCGAAACCCGGACATAGTTAATCCGCTTCAGAAATCCCTTCATGCTATAGTCGCCTTCCTGCAGACAGAGCTCCACCTGTTTCAGGCACTCGGCGCGATAGACGGCATGCAGCGGATGAAGCTGTCCATTAACTTCAGGCACGGCGGCCAAACTTCCGCTTTCCTCCATCTGATGCTGCAAAAAAGCGGCAGCCTTATCCGATACAAAAGGCATATCGCAAGCGGTTACCCATAGCGCGGAATAACAATTGTATTCGAAAGCGGTATGCAGAGCCGCAAGCGGACCTTGACCGGGCGCCGTATCGATCAGGCACGGAAGCTTTAAGCCGGAGAGGAGCTTGGCCTGCTCCTCCGACGCGACCACAGCCGTCACGCTGCCGCATAGCGGCAGCATGTTGTTACGGACATGCTCAATCATAAACTTGCCGCCAATCGGCAGAAGCGCCTTCATTAATCCGCCCATCCGCCTGCCTTGGCCACCGGCTAATATGATGCCGCCTATCATTCCTTCATCAGCCCCTTCTCCCGCTCCTCCCGCAAATACTCGGCAAGCGGCTGAACTTTTACCGCGCTTGTCTTGAAATCCGGCATCTTGCAATTCGGATCCAGCAGAGCGTTGGTTGCCCGGTTCACGTTCTGGGCGTCTCCCCAATGCATCGGGATAAATAACGTATCCTCTCGAATATCAGAAGTAATCTTCGTTCGGACGATAACCGTCCCCCTGCTGGATTGCACGCTAGCCAGCACGCCATCCTCAAGCCGGTATTTCCGCGCTGTCGACGGATGAATCTCCAGTATATTTTCCACCTCGCGGGCTGCCAGGGCGGGGCTTCTTCGCGTTTGCACCCCTGTCAGGTAATGAGACAACACACGGCCGTTTGTCATGTACAACGGATATTCTTCGGTTGGCTGTTCCGCCGGAGATTGACTATCTACGGTCTGGAATACGGCAAGCCCGTCCTGATGGGCAAAGCGCTCTCCGAATAACCGCGGCGTACCCGGATGATCGAGGGAAGGACAAGGCCAATAGATCCCCTCTTCCTTACGGAGCCTCTCGTACGTAATGCCGTAATAATCCGCAATGCCGCCGCGGCTTGCAATCCGGAGCTCATTAAAAATATCCTCCGACTGACGGAAGGTGAAATACTTCTCCTTGCCAAGCCAATAAGCCAGATCGCATAGGATCTTCCAGTCATGACGCGCTTCTCCCGGAGCCGGACGGCCTGCCAAGCGCAGCAGAACCCGTCCCTCCAGGTTCGTCATCGTCCCTTCATTCTCGAGATACGCGGAGACAGGCAGCACGATATCGGCAAGCTTTGCGGTCTCCGAGAGGAACATATCCGCAACAACGAGGAATTCCAACCGTTCCAGCGCTTCTTCCACGAGGATGGCGTTTGGATTCGATACAATCGGATTAGAGCCCATCACGAACAGCCCTTTTATATCCCGGCTATGAACAAGCTCCATCATCTCGTACGCGGATACTCCTTTGCCGGGAAGGTCTTCCGGTTCAATCCCCCATACACCCGCTATATAAGCTCGGTCCTCCGGATTTTCAATCAATCGGTAACCAGGCAGCTGATCCGCCTTCTGCCCATGCTCGCGTCCGCCCTGTCCGTTCCCTTGTCCGGTCACCGCGCCATAGCCGCAGCCTTCCTTGCCGATTTTGCCCGTGGCAAGAACCATGTTAAGAAAATTTCTTACAGCCATATGGCCATCCGCATGCTGTTCTACGCCGCGGGCTGTAAAGACCATTCCCGTACGCGCCTTGCCAAAGCTGATTGCCGCTTTGCGGATCATATCTATGCTTACGCCTGTAATGTCCGCTATTTCTTGGAGATCAAGAGAATCCACATGCTCCTTCACCTCTGCAAAGCCTTTTGTCCTGCTCTTAATAAAGCCCTCGTCAATCAGCTTCTCGTCAAAAATAACCTTCAGCATGCCATTCACCAGCGCCGCATCCATACCGGGCTTCACCTGCAGATGGACATCGGCGATAGAAGCGGTGGCCGATACTCTGGGATCAATGACAATAATGATTGCCCCGTTATCCTTCGCTCTCGTAAAGTAGGGCATCAGCGTCGGTTGGCATTCCGCGATATTGGTTCCCGCCAAAATAATACATTCGGCTAACGGAATGTCCGACAGCTTGTTCGTCAGGCCGCGGTCGATGCCAAAGGTTTTTACGCCCGCCGACGCCGCAGCCGACATGCAAAACCTGCCGTTATAATCGATATATTTGGTCTGCAGGGCAACCCGCGCGAACTTGCCCAGCAAATAGGCAGATTCGTTCGTTAGCGATCCGCCGCCGTACAGACCAACGGTATGAGCGCCATGCTCCGCTTGCAGCCTGATGAACTTGTTGCTGACCGCCTCGAGCGCTTCCTCCCACGTCACCTGCGTCAGCTTGCCGTTTTTGCGCATCATCGGATGAAGAAGCCTTTCTCTGCTGACCGCATGCTGATACGCGTTCATCCCCTTGACGCATAACCGGCCTTCGGAGGCTTTATTCGGGATCGCGGTTACCTGGTAGGTTGGCCGCCGTCCCGAACGGTCCTCCGCAACCTCCATCTTGCATTGCACGCTGCAGAAGGGACATTGCGTGGCCATCACTTGCTTGGCCTGCTCCACCGAAAATGTCATTGTTTCCACATGCCGCTCCATACCATCTCCGCCCTTTCCGCCGCCTGCCACCGGCTGAGTAAATCTTCCTGCTCTCCGCGATCCAGCAGCTTCTCCCTAAGCGGCTGGAGGCCGATTCGCTCAAGCCATTTCCAAGGGCGCTCCCCGTAATAAGCGGATTCCCGGTACCACTGAACGCAAGCTGCTGCCAGCTGCATGGCCAAATCTTCCTCCGCTTCTACCGCAAGCAGCTGCGCTTGCTTGACCGGATGCTCCGAATGGCCTCCGACGTAAACCTCCCAGCCGGCAGGTACGGCAGCAAGCCCAAAATCCCGGACCAGAACGTCCGAAGGCTTCAAATAATGAGCAGACCGCTCGGTTTGCACCGGATAAGGCAGTTGAAGCTCCTGCGTATCCCATGAAAACTCCTTGAGCTCATTGTCTAACAACGGGCTTACTGTCTTTTTGGATTCCTGGACCAATCCCATATAATAAGGAATGGCACCGCGGCAAACGACACAGCCGTCAGCCTTATTCCATCCGAGTTTTTCTCTTGCCTGCGCTGCGTTTGCATACTCCCGCTTCGCAATTTCGGACTTGACTTCCTCATGTCCCAGATCGGTACAGCTGCAGATTGGCACCACCTTTTTGGTTCCGCCTCCCGTACCGGCCAGCACGCTTGCGAGCACCGCACCAACCAGCTGCTTGCAGCCGCCGCACGATCCGGATGCTTTCGTCTTATCGCGGATCTGCTCGACCGTCTGCAAATGATCTTCTTGAATGGCGCATACGATAGCTCCCTTGCTGACACCGTTGCACGAGCAGACGGTCTGGTGATCGGCCATGGCAATAACAGCCTCATCGTTACCGCCGGACGCCCCCTCCGCCTTCTCGAGGAGCACCTCCGCTTCCGTTTTCTTTTTCAAGTAATCAAGCAGCTTCATGCCCTCGGAACTGTCCCCGTACAATACGGCGCCGGCTATTTTTCCGTTTCTGACGGTTACTTTCTTATAGGTGCCCTGAAGACCGTTATATTGCTGCAGCGCCACCTCAACATCGCCTTGAATATCACCGGCCGAGAACACGTCTACCCCGGACACCTTCAGCATGGAATAAGGAATGGAGCCTTTGTAAGGGACGGTATCCGCATCTGTCAGTACCTTGGCCAGCACTTTCCCCTGCTCGTACAGCGGTGCGACCAATCCGTATACCGTCCCGTTATGCTCCGCGCATTCTCCAACCGCATAGATATGAGGCACGTTGGTCCGCATGTAATCATCAACAAGAATAGCCCGGTTCGTAGCAATCCCGCTGTTATTGGCTATCGCGATGTTGGGACTGATCCCGACGGCCAAGACAATAAGATCCGCCGCAAGCTTGGTGCCGTCGCTAAACAATAGACCTTCGGCCCGTTTGCGGCCGATAATTTTCTCCGTCCGTTTCTCCATCCAGAACCGCATGCCTTGCTGCGTAAGCTCCCGCTTCAGCAAATCGGCCGACATCGTGTCCAGCTGCCTGTTCATCAGATAGGAGGCATTATGAACGACATGCACCTCCATGCCCAGGTTAAGCAAACCGCGCGCAGCTTCCAGCCCAAGCAGTCCCCCTCCGATAACCGCCGCTCTCCGGTAAGATTCCGAAGCCTCGATCATCGTCTCGCAATCATTTATATTACGAAAGGCTGTTACCCCGGATTTATGAATACCCGGGATCGAGGGGACAAAAGCCGAAGATCCCGTTGCCAATATAAGTTCATCGTAAGGGACCGTTTTGCCCGATTCCAGATAAACGCTTTTTCCAACCGCATCAACCCGCACTGCCTTCTCGCCCAGCAGCAGCCGGATCCCCCGCTCCTTATACCAAGCAAAATCATTGATTGTAATGTCCGAAATGGAGGTATCTCCCTGAAGCACTTTCGACAGCATAATCCGATTGTAGTTTGGATGCGGCTCATCCCCGATAATCGTGATTTCGAAGGCTCCGGGCGATAACCGGTCTATCTCCTCTACGCATCTTACGCCTGCCATTCCATTGCCGATTACCGCTAGTTTCCTTGTCGTCACAACGTTAATCCTCCGTTTGCCATATGCGTTAGTAATAGAAAAGAAACGATCTCCCCTTTCGCCGCACCTCTTCCGCCCGCCGGAATCACGGCAATGGCGTTTGCTTCCGCGAATGCCGCGATATTGCCCGATTTATCGTTGGGCAGCGGTGAAATCCGCCATACTCCAAGCTCCGTTGTCGCTATGGAGCGTATATATCTTGGATAAGGGCAAGGTTTGCCGACCGAATCCTCCAGCTTCCCTTTGAGCCATTGATTGCGGAAATTTTTCATTCCCTTTAACCATTGAACGGCCGGCTTCACTAACAGCTCAAGACCGGAATAACAAGCGGACGGATTTCCCGATAACCCAAACAGCAAACAGTCCCCTTTCTTAAAAGCAGAAGTTGGCGTTCCCGGTCTCATCAGCACCTTCGTAAATAACGGTTCAAAGCCGGCGCTGGCAGCGGACCGCTCAACATAATCATGGTCTCCGACCGATATCCCGCCTGTCGTAATAACCACATCCGCCTGCTCCGCGGCAAGCCTGATTTCATTAGCCAGTATGGCAGGATGATCAGGAACGGGCTTCCGGCGGGTGACATGAGCGCCAAGCTGCTTCAGAAAGGCATAAACAACAAGACCGTTAGCGTCATAAATCCGGTTTGCGGAAAGCACCGTACCCGGTTCCTGAAGCTCATCGCCAACTGGCAGAACAGCGATCCGAGGCTTTGCATGCACAACCGCTTCAGCCTGCCCGTAAGAAGCCAGCACCGCCATTTCTTTCGCCCCGATCATGGTTCCTTTCACAAGGATCAGCTTGCCAGGCGCAAGATCCTCTCCGGCTTCCGCGATATGTCGGCCAGCCGGATGCGGACGGTTTATCCCAATCCACAGGGGCTTCCCGTCTTCCCCGTTAATGGGGGTAACCACTTCCTGCATAACTACGGTATCGTAACGATGCGGCACTGGCGCACCCGTAAAGATCCTCACTGCATCCCTATCATTAACGGGCCGGTCTCCGGTACGCTCCTGAGCCCATTCCTTGGATGTGCCCGCCTTAACCTCCGCGATCACTCTGAGCATGACTTCACTGCCCGGACCGGCGTCAAGCAAGGTTTGCGAGCGTACGGCATAACCGTCCATAGCAGCCCGACGGAATGGAGGCATCGGAAACGGTGTAAAGAAATCTTCCGCTAGCACTCTGCCCACGCAATCCTCCAAAGGCAGCTTTTCCGTTCGAACGGAGGACACTCCCTCACATAAATGACGAATCGCTTCTTCTACGGATACAACAAGCTGCTGCTTCTGCAAGGTAGTCATTCAGGCTTTCCCTCCCCACCGTACAAAATGAACATAAAAAGCCCGTTCCCTATATAAATAAGGAAGCGGGCTCCGTTGCCAAAGTCGACAGCACATCGTTGTGCTGATCATTTGTTTTGAGCATAATGGAAGTTTAGTGACATGTCAATATAGGTCACACAAAAATATCGATATCTGCTTTATTTTATGGATATTTCAAAATTTGGTGTTAAGTTTATTGACATGCATTTGACAATTCACCTATAATTCGAATTGGGTTCACAATGATGTGACCGTACGATCCGGTGGGTACAATGCTGTACCGCCTTCGGCAAAGAGGCCGCTTCTGTCCACAAGGGCAGTTTGCGGCCTTTTTTTATTTTTGAAATGAATGAATCAGACTCTCGCCCCGGGAACGCGCGTCTGCAAACGGAAAAACAGAAATAAATACATTGGAGGGAATTGGTTATGAGTAACCCTACGTCGTTCTGGAAAAGCGGTCACAAGCCTTCGTTATTTAGCGCATTTATGTATTTCGATATCAGCTTTATGATTTGGGTACTGATTGGACCGCTTAGCGTCGTTATTATTGGAGATTATGATATGACACCGGTTCAAAAAGCTAACCTTGTTGCACTGCCTGTGCTTGGCGGCTCTATTCTCCGCCTGGTATTTGGATTCCTTACCGACTATATCGGACCAAAGAGAACCGGACAGCTTGGCATGCTGCTTACAATGATCCCTCTTGTATGGGGCTGGAAATTTGTTGGCTCCCTGTCGGATCTGCATATCGTTGCTCTCATGCTTGGTGTCGCAGGCGCATCGTTTGCCGCGGCGCTTCCGCTTGCAAGCCGCTGGTATCCTCCGCAATATCAAGGTCTCGCCATGGGAATCGCCGGCGCAGGCAACAGCGGAACGGTCTTCTCCACCTTGTTCGCGAACCGTATCGCCCAGCATTTCGGCAGCTGGGAAGTGGTTTTTGGACTGGCGCTTATTCCAATCGCAATTGCCTTCATCGTCTTTACGATCTTCGCGAAAGACAGCCCGAACCAGCCTGCTCCAAAAAAGACTGTCCCAATACGCAAAAATATTGAAGCAGCGCGACACCTGGCTCTTCTGCATCATGTACAGCGTTACGTTTGGCGGCTTTGTTGGGCTCTCCAACTACTTGACGATCTTCTTCAATACCCAATACGGCTTGTCTGCCGTCAAAGCAGCCGATTTCACTACGCTATGCGTCATTGCGGGCAGCTTCTTCCGTCCGATTGGCGGGTATTTGTCCGATAAGCTTGGCGGCATTAAGGTTCTGATGATTTTGTACACGGGTGCGGCTGTCATGCTCGCTTCTATTTCGAGTCTTCCTCCCCTCTATCTCGTGATTGGTATGTTATTCGTAGGCATGATGTGTCTCGGCGCCGGCAACGGCTCCGTATTCCAGCTTGTACCGCAGCGGTTTGGCGACGAGATTGGACTTGTCACCGGGATCGTTGGCGCAGCGGGCGGCCTTGGCGGATATGCGCTTCCTCTTATTCTGGGCAACCTGTATCAATCTACGGGCTCCTACACGCCAGGCTTCCTCATTTTGTGCGGCATCGCCTTGCTAAGCGTCATTATGCTGGCGATTGCTCAGATGGACTGGAAGAAAACCTGGATCGGGGAAGGCGGCAAAGCACGCAGCGTGTGAGAAACGGCATCCGAATATTTTGTCCGATCCCGCATGAAAAATCTTTCCGTGAGGGTTATAATGGGGGCAGGACTGAATATCGAAGAGGAGAATTACGCATGCGGTTTATCGACAATCACAATATCACGGACCCGACGCTGAATCTGGCGCTCGAGGAATATATTTTACGTTCGCTGCCGGAAGACGAATATTTGCTGTTCTACATTAACGAGCCGTCTATCATTATCGGTAAAAACCAGAATACGGTCGAAGAGATTAACGCCGAATACGTAAATGAAAATGGCATCCATGTGGTGCGCAGGCTGTCGGGAGGCGGCGCGGTCTATCATGATCTCGGGAACCTCAGCTTCAGCTTCATCATGAAGGATGACGGCAAGTCGTTCCACAACTTTAAGAAGTTCACGGAGCCCGTTGTTCGCGCATTGCGCAAGCTTGGCGTAAACGCGGAGCTGTCGGGACGCAACGACCTTCAGGTTGGAGAGCGCAAAATTTCGGGCAATGCCCAATTTGCCACCAAAGGGAAAATGTTCAGCCACGGCACTCTCTTATTTGATTCTGAAATTGAGAATGTCGTCTCCGCGCTAAAGGTTAATGCGGAGAAATACGTCTCGAAAGCAACCAAATCCATTCGGAGCCGCGTCGCCAACATCTCGGAATTTCTAAAAGAACCGATGACCATTCAGGAATTGAGACAGTATTTGCTGGAGTCTATTTTCGAAGGCGAACCGGAAATTCCGGTCTACGAGTTGACCGAAGAGGACTGGGCGAATGTCCGGAAGCTGGCTGATGAGCGTTACCGCAGCTGGGATTGGAATTACGGCCGTTCCCCTGCCTTTAACGTCCGTCAGACAAAGCGCATCGAAGGCGCGGGCACTTACGACATACGCCTGCAGGTGGAAGAAGGCAAAATCGCGGATGCCGCCGTATTTGGCGACTTCTTCGGCAGAGGCGAGACAAGCGAAGTGACTTCGAAGCTGATCGGCACGCGTTACGATGCGGAATCGCTCGGCAAGCTGCTGGATGAGATCGACGTGAACTTCTACTTCGGTCCCATTACGAAGGAGCAGCTGCTGTCGCTCATGCTGTAAACGGCATTAAACCAATAAAAGCTGTCTCAAGAGTCATTACCTGACTTTGGGACAGCTTTTATATTGGAACGATATAGTACCTCTTCCCTCTATGTCCAACAAAGTAGAGTTACATTGGATTCCGTACAGGATAACGGGGGCATGTTGACCAGAAACTCGATCTACGTTGGAGTAGCTACAGTGTAATCATCTCATTTGGACAATAGCGGCTTATTCTGGACCATTATGCTGGAGTGAATCCAACACAGCTTCCGGAAGCTACCCGTTTAAATTGATTTCACCGGAGGAAATCCAACGTACGGCGATGAAGCCACCGGCCCCAAGTTAGACTTGAGGCCGGCGGCTTCGTCACGCTATATTTAGAAACTATTTATTGGGGCTATTTGTCTAACGTTCTATAGATCTTTTTGACTCTCTTTAACTGAGCGTCCGTGAGATGCTGCTCTCTTGCCCGCAGAACCTTCAGGAACTCCTCTTTATTAGAAGCCTTAACGGCAAGAAGCGAGCTTTCCGAATGCTGGGGAACTTCTTTGGACCTGCAGCTCTCGAGATGGCGGAGCAGGAAAGGAAAGATAGCCTTATTATTTGCGTCGCTTACTGCCGCTAATCTCGAAAGCGCAAGAACGGCCTTATCCACGGTTATAACCGAACCTGTTGCCATCGCATCGACGATTTGATCAACATGCTCCATAAGCGGTTCTGATGCAGTGTCTGCAATGACGGACAATGCCGTCATCCCACCCCAAACCAGCCGATTATCCCGGCTAGTCAGCAGTTCGATGAACCGTAATGCGTATTGGCTTATCAGCTCCGGCCTAAGCTCGCCAACCTCATACGCAACCTTGATGCAATCATGCCGGATCTTTTTATCCTTGCTGGACAGATTCCCGATGATTTCTTGAATGCCTGCAAGATTTTCTTCGCTTGCCAGCCTTTGCGCAAGTTCAATATTAGGCTCCTCGTCATTACGGCCTAGCTGGGAAGCCAACGAATTCACAACGGACATGATATCCCTCTTTTGCACAATAGATAACCTACTCGCCTAGCACAAACTGCAGCCCCGACCAGAATACGCGGATCGCAAAATAAATAAAGAGAAGAGCCGAGAAAAGCGAAATGATCCTCACGAACTTTGCGCCTAGCGCTTTGCCTGCCCGCCCGCTGAAGTAAGCCATGCCAAGCGACCATAATAAGCCGGCAGTGAAAAAACCTGCGATAAACACGGCAATGGTATAACGGCTGTCGCCATGAACCTCTGCCACAATCGGCCCCGCCGAAGCAACAAACCACAGCATAACCGTAGGCGACGACAAGGCCGCTCCCAGTCCGAACAGAAAATCCGCGAGCCTCCGCTTGGGCTGTTGCCTTCCGTCCCCTTCCCTCGCCTTCCAATCAATCATTCTTGGACGGAGCGATTCTTTCGCCATTTTATAAGCGAGAAGAAGGAGCACTGCTGTTCCCGCAATCCATAATATCCAGCGGACGACGGTAATCTCGAGTATAAAGCTGAACCCGATCAGCGCGAGCGCAAGATAGGTCAAGTCTCCGAAGCATGAACCAAAACCGATCATAAAAGACGGCTTAAAGCCGCGTTCGACCCCGGTTTTAATAATGGCAACGTTCACCATGCCTAAATCCAAACATAAAGATAAAGAAAATAAAAAGCCTTGTATAAATGCTAACCCTAAGACCATCTAAACGTTCACTCATCCTGCTTCAAAGATTTAACCCTGTACCAATATTCGTATTGCGTCTCAAAACCAAATTTGTCATATAGCCGGTTGGCCGGTTGGTTCGCCTGAACGACTAATAAATAGGCTTTTTCTGCCCCGCTCTCTTTCCCCCAACGGAAAATGCGCAGCAAAAGCTGATAGCCGAGTCCTCTATTGCGGAACCTCTCGGATGTGACAATATCGTACAAGCCGATATAGCCATGCTCGATTACGCCAATTCCGCATGCCGCCGGAACACCATCCGCATACAATGTTACAAAGCATTGGCGGAGCGGCGAGCCGGTCAGCATCTTGACCGCCGCTTTCCGCTGTTTGTCCGTGAGCGGCATCAGCTGCGAAAATTCATCCAACCAATGTTCACTCAGCCGTTCGTCAATCCGGCATGCGAAGTCTGCCGGCTGCGGAAGGTCCTTCAGTTCCGCCGTCTTTACATAAACGGGCTCTACCACCCGGTAGCCCCGCTCCTCCAATAGGGAATCCAGCTGGCTTGGTCTTGCAAACGGCGTAATTTTAAAAACCGTATCCAAACCGCGCTCCGCATACAGCTTCTCGCAGTGAAGGATTTTTCCCATCACTTGGCCATTACTCTCATACAGCGGCATCACGCAATTCGAACGCTTCGTATAACCGTCCGCGAACCGGAGCAGCCAACCGTCATAAACGACCGTCTGCAGAGACGGCCATGCGTTAAGACTTAACTCCTCTATCGTCTGATGCAGCGAGTTAATCTGCATGTCCCGCATCCTCCTTTTTATAGAAGATGAAACCGTTCCAGCTGCGCATGTTGATTTTCCCGCAAGAGAATCTCTCTTTGCTTTGGTCCAAGCAGGTCAAAATGCGGATATTTATCCCGTCTATGTATATATCTCGGATTGAGACCGTTATCCCTGCACCAACGCGCAAGCTTGTCCAGATCGGAGCAGCCTACCTTGGTTACGGTCTTCATGCCCGGAAAACGCGAATCCACCCAATAATGCGTCAGGTAGGCAATTTCCCCGCGGGAAACCGCTTCCTTCCACGCCGTCATCTCAGACCTGGAAATCCCGAATGCCATCGCGTTCTAAGCTCCTTTACTCACGAGTAAATATGCTTCACTCTTCCAACCTGACCGTCTGCCAGACGCACCTTGATGCCATGCGGGTGAGTGGGCGAATTCGTAAGCAGATCCTTTACAATGCCGCGGGTCAGTTTCCCCGTCCGCTGATCCTGTTTCAGAACAATATCTACCTCAAGCCCCGGCTTCACCGAAGCACGCTCTGTACCGTTATTCATTGTTGATCATTCCTTTGTTTGCATGTATGCTTAATAGCTTATGACGCCCAGCATAGCATATGTAGATGAAAGATGCACTTCCAAGGCACAACTGTTATACTAAACGATAAATGAGTTCGATGAAATGAGGAAAATATACAAAATGTCAACTGAATTTATTTCCATGGGTATTATCCCGGAGCTTACCGATGTCCTGCAATCAAACGGGATTACGAGCCCTACTCCGGTGCAAAAGAAAGCAATCCCCGTCCTCCTGTCCGGACAAGACGTCATCGCTCAGGCTCAAACGGGTACGGGTAAAACAATCGCCTTCACCCTGCCGATTCTGCAGCGCATAGATATCGATAAAGAGCAGGTTCAAGCGCTGATTCTGACCCCGACGCGCGAGCTGGCTATTCAGATTACCAGCGAGCTGAAAAAGCTTGCGGCGGCGGTTGGCGCCAAAGTACTTGCCGCATACGGCGGACAAGACGTAGACGCGCAAATCCGCAAGCTTAACAACTCGCCTCATATTGTTGTGGCTACGCCCGGCCGCTTGATCGACCATATGAGACGCGAAACGATCAACCTCGGCAAGCTGAAGATGCTTGTACTGGACGAAGCGGATCAAATGCTTCACATGGGCTTCCTGCCCGAAGTGCAAAATATCGTTGACCAGACGCCTCGCGCCCGTCAAACGATGCTCTTCTCGGCTACCATGCCGGATCAGATCAAACGTCTCGCCGAGAATTATATGAAGACTCCGGTCGACATTAAAATCCAAAGCGCAAATGTCACTTTGGACAATATCAAGCAGCTCGTTATTGAGACGACTGACCGCGGACGCCAGAAAGCGTTAATTTCCATGATCGAAACCCAGCGCCCTTACCTGGCCGTTATTTTCTGCCGGACGAAGGTTCGCGCAAAAAAACTAAACAAGGATCTTCAAGATCTCGGCTTTGAATCGGACGAGCTGCATGGCGATCTTACGCAAGCCAAACGCGAGCAGGTCATGAAACGTTTCCGCGATGCGAAGCTTCAAATTCTTGTCGCAACGGATGTTGCCGCGCGCGGCCTTGACGTTGAAGGCGTTACACATGTCTTTAACTTCGATGTTCCAACGGATTCCGAGATTTACATTCACCGGATCGGACGTACCGGCCGTGCCGGACAACGCGGCACGGCAATTACAATTGCATCGCCTTATGACCGCGCGGCGGTTGCCCATATCGAGCGCAGCATCAATGCTATACTTGAGCGCCGTACTATTGAAGCAGATGGAACAATCGTGAAGAATACCGCGCCTCGTTCCAGCAGCGAAGGCAAGAGCTATGACAAAAAACCGGATCGCGGTGGCCGCGGTCGCGGCGGTCGCGACTCCAAACCGGCGCAAGGCGGACGCGGAGGCAGAGGCGAACGCAATGAGCGCGGCGCAGGTGCAGGCCGTTCACAAGCTGGTGGACGCGGCAAGCCGGAACGTGCTGCTGTCAGCAGCAACGCCGAAGGCAATCCGTGGGAAGTTACGGGTACTGAACGCGGCGGCAGAGGCGGCGAGCGCGAATCCGGACGCGGCGGCAGAGATGCTCGCGGCGGCAACCGTAACGGCAGAGGCGAACGGACTCAAGGCGGTTCAGCACGCGGCAATACGCGCGGCGCAGCAACCGGCGGAGGCAGAGGCGAACGGTCCCAAGACGGAGCAGCACGCGGCAATACGCGCGGCGCAGCAACCGGCGGCGGAAGATGGGAAGGCCGTCCAAGCAGCGGCAAAGATTCCCGCAGCTCAGGCGGCAGCGCGCCACGCGGCGGCAGAGATTCGCGAGGCGGCGGCAACAGCGGTAACAGAGGCGGCTCGCGAGGCGGTTCATCCCGCGGTCCTGGCTCGGGCGGCCGTAACAGATAAGTATAAAGGAGTTGCAGTACATTGAAGAACGTGCAGCTGCCGGAGGCTTATATCCGGCAAATGCAGGCTCTTCTCGGAAGGGAAGAAGCCGAGCGGTTTCTTGATAGCTATAGCGAAGCCCGTGCGTACGGGCTCCGGTTTAATCCATTGAAATGTCGACAACCAATCGGGGACAATGCGGCTGCTGCTCTCAAGCAGCCGTTTCATTTGGAGCCCGTACCTTGGTGTAACACCGGCTACTACTATGAAGAAGCGGCAAGACCCGGCAAGCATCCTTATCATACAGCCGGTCTTTATTATATCCAGGAGCCTTCCGCTATGTCTGCGGCTGAGCTGCTAGGCGCAGAGCCCGGCGAGACGATTCTTGATTTCGCAGCCGCTCCGGGCGGCAAAACCACGCAAATCGCCGGCAGCATGAATGGCGAAGGCCTGCTGATCGCCAATGAGATCCATCCTGCCAGAGCGAAAATTTTAAGCGAAAACGTTGAACGTCTCGGCATCCGCAACGCGGTCGTTACAAATGCTGCGCCGCATGAGCTGTCGAGGCGCTTTCCAGCCTTTTTCGACCGGATCATGCTGGATTCTCCTTGCTCGGGAGAGGGCATGTTCCGCAAGGATGAAGATGCGGTAGCGGAATGGTCGGAAGCTCATGTCACCTATTGTGCCGAGCGCTCCTCCGAGATTCTGGAGCATGCCGCGATTATGCTGAAGCCGGGCGGCGTACTCGTCTATTCGACTTGCACGTTTAACCGTGCCGAGAATGAGGATACCATCGAGCGGTTTGTTGCCGGGCATCCCTCCTTCCAGGTTGAACAAATCGAGCGCTTATGGCCGCATCAGGTCCGCGGCGAAGGACATTTTGTCGCCCGGCTGCGTAAGGCTTCCGAAAGCGAGCAGCTTGCGGCGGAAGATGATTTGCCGAAAAGCAAAAACAAGCGGCGCGACAAACGCACTGCGGGACGGTCCAAACCGCTGACAGCCGAGATGGACTTGTTCCACAGCTTTGCCGAACAAGCCTTGCCCGGCTTTGCGCTTGGCCCGGGCGAGCCGCTCCGCTTCGGCGACGCCCTCTACTGGCTGCCTCATCAAACAAGCGGCAGCTTTGGCTCCGCTGATCTTGACGGACTTAAGGTCGCGCGGCCCGGCCTGCATCTCGGCGATATCCGCAAGAACCGGCTGGAGCCGGCGCATGCGCTTGCTCTCGCCGTTCAAGCGGAGGACGCATCGTGGGCGCAAAGCTATCCGCCGGATGCGCCCGAGCTTGCCGCTTACCTTCGCGGCGAGACGCTGCCAGCGGAAGGCGATATCAGCGGCTGGGGCCTTGTTGCCGTTGACGGCCTTCCGCTTGGCTGGGCCAAATCAAGCGGCGGCCAGTTAAAGAACCATCTGCCGAAGGGACTTCGGCGTTTCAATTAATGCCGAGGCGAATGTAGGGGATGCTGCAAGAACCCGCTGCCAGCAAGCTTTTTCCTTCTGGGTGACTACCCAAATCCGGATGTATCGTGACAGTAGTCCATTCCAATCAGGGCCTTTCACAATACTATACTGTATACCGAACAGAGGGCGAATGTACTCGAGTGACAGCAGCCTTCCAGCGGAGTACAATCACAAGGAGGAATTAGCATGTCTGGCGTATATGGAGGCGGCGTCAATACGGTAGGTTTCATCCTTGTCCTTTTCATACTTCTGGTAATCATCATAAGAACAGTTTGCCACTAAGGACTTGGTACTAAACCCATTTAAAGAAGGGGCAGCACCCGAGGTCTTCATGACCAAGGGGCTGCCCCTTTTTAATGTTCAATCTTTCCGCCTCAGCTCCAGGCGAATTCCCGCAGGGCATATGCTACGCCATCTTCGGCGTTGGAACGTCCTACGACATCCGCTGCGTCTTTTACCCCGTCAGGGGAGTTGCCCATCGCAATTCCGCAGCCGGCAAATTCAAGCATGGAAATGTCGTTATAATAATTGCCGATCGCGAGAATCCGGCTCCGGTCAATGCCGCGGCTGCTCGCAAATTGCCGCAGTGCTCTGCCTTTGCTTGCTTCCGGATGATGCACGTCGATAAAGAAATCGCCGCTGCGAATGGTATGCAGGGAAGGCGGCCATTTCTCCCACTCCTCCTGCACCCGGTCCATCACTTCCTTGCTGCCGAATACCGTGAACTTGACAAGTCCCTCCGGCAGGCTAGCTCCTTGACCCAGAACGGAAGGCGACGCATGGAACTTGCTATACATATCGGATACCTCTGGCGTTAACGATTCGACCATCATTTCAAAAGCTGTATTAACATCGTAATGCACCTGATTCTTCCGGCAATAATCTACGAATGGCTCCAACTGCTGCGGCGCGATCCCGTATTCATGGATGATTCTTCTCGTATCCGAGTCAATCGTCGCTCCGCCGTTATGCGTGATAATCGTACCGGTCAAGCCTAACTCCTCCAGCACTGGAAAGACGCTGAAAGGCGCGCGTCCCGTGCAAAGCACAATGCTCGCTCCCCGGTCCGCCGCTTCCCGCACGGCTTCACGAGTCTTGCTTGTCAGTTGATGATCATCCGTCAATAATGTGCCATCTACATCAAGCGCAATCAAATCATACTGTAATGCCATACGCTTCTCCCCATCCTGTTCTCTATTTTTTATTCTGTAGCCCGGTGAGCGCGCAGAAGCGCAAGTTCCTCATCGGTTAATTCGCGGTAAGTTCCTTCCTCCAGATCGGCATCCAGCTCAAGCGGCCCCATCGATATCCTCTTCAGGAATACAACCTTTTTCCCTACCGCTTCGAACATCCGCTTCACCTGATGGAACTTCCCTTCCATTATCGTAAGCGATATGACCGAAGTTACGCCACCCTCGCCGCTGTCTTTTTTCAATATCTTTAAATCCGAAGGCATCGTGACATATCCGTCATCCAGCGTAACTCCCGCCTTGAATTGCTCCTGATCCTCTTCGCCGACATCGCCTTGCACAACCGCTTCGTAGGTCTTGGGAACATGCTTGCGCGGCGACAACAGCTCATGCGCAAGCTGTCCGTCATTGGTCAGCAGAAGAAGACCCACCGTATCTTTGTCCAATCTTCCGACAGGAAACGGATCCATTAATTGATCCTCCTGCTCAAGCAAATCGATAACCGTCCGTTCGCGGCGGTCTTCGGTAGCGGAGATGACGCCAGGAGGCTTGTTCATCATCAAGTAGATAACCTCCCGGTACAGCACCAGCTCCCCGTCAAACGCAACCTCATCCAGTTCCGGATCTACGAGCTGCCCGCTGTCTTTAACGACCTTCCCGGCTACCGTTACTTTTCCCTGCTTCACAAGTTTCTTGATCTCGCTGCGGGTACCATACCCGGTATGAGACAGCAGCTTGTCTATCCGCATCTTTTTGCCCATTTTTACATCCACCTCCAGCCAGCCGGCAGCTCGTTCTTGAGCATGCCGTCTCCCGTATATTTTCCCCACCCGACCGGATATCCGTCCGTGCATACAAGCACGTATCCCTTCAGCGGCTGGGCAGGTGCTCCTTCTATCTTTATATGGTCAGCCTCAACAAACAGCGTCTCGCCTTTTAAATAACGGATAATGTCCGGATCATCCGATGCAAAATCGAGCGATCGTACGGCATCCGATTGCCGAAGCCCCATAGCAAGCGCTTGTGAAGGCTCGAATCGATTACGTCCCGCTTCGCCGACGTACCAGCCCGCGCGCACGACATGCAAACCGTCTAATGAAGGCATTCCTTCCGGTTGAAGATAGACACGCGAGCCAAAGCTATGAACAGACCCCGTACCGGCAAATCCGCCAGACAGCTCTTTCTCCGCAAAAGAAAGCCATGACGCCGCTGCGTCAACAACCCCCGATTGGCCTTTGCCGGAATGCCGTGCCGAACCGCCAGCACGCTCAAGCTTGACGTTGTCCTTTGCTTCGCGGACGCCTTTCTTCTCGGCTGCTCGCAAAGCGGCACCCGCATTGCCTTTCACTTTCTTCCTTTTTCCGTTATCTTCTTCCACCAGAACCGCAGGTTCGTCAAACTGACGTTTCTCTGCGGGAGCCGGACCTTTGCGGGTCAGCACCGCAGCATAATGTCCCTCGCCTTCAATATGGTGAGGCCACAGCCGGACCGTTCCCGCCAGCGACTCCGATTGCCCGGGCGCAAGCCCCTCGCCTGCTTCCCCTGCCCATTCCGGATGCCCCGGCTTCCAGCCGTATCGATGTCGAACCGGCCTAACCTCAAACTCCGGATATTCGGCAAGCAGCTCGGCGATTTGAGCTTCATTTTCTTCCGGAGAGAATGTACAGGTCGAATAGACCAGTACCCCTCCCGGCGCTAGCATAGCTGCCGCATCGCGCAAAATATGCCTCTGCATCACCGAGCAGCGTTCAATGGAATGCTTCTCCCATTCCGCAATCATCGATTCATCCTTACGGAACATGCCTTCTCCCGAGCATGGCGCATCGACCAGAATCCGGTCGAACCATCCTCGGAACACCGGTGCAAGAGCCGACGGCTCTTCGTTCAGCACGACAGCGTTGCGGACGCCGGCCAGCTCGATGTTTTTGGCAAGCGCCTTAGTTCGTTCCCTGGCATTATCATTGCTTACCAGAACGCCGCTGCCTTGCAGCTTGGCCGCAATCTGAGTCGATTTGCCGCCCGGCGCCGCGCATAGATCAAGCACGCGATGTCCGGGGTGGACATCGAGCAGCTCAACCGGAGCCATCGCGCTTGGCTCCTGAATATAGTAAAGACCGGCATGATAATGCGGATGCTTGCCTGGTCTTGCCCCTTCTTCATAATAGAAGCCCTCTGGCGCCCACGGGATCGGACGAACCGCTTCCCCCATCGGGGAAATCGATTTCCACTCCCCGGCGTCAAGCTTCAAACGGTTAATCCGGATGCCGTAAACACGCGGATCTTCGTAGGAAGACATAAACCGGTCAAACTCTTCTCCAAGCAGTGATTTCATCTTTGTTGTAAAAGCAATCGGCAAATAGCCGGACATCTGGTCATCCCCTTGCAAGCAGCTAAAATACGTTAGAAATATAACATCGAGTATACTCTAATGCACCTATAATTAGAAGAGCTGAGCATTTGTGATCAATATGTGAAATTAATCACAACCCCTTGTCAATTTGATAAAAGTGGCATATGATAAGACCAACAAGAGATTGTGAATTAATTCACACAAGATGAAACGGCTTCGCTATTATCCAACCGCAAGCTCTCATCACCAACTACATTAAGTCCAGAAGGAAGCCGGCAGAAGGCAGCAGCATGCATGCATAAGTAACATGCTCCCCAGTAAGGTCCGCTTCCTTTATTCGCACAAAAGTATGTGAATAATTTCACAGGAAAATTTGAGGAGGAATTTTATATGAAAATCGCTGTTATTGGATGCACGCATGCAGGTACCGCCGCTGTTACGCAAATGGCTAAGCTTTATCCGGAAGCGCAAATTACGGTTTATGAGCGCAATGACAACGTATCGTTCCTCTCGTGCGGCATTGCCCTTCATGTCGGCGGAGTTGTTCAGGATGTGAAGAAGCTGTTCTACGCATCGCCGCAGCAGCTTACGGACATGGGTGTTCAGATGAAGATGCGCCATGATGTGCTGGAAGTCCACACGGAAGCCAATACGATCCTGGCTCGCAATCTCGAGACCAATGAAGAGAAGCTCGAAAGCTACGACAAGCTGGTTGTAACAACCGGTTCGTGGCCGATTATTCCTAAGCTGAAAGGGATGGAGCTTGAGAACATCGTCTTGTGTAAAAACTACAATCACGCTCAAGCGATCATCGAAAAGGCGAAGCATGCCAATCGCATTACCGTAATTGGCGCAGGCTATATCGGAATCGAGCTTGTTGAAGCTTTCGAGCAGCTTGGCAAGCAAGTCACGCTTATCGATAATATGGACCGAATCCTGTACAAATATTTGGACCGCGAGTTTACGGATGCCATTGAACAAGAGCTTGGTAACCGAGGTATCGAACTTAAGCTCGCACAGACCGTAACCGGCTTCCGCGGCGAAAAAGGCAAGGTGAACACAGTCGTAACAACTGCGGGTGAATACGACACGGACCTCGTTGTCCTCTGTATCGGCTTCCGCCCGAATACGGATCTGCTGAAAGGCCAGATCGACATGCTGCCGAACGGTGCCATTGTCGTGGATGAGTATATGCGCACCAGCAATCCGGATGTGATGGCCGCGGGCGACAGCTGCGCCGTCTTTTATAACCCGACCCACAAGCATGCGTACATCCCTCTCGCAACCAACGCCGTCCGGATGGGAACGCTGGTTGCCCGCAACCTTGTCGCTCCAACGGTCCGTTATATGGGGACGCAAGGCACATCGGGGATTAAGATCTACGAGCAAAATATCGCTTCGACCGGCTTAACCGAACTGGCGGCCCTTGATGCGGGGATGGATGTAAAAACCGTCACCTTGGAAGACAATGACCGTCCTGAATTTATGCCGACGTACGAGAAAGTACTGCTCAAGGTCGTCTACGAAGCAGATACCGGCCGGATTGTAGGCGCCCAGGTCATGTCGAAGGATGATCTGACGCAAGCGATCAATACCATGTCGGTCTGCATCCAGAACGGCATGACAATGAATGAGCTCACCTTCGTCGACTTCTTCTTCCAGCCTCATTACAACAAGCCTTGGAATCTGCTCAATCAGGCCGGCTTGCAGGCGATGTAATTAAAAAAGCGGAAGCTCTCCGAACAGAGCTTCCGCTTTTTACATTATTCCTCTACGAACTGAATGCCGTCAGGCGACAAGACAGCCACACGCGCCAACGAATCTACCCGGTAGCCCGCTTCCTTCAGCTTGTCCGCTCCGCTTTGGAAAGACTTCTCTATTACAATGCCGATACCCGCTACGCTTGCACCGGCCGCTTCTACGATTCTTGCCATACCAAAGGCTGCTTCTCCGTAAGCAAGGAAGTCGTCAATGATAAGCACCCGCTCCTCCTGCGACAAAAACTTGCGGGAGATCGCTACCTCGCTCTTCACCTGCTTCGTGAAGGAATATACCTCCTCGACGTAGAGATCGTCGCGAAGCGTAAGCGACTTTTGCTTGCGCGCGAAAACAAGGGGCACCTTTAGCGCCAGTGCGGTCATAACTGCAGGGGCAATCCCCGAGGATTCCAGCGTCAACACCTTGGTAATGCCTTCACCTTCATACGCCGCGGCAAAAAACTGTCCGATTTCAAACATCAATTGCGGATCTACTTGATGATTAAGAAAGGAATCCACCTTCAGTACGGTCTCGCTTAGAACAATGCCTTCGTTGCGAATCTTATCCTGCAATGCTTTCATTTCTCTTGTAATCCTCCTGCACGGTTTCTTCTCTTTTATATTGAGACTAACCGGAAACGGGCAATCGCGCAAGTTTTTCTAGTGTGCGGCTGCCGGCGCAACTGGTGCTTCTTTGGTAGAACGAAGCAGATACGCCGCAAGCATAATAACCGCGAACCCCATAAGAAAGGCAAGCAGAATGCCCGTATTGCTCCAATACATATCCCAGTTGCTTGTCGAGATGACGCTCTTCATGCCGCGAAGCACATACGTCATCGGCAGGCATTGCCCAACGGACTGAATCCACTGCGGAGCAAGCTCCATCGGGAACGTGCCGCCGCTGCTCGCCAGCTGTGTAACGACAAGCGCAATGCCAACCAGCTTGCCCAGCGTTCCGAAGATCGCTACAAGCATCAGAATCAGGGTCGTGAACATGCAAGCCGTTACGAGCGTAAACAGGAAGAACTTCGGCACGCTTTGCACGTCAAGTCCAATCGCATACAGCACGATAAGGTCAAGCACGATGGTCTGCATCAGGGCTACCAGATAAAAGACGCCGATTCTGCCCCAGAACTTTTGCCATCCGGAACGAACCTGCCCCTCTTGGAAATGGATAATGTTAGAGGCCATTAAAGAACCAACCAGGAGGCCTAATGCCAGAAAATAAGGGGCAGAGCCCGTTGCGTACGTCTTAACCGTGTTCAGCTCTTTTTGTTCGAGCTGTACCGGCTGAGCGTACATATTAAGCTCCTCATCGCTCGCTTTAATGCCTGCTGTTGACTGTGCGGCATCCGACAGCTTGTCCGTCAGCTGCTGCGAGCCATCCACAAGGCGGATAACCCCGCCAAGCAGCTCCTGCGAACCGTTGTTCAATTGCTGTGCGCCTCCGGCAAGCTGATTAATCCCACTCTGCAATTTGCCGAAACCTTTGCTATAGGTATCCAGCCCGTCCTTCAGCTGGGCGCTGCCCGTAACAAGCTTGCCGCTGCCCTCATAAGCCTGGGCAAGGCCGTCAGCCAATGCCGACTGTCCTGCAGCCAGCTTAACACCGGATTGCCGGGCTGCTTCCGCCGGCTGCTTTAACCCTTCAACCGATTTGCTGGCGCCGTCGGCAGCTTGAGCAAGCTTCTCGCTTCCGCTTGCAATCGCCGCGAAGGAAGCGTCATCCTTCAGTTCGGGATGCTGCTCAACATAAGCCTTGATCTGTGACTGAAGGCTTTCGGCCGAACCGTCCACTGCGGAAGCAGCCTTAGATGCGGACTCCGCAGCCTCATTCCATGCTGCCGTATTTTTCTGCAGCGCATTTGCCCCGTCAGCAAGCTGGTCGCCGGAAGACTTCAGCTTAGCAAGGTTATCGGTTAGAGAAGCTGTCCCTGCGGACAGGCCGGCAGCTCCGCTAGTTAATTCCCCAATCCCTTGCTCAAGCGGCTTCGTGCCGTTGCTCAGCTTGCCTGCACCGCTAGCCAATGACGCTATAGCGTCATTCAGCTTGCTTACGCCATATTTATTTGTATGATACAAGTAATAACCATTGTATTATACAAGTTTATTTCCGGAATGCAAATACTTATTTCGGTGACATACATTACTTACCATGGACTTGCTTGCATTATGCAAACTCGAAAGGTAAGCTAACATTAAGAAACTAAGACAGGAATGGGAAGCAACAATATGGACAGGAACGATAAGTCGCCATTCAGTATGATCGAAAGCCAAATCTCCATCTTCATCCGCCGTGCCGAGGCAGCCCGGCTCTCCAGCATTATGGGCAAAGAGATGGACCGCTCTTCTTACCTGATTCTGCAGCATTTGGAAAAAGCGGGACCAACCGGAATCAAGACGCTTTCCACCACCTTCCAGCTGGATATCTCTACGGTAAGCCGGCAGATTGCCGCCTTGGAAGCCAAAGGACTGATCTCGAGGTTAACCGATCCGAATGACGCTCGGATCAGCCTGCTTCAGCTGACCGAGGACGCACCTTCCTTGCTCGCGGAGGTTCGCGAGTCGAGAGAGGCATTTTTCAAGGATCTTCTTAACGATTGGAGCGAGGAAGAAATCCGGACCTTCGGCAATCTTCTGCTTAAGTTTAACGAGACGGCCGAGCACCGAATCCGGTCAAGGGCATAATGAAAGAGGAGGCTGTCCCGTAAATGGACAACCTCCTCTTTTTCCCCTTTATAGACCAAGCATGAACTGAATCGTCCGGTCCGACACTTCCGGAATATGCTCGTGACCGTAGTCCGGATAAATATCGGCCGACTTCGGCGCGGTAATGTTGTTGTACGCCGCGAATTGCGTGGAAGGAGGGCAAATCGTATCCGCTAGCCCTACGGTCATCAGCACTTCCCCTTTGATCCGGTTGGCTAAATGCTGCAGGTCGATGTAGCCAAGCTTCTCGAAAATTTGCTCTTCCCGCTCATGCCGCGGGTCAAAATGACGGAAGAAGGTTCTGAGCTCGGCATACGCGTCCTTCGCCAAATCCATCTCCCACACCCGTTTATAATCGCACAGGAACGGATAGACGGGCGCAAGCCTGGAAATACGCGGTTCCAGCGATGCGCAGGCTATCGTTAACGCGCCGCCTTGCGATCCTCCTATTGCCCCTACCCGGTCGCGATCAACCTCCGGTCGATCCATGGCAATCCCCGCAAGCTGCGCGGTATCCAGGAAAATATGGCGCATCAGCAGATGGTCAGGGTGGTCGTTCAGACCCCGGATTATATGTCCGTTATGGGTAGTGCCCTTCACTCCGCCCGTATCCTCCGACAGCCCGCCTTGTCCGCGGCAATCCATCGAGAAAACGGAATAGCCCAGTGCCGCATACGTAAGCTTGTCGGACCAGTCTCCTGCATTCCCGGTATACCCATGAAATTGAATAATGGCGGGATGCGGCTCCGGGACATTTTTCGGACGGACGTATTTAGCATGGATTCTCGCGCCGCGCACACCCGTGAAATACAGGTCGAAGCAGTCTGCAAACGGTACCTGAAAGCTGCTCGGCACAAGCTCGATTTGCGGATCAACCGCACGCATTTCGTCCAGCGCACGCTCCCAATAAGCGTCGAAGTCTTCCGGACGAGGATTGCGTCCTTTATAGCTGTACAGCTGTTCAAGCGGCATATCAATTAGCGGCATAGATCATATCCCTTTCTTTTAGCCCTGACTGCTTCAGGACTTCATTCGTTAAGAAAGCTGAAGTCGGGACGCTCCATGAGCTTCAGATTGTTGGCGATCAACTCGCTGCGCTGCTGCACGCAAGCATAGGAACGAAGCGGATCTGCAGGCGTATGCACAACGTAATCGATGAGCTTCTGAACGGTAGTAACCGCTACATGACAGCGCGTATCCGAGGAAGCATAATAAATGTACACCTCGCCGTTGTCTCTTGCGATTAGCCCGTTCGTAAAGACGACATTCGAAACATCTCCAACCCGCTCTTCCCCATCCGGTGCAATCAAGTGGCCTCCAGGCGCATAAATCACCTTGCTAGGATCATTCAAATCCGTCATAAACGCGTAGATCACATAACGCAGTCCTGCTGCCGTATTCCGAACCCCATGGGCAATATGCAGCCACCCTATATCTGTCTTGATCGGGGCCGCACCTTGTCCGTTCTTCACTTCCTTGATGGTATGGTATTTTTTCTCATCCACTATCGTTTCCAACTCAATAGTCGCATGCTCGATGCTAGTTGACAAGCCCCAACCGATACCTCCGCCGGATCCGGCGTCAATAAACCCATCTTGCGGCCTTGTGTAGAAAGCATACTTGCCACTCACGAATTCGGGATGAAGCACAACGTTGCGCTGTTGGGGAGAAGGGGTCCGAAGATCATCCAGCCGTTCCCATACCTTCAGATCCCTCGTTCTTGCAATGCCCGCGCTTGCGACGGCACTGGAAGTGTCTCCTTGCTTCGCTTCGGGATCCTTCCGTTCCGTGCAGAATACGCCGTAGATCCATCCGTCCTCATGCTTAGTCAGCCGCATGTCGTATACGTTCACATCCGGAATATCCGTCTCCGGCATCACAATCGGATAATCCCAGAACCGGAATCCGTCAATTCCGTTAGCGCTCTCCGCAACCGCAAAGAATGATTTGCGGTCATGCCCTTCAACCCGGACAACCAAATAAAACATTCCGTTTAGTTCAATTGCCCCGGGATTCAATGCTGCATTCACGCCAATCCTCTCCATGAGATGGGGATTTGACTCCGGATTAAGATCATACCTCCAATAAACCGGCGCATGAGCTGCCGTAACAACCGGGTATGTATATCGGTCGTAAATTCCGTTGCCGCCATCAGCAGGTGTGTTTGGCCGATTTAGAAGCTCCCGGTGCTCCGCATGCAGCCGTTTTAATTTTTCTAAAAAAATTGTTTTATTCATCTTGTATAAGCCCCTTTCCCCTAATTTGATCGTACGGTCAGCTTCTCCAGTCTCTCCAGCACTTCCAGGCCCATCCGGCCATTATGATACGGGCATTTCCACGGATCGATCTTCATCTCCGCAATGCCAGGCTCTCCCGCCCTGTTTACTTTCCAGAACCATTCTCCGTTTGTTTTGTCTACAATGTATCGATCTATAAAATTCCATGTGCGGTAAGCAGCCTGCAGAAAATGCTTCTTGCCCGTATGCTGATAGGCATTCAGAAATCCTACGACCGCCTCCGCCTGCGGCCACCAGATTTTATCGGTGTCCGTCCAGCCCTGCGGATCCGCCTCGTTAACTACCGCGCCGTCCTCATCCACTCCTTCTTCATAGACGGCTTGTGCCATAGCAATCGCTATCGTCTCTGTACGGCTGATCACTTCCTCATCGGCCAGCACCTCTGCCGCCTCCATAAGCAGCCAGCTGCCCTCAATGTCATGTCCGTAAGAGATTTCATCCGACTTGGAATTCCACCGTTCATCAAAGAACAGCTTGAAATGACCGGACTGCAAATCCACGATATGATCCAGCATCGTGCCAATAAGCTCCTTCTGCTTTTCCTTAAGCTGCTCAGACGGCCATACCCGGTACAAATTCGTATAAGCTTCAAGCACATGCAGATGCGTATTCATGGACTTTTTTTCATTCAAATCCGTATTGCTGAGGCTCAGATCCTCGGTAGCCTCCCAATTGCTGCCAAGCGCTTCAATGTATCCTTTGTGCTTGGAATCATAGCTATATCGTTCGATCAGCCCGAATAGCCGAACCGCTTCTTGCAGCACCTTCTCATCGGGACATGCACGCACGAATTCCGATAGCGCATAAATAACGAAAGCTTGCCCATAGATCTGTTTTTTCGTTTGGATCTGCTCTCCCTTATCATTCAGCAGCCAATAGTATCCTCCGTTAACCCTGTCTTGGAAGTTCGAAATTAGATAATGATAGGCTCGTTCGGCCATCCTCAAGTAGCCGGGTTCCCTGTACTTCCGGTAAGCAGAGGCATAGGTCCATAAAAGCCTGGCATTCAGGACAAGCGACTTGTCTGCCGTCTCATTGACTTGAAGATCGTTAGTCATCTGGCCAACAAAGCCGCCATCCCGCTCATCTAGCGAATGCTTCATCCAAAAGGAAAGAATGTTATCCTTCAACTCGCTCTCCATTTCCATCTGCCAGCGTCTTAAATCAAGCTGTTCCAATATAGTCAACTCTCCCTTTTCCTAAAGATAAATCCCATTAACTAAAATTAAGTTATCGATTAGGTTACAGAAAATATTGTATAAGGGAACTTCATCTCCGTCAATAAAAAAACATGAAGCGAGTTTCCCCACTTCATGTTTCGAGTTTATTAGATATATGGAATTAAATTGGTCTTACTGACTCCCGGTATATCATCTTCCCTCTAATAAGCATTCTGCCGTTGCCGGATGAATTAGTCTTGATTTTACTTAACAGCTTGTACACCGCTGCTTTAGCCATTTCTTTCCGGTCCACTTCCACCGTCGTCAGCGCCGGTTCCGCAAGCGAAGCATATATATCGTTGTCAAAGCCAACGACCGAGCAGTCTTCCGGCACCCGAATCCCCCGTTTGCGCAGCGTAGTGATCAGCATATAAGCTACCTGGTCGCAATTGCAGACAAAAGCGGTTGGTATCGTCTCCGGAATTTCGACTTCCAATAAATTGCCCCTCTCATCCCGGTCATTAAGGATATATTCCTGCCGCAGCGGTATACGGTGCTCAAGCAGAGATTTGTAATAGCCTAGAAAACGGTCTTGTATACTACTGGTGGCATGCACATTGCCGACAAACGCAAAATCACGGTGGCCGCTTGCGATCAAATAATTGGTCATCTCGTACATGCCGTAGAAATTATCCGTAATGACGTAATCCAGTTCCGTCCGGTCCGTATAAAAATCCAGAAACACGAGAGGGATCCCGGTTTCGTTAAACGCCGAAATGTAAGCATTATTGATCTGGCCTAATATAATAAAACCGTCTGCCTTCCGGTCGTGATAAATCCTTGGCAGAACTAACTGCTCCTCATCTTCCTCGCTCAACATATGAAGGATGCCGGAATAATGCTCTTCTTCCAGTGCACCAGACAGAAACTGATAAAATTGAAGGTAAAAAGACTGCGTTACGCTGGCATACCGCTCCGCGATTACCACGCCAATATTGTACGACAAGCCTTCCTTCATCGCCTTTGCCGCCGTATTGAGCCGGTAGCCCATTTCCTGGGCAATCTCCTTGATCTTCTGCTTGAGCTCGTCGCTAACCCCTTCTTTGTCGCTTAACGCTTTTGAGACGGTTACGCTGCTGACGCCCAACCTGTTAGCGATATCCCTCATGGTTACATGATTTTGCTGCATGTTATGCCCTCCGGCCGTTAACTCTTTTGTTTATCGTTAACCTTACAACGTTAAGATAGGATGTATGCAAGGTTTTGTCAAATCGCAGCGCAGAAAAAATCCCGCGTCCTGCCTATATAAGCAGTTCGCGGGATTAACGATTGTGATCCTTAGCTAGTATGGTTGCCTTTCTTCGCACGAAGGATCGCCGCTTCAATATCAACCGACAGCTGCTTGAGACCATACAAATCCTCCTGCTCAAACAGCTCGTTGAATTTCATCTGGAACTGCGCCGCTTCTCTTACACGGTGATAGAAATACAAATCCTGAATGGAGCTAAGCACGGTGGAGACAACGTTGGAGCGCTCCTCGAAATCGCGCTGCGCATCCAGAATTTCATGGCGGATGCTCGACATCTCCGTATCCAGCAGAAAAGCCGCTTCGGCTGCTTTCTTCAACCGCTCGCGAACCTCATCCGGCAAGCTTTCCTTATATTTATAATTCAGCGAATGCTCAATCGTAGCCCAGAAATTCATCGCAAGCGTGCGAATCTGAATCTCGGCGAGCACGAATTTTTGGCCAAGCGCTGTTTGTACCGGATATTCCACAATCATATGGTAGCTGCGGTAGCCGCTGTCTTTGTAATTCGTAATGTAGTCCTTCTCGTAGACAAGCTTCAAATCCTTCCGGGTGCGGATAAATCCGGCAACACGGTGAATATCGTCTACGAACTGGCACATGATCCGGATACCCGCGATATCCTCGATGCCTTTTTCCAGCTGATCGGCGGGCACGCTGAGCCGTCTTGCTTTCTCCAGTATGCTTGATACTTTTTTAACACGACCGGTAACGAACTCGATCGGAGCATACGCCTCACGCATCTTAAGCTCGACCCGCATCGTCTTTAACTTCACTTTCAATTCTTCAACTGCTTGCTCATAAGGCTGTAAAAAAAGATTCCAATCTCTTCCATCCATCCGGCCGCCTCCTGTTCCTATCGATGATCTGCGCCCACTGCCTCCGATACGTTACGGTAGCCGTCTTTACGCAATCGTTCTTTTAAGCCGTTCGTCAGTTCGCGGAGTACTCCTGGACCTTTATAGATCAAAGCGGTGTAGATTTCGACGAGCGAGGCTCCGGCGCGGATTTTATCGTATGCGTCATCCGCCGTAAAAATTCCGCCCGATCCGATTATCGGAAGCTTGCCTTCCGTCAGCCGGTATACTGACCTAATAACCTCGGTCGAGCGCTCGCGCAGCGGCGCTCCGCTAAGTCCACCCGTTTCCTTGGCATTAGGATGCTTTAGCCCTTCCCTTGTAATCGTCGTATTTGATGCAATTATGCCCGCTACACCGCTGTCTTTAATCGTCGAGACGGTAAGCTCAAGCTGCTCGTCCGTCATATCAGGAGCAATCTTCACCAGAACCGGCTTTGCTTTACTACCTAATTTCGACGCCTGAAGCCCGATCTCCTCCAACACTTCGCCAAGAAGCGTGCGCAGCTCATCGCCATGCTGCAGCGCGCGCAGATCCGGCGTGTTCGGGGAACTGATGTTGACGACAAAGAAATCGCCATACGGATATAACACTTGTATGCAGGAACGGTAATCTTCGTGAGCCCGTTCATTAGGTGTTGCTTTATTTTTACCGACGTTAACGGCAATCGGGATCCGGTTAATCTTGCGCTGCGACAACTCACGGGCCATCGCCTCCGCGCCTTCGTTATTAAAGCCCATCCGGTTAATAAGAGCTTCGTCGGAAGGTAGACGGAAGAGCCTCGGCAGTTCGTTTCCCGGCTGTCCTTTTGGCGTTACCGTTCCTACTTCCGCAAATCCGAAGCCAATGCTGGAGAAGCCGTCTGCGGCTACGCCGTTCTTGTCCAGCCCTGCAGCAAGTCCAACCGGATGAGGGAAATGAATGCCGAATAGATCTACCGCAAGCTCAGGCGAATCGGCCACTCCGTACATGGCATGCAGCATGTTATTCATGCCCGGAACGCGTCCGGCTGTATGCAGGCCGTCAATGACGAGATGATGAGCCTTTTCGGGATCCATTTGGAAAAATACCGGTTTAAGAATAGAAGAATAAAGCAAGATTACACACTCCGTTTCAAGTTTCTGTCCTACCTGACAGTTTATCTTTTTTATAAGAAAAAGAAAAGGGCGGCGCTCGCCGGCAAGTCCTTCCGGATATTGCAGCAGAACAAGAAACCGTTTACAATGTGGGTATATAGTATTCATTTTTCCACGGAAAGGTTGATTGACGATGAGCACAGCCAAACGGAAAGCTCCCGCTATGAAACAGAAGCCAAAAGAAGAGGTAAACATCAAGGCGCTTGCCTGGATCGGTTCGATCGTGGTTGTTATTATCGCCGCCGTTGCCGTCCTCCTCATCCTCAATCAATAGCAATACGTATTCGCGCAAAAAAACTCCATGCTCTCAGCGGAAGCTGAAGTAGCATGGAGTTTTATTATGACAGCTTACATATTAAACGGATCGTCGGCAATCTTGATCGAATCTGTAGGGCAGCCGTCGCAAGCATCTTGCAGATCGTCGTACAGATCTTCAGGAATTTCTGTATTACCATGGTTGCCGTCGTTTCCGAAGATGACTTCAGCAATACCCTCGTCGTCGTAATCATAAATATCTGGTGCCGTAGCGCCGCAAGCTCCACATGCGATACAGGTGTCTTTCTCTACCCATGTAAATTTAGCCATTGGTATTCCCTCCCACAAAAAAATAGACATAAAAATGCTTCTGCAAACGTCGTGATGTATCTACCGCTCGCTATAATTATTGTGAACCTTCACTCATCAATATATAACAAACCGTCCACCTTGGCAACAAGCTATGCCTATGCAATTGTTACAATTCATCCTTTTGGAGAGAAGTTCCGCGCAATCGCTTATTGCGGATTAGCACGGACGGATCATCCCCCAGCATACCCGCCGTAAGCACGGCATTCTCGCCAAATTTGTCCCTCAGCACATCCATGGTTTTAGTCAAAGCTTCCTTGCGCGGCTGCTCTTTATAATCGAACAAATCAAGCTGAACGGCAGTCTCTTCCTCCGCCGTCAGATTTTGCAGAGTAACCCCCAGGAGGCGGGCTGGCTCGCTTCCTTTCCAATGCTCATCAAACAGCCTGCAGGCTTCATGATAGATCATATCCGTGGAATGCGTCGGGGCGCGAAGCGTGCTGGAACGCGTTATGGTAGCCATATCCGGCTTCCGGATCGTAATCTGGACCGTTGATGCCATCAGCTTCTGCCGCCGCAGCCTGCGGGCCGTCTGGTCGGCCAGATTCAGCAGTATCCGGTGGGCATCTTCCCTGTCCGTCACATCATAAGGCAGCGTGGTGGTGTGCCCGATCGATTTGCTTTGTTCGCGGTCCGCGCGCACCTCGGAATGATCAATGCCGTGAGCGGCAGACTTCATCCACGAGCCGTATATTCCGAACTGGCGAATAAGCAGTTCCTCGTCTGCAGCCGCGAGCTGACCGATTGTTCGGATACGCAGCCGTTCCAGCTTATCCGCCGTTTTCTTCCCGAGACCGTGCAGCACATCGCATGGTTTATCCCACAATATAGTCGGAACATCCCGCAGCCGCAATACGGTCAATCCGTTAGGCTTCTTCATATCGGAAGCCATCTTGGCCAGCAGTTTATTAGGCGCGACGCCTATGGAACAAGGCAGCGTCCACTCTTCCGCGATCCGCTTTTGCAGCGCTTCAGCGATTTCAAGAGGCGAACCGAAAATTTTGGAACCTGTGATATCCATATAACATTCGTCGATCGAGATCGGCTCCACTAGCGGCGTATACTCTCTTGCGATCTTCATAAACCCGCGCGAATATTTGCGGTACAGTTCAAAATCGGGCTGAATAATGATTAGATTGGGACACATCCGCATCGCCTGCCTAACGGTCATGCCCGTCTTTATTCCTTTGCTTCGAGCGGCATAAGAGCAGGTGACGATTATCCCTTTGCGGAGCTCTACGCTTCCGGCAACGGCCGTCGGCTTTCCTTTATATTTCTCTGGTTCCTCCGCTTCGTGAACGGAGCAGTAGAATGCATTCATATCCAAATGAAGAATGACGCGCCCTTTGGCCGGATAGTCCTTGTGTACGTCAGCCATAGCCTGTATTCACCTTCCTACTCCTCCCAGCATACCGCCCAGCAGGAAGGTGCGTCAAATCATATGGAAGCGTTAAAAAAATTCCGTGCTCCTCTCTACATTCTAATCAACAAGTGTTATAATAGTTAATTATATTTTGTGTAGGCGATCAGTTCAGTGAAGAAGGAGGCGTCCCGGCTATGACAACATCGATAACAATATTTGATACTACGCTGCGCGACGGTACGCAAGGCGAAGGGATCAGCCTGTCAGCGGATGATAAGCTCAAAATTGCTCAAAAACTTGACGCTCTCGGCGTGCATTATATTGAAGGCGGGAATCCTGGAAGCAACGGCAAGGATATCGAGTTTTTCCAACGGGTTAAGAGTTTGAGGCTGCAATCGAAAATTACGGCATTCGGAAGCACTCGCCGTAAATTCAGCCAGGCTGATCAAGATGCTTCCCTCGTGCGCATTGCGGAGTCCGGTGTACCGGCGGCTACGCTCGTAGGCAAATCGTGGGATTTCCACGTGCATACGGCTTTGCAGACTACGCTGGAAGAGAATTTATCCATGGTTTACGATTCCATCGCTTTCTTGAAGCAAAGAGGCATGGAGGCATTGTTTGATTCCGAGCATTTCTTCGACGGCTACAAAAACAATCCGGAGTACGCTGTAGCGGTATTGCGCAAAGCCCAGGAAGCCGGTGCGGACTGGCTGGTGCTCTGCGATACGAACGGCGGCACTTTGCCGGGTGAAATTCACGAAATCGTCAGCCGCATCCGTCAGGAACTGACGGCGCCAATCGGCATACATACCCACAATGACTGCGAGCTGGCCGTGGCTAACTCCCTGGCAGCCATTCAGGCCGGTGCGCGTCAGGTGCAAGGTACAATTAACGGTTACGGCGAACGCTGCGGCAACGCAAATCTTTGCTCGATCATTCCGAATCTTCAGCTCAAGATGGGTTACGACGTTCTCCCTGAAGAGAAGCTTCGGACACTAACAGGCACTGCCCGTTACGTGAGCGAGATTGCGAACGTAAATATGCCGGTCGGACAAGCTTATGTCGGCAATGCCGCATTTGCCCACAAAGGCGGCATTCACGTGTCGGCTATCATGAAGGACTCCAAAACGTACGAGCATATCCAGCCTGAGCTTGTAGGCAACAAGCAGCGCATTCTGGTATCCGAGCTTGCCGGCCAATCGAATATCATTTCGAAGGCGCAGTCGCTTGGACTGGATGTGAATGCCAACAACGAGCAGACCAAAGCGATCATGGATCATATCAAGGAGCTTGAACACCAAGGCTATCAATACGAAGCCGCAGACGCTTCCCTTGAGCTTCTTCTCCGCCAAGCCTTTGGCGAAACGGTTGAAGTCTTCAAGGTTGAGTCGTTCAAGATTCTGGTTGAGAGCGGCGCGAAAGGTCAAATGAACTCGGAAGCCATCGTCAAGCTGAACGTAGACGGTCAACAGGTTTACACGGCAGCGGAAGGCAACGGTCCGGTTAACGCGCTAGACAATGCCCTGCGCAAAGCTTTGGTGCAGTTCTATCCGAAGATCGAAGAAATTCATCTCTCCGACTATAAAGTTCGTGTATTTGACGAAAAGGATGCAACAGCCGCTAAGGTTCGCGTTCTCATCGAATCCTCGAATGTGGACAGCACATGGAGCACCGTAGGCGTATCCAGCAACGTTATCGAAGCAAGCTGGGAAGCGCTTGTCGACAGTATCCGTTATGCTCTGCTTAACATGGAGAAGTCAACAACGGCAAGCTTTGAGAATAGCGAACGCATTGGTGTAATAAACCACTAAAAAATAGGAAACGCCCGGCAGCTGGTCTGCCGGGCGTTTTTAAATTTAATTTCAGCTGTACTGCTCAATCAGCCTTTCCCATTCGTCAATCGTGATGACGCCGTTAATCCTCTCGCGGATGACGCCCGAGGAATCGATCAGGAACGTTGTGGGGAACGTATCTACCTTGTACGTATTGGTGACATCCCCTTTCCGGTCCATCAGAACCGGAAACGTAAACTCGTGATCGTCCACAAACTGCCTTGCCGCTCTTTCCTTATCAAACTTTGTGGCATTTACGCCATAAAAAGCGATTTTATCCCCGTATTTCTCATACAGCTTCTGCAGATCCGGGGCTTCCAGCTCGCATGGACCACACCAGGAGGCCCAAAAATTCACAAAGGTCAGCTTGTCCTGCTTGCCGCCGATCGCGTAATTCTTCTCATCTAGCCCCGGCAGTTCAAAGGTTACCGCCTCGGACCCGGCTTTTGGTTTGAAATCGGATGCCGCTGCCGTAACGCTTGATTCATCCTTGGATACATATTGATACACCGCTAAACCAGCTAATACAAATGCGGCGATAAACAGCATCGTAGCGCGCTTCATGGTGTCCCTTCTTTCTTCGTCATTTCTATATTATGCCTATCGTAACACGGCGAGGAATGGAAGCTCAAGCCGGGGGGCACATTAGCCATAAAATCGTCAATGTCACCTAGATCGGAGGACTCTTTTTCATGGCCGAACACAAATGGCTGCAGTATCTCGCTTTTGCTTCCGTCCCACTCGTTCTGGTGCTCGGCAACTCCATGCTTGTCCCGATTTTGCCTGACCTTGCCAAACAAATGAAGCTTTCCGAGCTTCAGTCCAGCCTTGTTATCACTTTATTCTCGGTAAGCGCCGCCGTTTTCATACCAGCGATTGGCTATTTGTCAGACCGTTACCGTCGTAAAGCAATCATCATTCCTGCATTAGCGGTATATGGGGCTGCAGGTATACTAGCGGGCTTTGCCGCGATTTGGGGCTCTTATTGGCTCTTGATCAGCTCGCGGGCTTTACAGGGCCTTGCAGCGGCTGGAACCGCGCCGATTGCAATGGCGCTGGTTGGCGATATGTACAAGGATGGTCAGGAAAGCGAAGCGTTAGGCATAGTTGAAGCCTCCAACGGCGCTGGCAAAGTGGTTAGTCCCATTCTTGGCTCACTGCTGGCACTAATTATCTGGTACGCGCCGTTTTTTGCTTTTCCCGTATTTTGCGCGGCATCGCTGCTTGCCGTTTGGTTTTTTATCAAAGAACCGGATTCCAAATCCGAGCCCTTGAAGCTCAAGCAATATTTAGCCGACATGAAAAAAATATTCCGCGAAAAAGGCCGCTGGCTGATCACTGCTTACTGCACAGGAGCATTAGGTCTATTCCTGTTATTTGGGGTCTTGTTTTATTTGTCCGATCTGCTGGAGAAGCCTCCCTACTCCATCGACGGCGTTCTGAAAGGCTGCATTTTAGCTATACCGCTGCTTGGTCTTGTCATTACGGCCTATTTGACTGGTCATTCCATCAAGAAGGACGGCAAAAAAATGCGCCGATGCATTCTCATCGGACTATCCCTTATGAGTGCGGCCCTGGTCGGCTGTTTGTTCAGCTACTGGCTCATTTACGTATTTATTGGATTTATTACAATAAGCAGCGTAGGCACGGGATTGCTTCTTCCTTGTCTAAACACATGGATTACAGGCTCTGTCGACAGTTCTCACCGAGGGATTGTAACTTCCTTTTATAATAGCTTAAGGTTTTTGGGTGTTGCCGCGGGTCCCCCGCTGTTCAGTTGGCTTGCCGACCGGTCGGTTACCGCTCTTTTTATCCTTTTGGCGGTATTGGCTATTGTTGCCTTACTATTCGCAATCCGGCTTCTGCATCCGGAGAAAACGGCAAATCCGGCTAGCTAAACCATTCCTGAGCCTTGTATAATGAGCTGTACCCTTCAGGAAAGGAACATAGGCCAACATGATATCCATTTCGATTACTCATCAAGCATACGGACAGCTGCTAAGCATCTGCCGGGAAGAGATGCCCAGAGAAGCTTGCGGGATTCTTGCAGGAACGACTGGTACGCCAGACTGTCCCGCGGTGGTTACTCAGGCTTATGCTATAACAAATGTACACGAGGATCCTGTTCATTCATTCCGTTTCCACCCTGATGAATGGGTATCCGCGTATTACGACATACAAAAAAACCGACAGTCGCTTGTCGGTTTTTTCCACTCCCATCCAACTTCATCGGCTGTCCCTTCCAAACGCGATTGGCTTGGCTTGCCGGTCTCCGATGATCTAATCTCTTATTGGATTGTCTCTATGCCGGGCAGCCCCGCTGAGATTGTCCAGCCTTTCCGTTTGGATGAACAATCCTTCCGCCCGCTTGCTCTAATGCTTACTTAAATAAGCGTACAAATCCCCTAAAGTCGTAATGTTCCGATCCAAAATCCGAACAAGAAACTGCTGCCACAGCTTTGCCGTCATCAAGGAATCCTGCAGGGCATGGTGACGCTCGGTAATCGGAATGCCACAGTCCTCCAGAAGATCGTCAAGCGCATAGGATGCCCGCTTCGGCTCCAGCCATTTGGCTACCAGCATGGTATCCAATACCCGGTGATTCAAGCTGACCTTCGATGTCCGCCATAACGCTGCGTTCAAAAACTGCTTGTCATGTCCAGCGGCATGCGCAATCAGCAGCCTTCTCCCGATAAACTCCATAAAGTCATGAAGAACCTGCATCAGATCAGGCGCATCTTGAACCATTTCGTTTGTTATTCCGGTCAACTCTATGATCTGCCTTGGAATTCGGCGTTTCGGATTAACCAGACTGTAGAACTGCCTGGATTCGTCAAGCTCAAGACCCTTCATATGGACTGCGCCAAATGATATAATCTCATCGCCATTAGAAGGATAAAAGCCGGTTGTCTCCAAATCAAAAACAACAATGTCGAGCTCCTTCAAAGGCGTATCCAGCATGGACTGTTTGCGCTGCTCCTTGTTGATGGAACGGATAAACGCCATCTGCTGAGCATTTTGAGAGCCCAGCATCGAGGCAAGGGCAGGCGTAAAGCCTCCCATTTTGTATAGGTTCCACATCCGCCCGACGCCTTTTGGTTCCTTCATTCCTTTCATCACCGCCTTACATGAGCCTTCCCGTTGTCCGTTTAAACACCTTGCGTTGGAGCTTCTTACCGGCTCTCAGCGCGGTCTTCAGCTCTTCGGTCATTTCTCTCGACAAGCTGCGGCTGGAGAGCTTTCCATTATTAGCGTATAGTCCATCCTCATTCTGTTCCGTCGTCATTAACCGAAGCCGGAGAAAGAGAAGGAATGCCTGTTCGTATGCCGCAGCCTCCTCCGATGGCAATTGATCGTGAAGGGTAAGCGTTCGGATTCGCGACAGCGTTGACGTGTCTCGGATACCCGCTTGAACAGCCATTAGCCGAATCGCGTTTACAAGGGGAATATAGGCCCCGTACTTGATGTCCAGACTGCCTGCATCCGTTCCGTATTGTTCCTTGAGCAAATGACCGAATAATCCGAGCAGCACTTTATGGCGCATCGTATTATCAAGCATTCGCCTCGTAATATTCGGATGCTCTGTTACATTATTGAAATAATGATCTCTCAGTTCAAAGGCAAGACGATGATCGCCATAGACCGATCGTCCGTCTGCCAATATTAACAAGTACCGAACGGCTTCCCAGGCCGGTTCCTCAAACCAGCCATTCAGCTTGACCTTCCATTCGGTTAACGACATGCACCACTCCGGATTGTTGCTTAACACATTGCCTTCGCATAACGGATAACCGGACTGATGCAATATCGAGACGATGATTGAGGTTAATTGCTGAAAATAAGCCCTGGTGTCCTCCGAATCGCCCGCAGGATCCTCAAACACAATACCGCTGTCCTGATCACTCGACAGCGTCTGTTCCTGACGTCCTCCGCTGCCGAACAATAGATATGCGTAAGGCACGGGGGGAGAACCGCTCCCGAGCCGTGCCATTTCCGCTTCCGCTAGTATGATTGAGCGGCTTATGAGTGTATCATGCAGCTCATTTAATTGTTCGTTGAATTGTTCGACCGGACTCATCTGGAGGATACCTTTCATATGCTCGTGTACTTGATCCCGCAAACTGCGCAGTACATTCACGTTATCGGCCTTGCCGATTTGCTTCAGAAGCTGCACACGTACCGGATCGCCCATCCGCCGCCTCTCCCCTCAGGTCAGTCCAACAAACCTTGCCTTAACCTTGGATGCCTTGACCTTTTTTAAATTGCTCAGGATAACCATAAGCGCCATGCTCACTCAGGTCAAGACCGATAATTTCTTGCTCTTCCGTAACGCGGAAGCCGATTGTTACTTTAATGAGGAAAAGAACCAGGAATGATGCACCCAAGACAAACGCGCCGCATACCAGAACCGACAGCGCTTGAACGCCCAATTGGTGCCAGCTGCCTGTGTCGATCAGGCCGCCTTGGCCAACGCCAACTTTTTTCGCCAATTCGTCTGTTGCGAAGATACCGTTAGCCAATGTACCCCAGATACCTGCAGCGCCGTGCACGGACATGGCATAGATCGGGTCGTCCACCTTGATTTTCTCGAAGAATTTCGCACTGTAGAATACGAGTACGCCTGCAACCAGACCGATAACAACAGCAGCCCAAGGCTCTACGAATGCGCAAGAAGCTGTAATCGCAACAAGACCAGCAAGAGTACCGTTCAGCATCGTTGTAATGTCGCCTTTGCCGTTAACAGCCCACGAAATCAGCATGGCCGCAACTGCGCCGGCGCCTGCACCAAGCATGGTAGTAAAGCCTACATAACCAAAGAAGCCGTCACCGATTGCAAGAGTAGAACCAGCGTTGAAGCCGAACCAGCCAACCCACAGCAGCAATACAGACAATGCCGTAAATACTTGGTTGTGACCGAAAATTTCGTTAGCAGAGCCGTCTTTGTTGTATTTGCCGATACGCGGTTTCAGCAGGATAGTTGCCGCGAGTGCCGCAAGAGCGCCGGACAAGTGAACAACAGTCGAACCCGCGAAGTCTTGCGCGCCGTCTTTTGCAAGCCAGCCGCCGCCCCAGATCCAGTGAGCCACGATAGGATAGATAACACCGGTAAAGACAATGGTAAAGATAAAGTACGAAGACAATTTAGCGCGTTCTGCGAAGCCGCCCCAAGCGATGGACAGCGATACAATCGCGAAAGCCAGTTGGAACAGGAAGAACAATGTAGTAGGAAGACCATTTTCTACACTAATAATAGAAGGATCAAACAGAAAATCGCCGAATCCGATAAATCCGCTAACCGAGCTTTCACTAGCTCCAAATGCGAAGCCATAACCAACTGCCCAGTAAATCAATGCCGCAAGACCTGCCGTGAAAATCGTTTTACCGGCTACGTGGCCTGCGTTTTTCATTCGTGTGGAGCCTGTTTCCAAGAGGATAAAACCGCCTTGCATGAGCAATACGAGCACGAAAGCAACCATTACCCACAGGGAGTTAATTCCCATGTTAAGCGTTCCTGCCGTTGGGTCATCGGCAAACGCCATTGCCGGGAACACCAAACATAATGCAGCTAAAGTTAACACCATTTTCTTAATCAATACGACCACTCCCTTAATGTGATGTTTACTAACATGTTAGGAAAGACTTAATGTCATTATAGTCAGGAACACCTAATTTGACAATATATATTCTTCTAAATTAGAAAAAAAATCTAACGTTCGTGTCTCAAAACGAACGGAATGTTAAGTTTTTTCACAAATCAGCTAGGGAATTGGTTCTAGAGCCTATACATTCTTCGCATTTTGAATCTACGACTTTGGAATCAGAATCTACGAATCTTCATTAAAGTGGCGAAATTTGTACATTCATGTAACACGTTTGACTGTACGGTTAGTTTCCGATTATGATTAGAGGACAGTATTATAGAAAGAAGGTGGAGAGATTGGGGATACGAAGCTTTATCGTATAGGCGAACTCTCGAAATTAGCGGGTGTCAGCCCTCGGACAATTGATTATTACACCTCAATGGGCCTATTAGAACCATCGGAACGTTCCGCCAAAAATTATCGCTTGTATCATGATGAAACTTTAGTCCGTCTTAAACGTATCGAACAAATGAAGAACGAAAAATATACGCTAGACGAAATCAAGGAAGCTTTGGACGGCTGGAGCAAGGTTACGCCCGAGGAGCAAGTGTCTCAGAAGCTGACAGATCTTCAGTATCACTTATCCCAGCTGGAGCGCGAAGTAAAAGAGCTGGAGCCGGTGATCAAGCAGCTTAAGCCGAGACAAGCAAACCGGCTGTACACCCGCTTAATGCCGCAAACCGCGGCTTGCATCGAGGCGTTAATGCTTCTTATTAACAAAGGGCCATTTATGTAAGGATATGTCCCATCGATGTAATCCTTGACCACTCTGATGGAGGTATGATCACATGTTTTTTCACCCTATGGACTTCCTTATCCTGATTGCCTTCGGTTTATCCATTTGGGCACAGTTTCGGGTAAAAGGAACGTTCAACCGCTGGGCCGGCGTACAAACAACGTACGGATTGACCGGTTACCAGGCTGCAAGACGAATGCTGGATGCTAACGGCTTGCATGACGTACCTATTGAACCCGTACGCGGCACCTTGTCGGACCACTACGATCCGATTCACCGCGTAGTCAGATTATCCGAGCCGGTCTATTATGAAAGCTCGATTTCCGCTGTTGCGGTTGCCTGCCACGAGGTTGGCCATGCAATCCAACACAAAGTACATTACCCAATGCTGGTGCTTCGCCACCGGATTTTCCCGGTCGTTAATATTGCATCCGGTATTGCACCGTTCCTGCTTATCGCAGGTTTCCTGTTCCACGCAATGAACCTTGTAGGACTAGGCATCATCTTCTTCTCCGTAGCCGTTGCCTTTCAGGTTATCACGTTGCCGGTCGAGTTCAACGCAAGTAACCGGGCGCGCGATTTGATGGTTGCGGAAGGCTTCATTACAAATGAAGAAGAACGCGGCGTAGCCAAAGTACTTAATGCAGCTGCACTCACTTACGTGGCAGCAGCGCTGATCTCCTTGCTGGAGCTGGTTAAGTACATTATGATCTTCACATCATCGAACAATGATGATTAACCAAGACGACTAACCAACATAATGACAATAAAAGGGCTGTCCCATCGTCACTATGACGATGGGACAGCCCTTTTTCTGCCGCTTACTTCTCTTTGTTTCCCTGCTTGCCTTCAAGCTCATTAAAGTATCTCAACAGGAAACCATGAAATACTTTCGCCACTAGCGGCATCTTCTCGTTCGAGCGGTGAATAATGCCGATATTCCTCGTTACATTAGGAGTTCTCACTCGAACCTTGGCCGATTGCAGCACTCCCGCATGATACAAGGCCATCTCCGGCAGCAGACTTACCCCCATACCGGCTGCAACCAACCCCCGGATGGTCTCGGTCTCTTCCCCCTCAAAGCCGATTTTCGGGGTGAAGCCGGCCTCCTGACAGGCTTCCCATACAATCGGCCTCAGCGAGTACCCTTCACTGAACATAACAAACGTATCTTCCTTCAGCTGGATAAGGTCGATCTCCTGCTCCCCGGCAAGCGGATGGCTAGGAGGCAGGATGGCAAATAACTCTTCAGTAAGCAGAACTTCGCCGCAAACCTGCTCATGCTCATCCGGAAAAGGCGAGATAAAAGCAAGATCAATCTCGCCTTTTACCATATCGCGAATCAAGGAAGGGTACATGCCCTGACGGAATCGAAATTTGACATTAGGATGAAGCTTGCGAAATGCCGCTACAACCTGCGGAACAACCGAAACACCAAGACTATGTGGGAAACCAAGACGGATTTCCCCTTTCTCCGGGTCCATGAACTCGTGAATTTCCACCACTGCTCTCTCCAGATCGTCAAGGATCACTTCCGCGCGTTTAAGAAACAGCTGCCCTACAGGCGTCAGCTGTAGGTTGCGCCCTTTCTGCAGAAACAGCTTCACGCCAAGCTCCTCTTCAAGCTGATGGATTTGACGGCTGACCGCAGATTGCGCAACATGCAGCTCTTCAGCCGCTTGCGTCACATGTTCTTTTTTGGCAACCTTCACGAAATAATAAAGCTGTCGTAGTTCCATAATGTCTCCAATCTCTCCCGTACATCCTGATTCTAATACACGCGCCGTCTCTTCGTCATTGCGCGGTCCAATAAGCCGTAAAGCAAAAATCCTGCAACTCCGCCCCCAACATGCCCAAGCAGGCTCACGCTAGGCACAATAACCGAGAAGACTAGACCAAAGCCAAGAATCGTGTAAACCGTTTTTCTTGAGCCCTGGTCCAGCCATGCCTTGCGGAAGATGGCAATATAGAGAAATGCTCCAAAAACCCCGTATATCGCTCCTGAAGCCCCGGTGGACAAATAAATAGTCCGGTCATCCCCAAACAGACCATGTACCACGCCGGTTAACAAATTCGCGATAATTCCGCAGAGCAGATAAAACACGGCATATTTGACTGGCTTCAATAACCGCTCCAGCGGCGGAGCAAATACAAGGATCGAAAACATATTAAAGAAAATATGCTGAAAGCTTGAATGCATAAACATCGAGGTAATAATCCGCCATGGCTCCTTGAGACCATACGGATTGTCCGGCATATAACTGACAAACCCGCCTGACTGCACTAAATGATAATTGTCATTAATATCCCCTGTCACGGCGATTACAATAAAATAAATGAGATTAAGCGCTATGATCACGGAAGTTACCGGAAAGGCGCGCAAATAACCTCGAAAGCTTTCGTATCTTAAAAAAATCATTACGTATCACTCCTTCCAACCATTGGACAACGCCGATTCATAAAGCTTATAATATAACCTGTTACAAACCCTAAACGTGAGAAGGAGGACATATCCATTATGTCACAAGAACGTGCTAACGTTGCCGCATTTAAAGGCAATCCTATTACATTAATCGGACCGGAAGTAAAAGTTGGAGATCAAGCTCCGGATTTCACAATCAACAAATCGCTTGTTGACTCCGTATCCTTAAAAGATTTCGCAGGTAAAGTAAAATTGATCAGCGTTGTACCTTCGATCGATACAGGCGTGTGCGATGCGCAAACCCGCCGTTTCAACGAAGAAGCAGCTTCGCTCGGCGACAACGTAATCGTACTGACAGTAAGCGTTGATACTCCTTTCGCGCAATCCCGCTGGTGCGGCGCGGCAGGCGTAGACAAAGTCGTGATGCTGTCGGACTTCAAATCGCATGACTTCGGTCAAGCTTACGGCGTATACATAAAAGAATTCGGACTTGATATGCGCTCCATCTTCGTTATCGACGCAAACGATAAAGTACAATACGTCGAATATCTGTCCGAAATGACAGAACATCCTAACTACGAGCAAGCGATCAACGCGGTTAAAGCGCTCGTATAATTTACGCGTAAATAAAGCGAGTGAAGGCTTACCTTCCTCGCTTTTTTATTTATTATGTGGTTCTTTCTTATGCCTTAAATGCAGCGAGCTTCTTGTCCAGCGTCCGGTAAATATCAAGAATAACCCGGTAATTGGAGCCAAGATCGCCAAGCGAGCCTTTGGAAGCGGAATAAATATCAACTGCCGAGGTAACGGGATTCACGCTGATAACGGTAACCGTTATATCCATTGTACGTCCCGTCATCGTACGTTTCTCCATGACAATCTCCCCAACTGACTTCACTTCGTGGAGCAGCTTGTAACCCTGCATCTTCTTCAGGGTGGACACAACTTCCTCCCACGCCTTTTCCTTCGAAAGCTTGTAGATATGTGATTTGAGCAGTGGGTCTTTAGCTTTATCGCCCGTCGCTTCGTGACTGCGAAGCAGTCCGATTAGAGTGCGCTTCAACAACGATGATCTCCCCCTCTAGCATCTATGTACATCCATATAATTGTAGCATGTTTATATGCATGAAAAAAGTCCATAAAACATGTTCAACATACAAAAGCAGTTCCTTGATCATCCCAAGAGGATAACCAAGGAACTGCCGGTCACTATAATGGCAAGAAAAAACCCGCGAATGCCGTCCGACTTACATGCTTCTGAACCCGCTCTCGCAGGTGGGTGTCCGCAGAAACGTTTTTGAGATCCCCTTTAGAGGGCCTGTCAGCCGCGTTCCAATATTGGTCTCCCTAGAAACAGCCATTGGTTCAAAACAACGAAAAGCCGAAACGAACATCGCAGGATGTATTGCTATTATAGACTTAAATCCGGCAAAAGTAAACTTCGCATTGCTTGCAATTACTGGTTCCGGTCTCTCTCCGAATCCGTAAGCTGCGCAAGCTCGTTTTCCTGCTCTTCCGCTGCCTTCTTTTTTTCGTTCTCCATTTGATCCTGAAGCTTGCGGTAGATCAAGTGGAAATTCCAGAATGAAAGATAAGCAATCACACTACCCATGAAGAAAGGAATGAGGAACGTATATTGCGTGCTGAAGTACATTACCGCTGCGGCCATAATCGCCGTCGAGAACGAACGGATCGGACGTCCGATCGTGATCAGAATCGCGTTTTTCAGCAATTGAAACGTTTTCATATGATAGTGCACAAGCATCGAGAAGAAGTTAAATAAGGAAACAACGAGAAGCAGGCAGATCGCCAGGTACAAATAGGAGAACAAATTGAATTTATCCTGGTAAACAACAAAATCAATAATCATGATGCCAAGTATAAGCGAATAGAAAATGCCGCCAATCATACTTTGCAAGTAGTTCTCTTTGTAGCCACGGAAGAACGTTTTAAACATTGGTACATCGACTTCACCCATTACCCACTTGCGTGCAATCGTAAACATGGCTGCCGTAGCCGGGAACAAGGTGAACGGCGCAATAACCGCCATCATAATTAATGTAGCATACACCTGACTTGTAATCGCAGAATCAGATGTATTCGCCGGGGCTGCAAGAAGTCCGCTCCAAGCGATAAATACAAACGGAATCGAACATACCAGCCATAAGATGTTAATGACCGCCAGACGCATTATCCATTCGGAAATCCGATACAAACCGCCAACAAGGCCTTTTGGTTCCATTTGATTCGCCCCTACCCTAATAGAATGATAATTATGAAAAAAAGGGAAAGCCCGGATGCCCGTTAGGCATCACGGACTTCCCCTGATCTACATACCTTAGTTGTTTACGAAGTCTTCAGACGAATATTTCGGACGGCGCGGTTCGCTGCTGCGGCTTTCACCGCTGCGTCCGCGTCCACCGCCATTGTTATTGTTACTGTTGTCGCGGTTGCGGTTTTCATAGCTGCCGCGGGATCCGCCGCCGCCATTGCCGCGTCTGTCATCACGGCCGCGGTATCCGCCGCCACCGCTGCCTTGACCGCCACCGCCACGGTTGCCGCCGCCAAACGAACCGCCAGAGAAACGGCGTCCATTCGAGCGGATATCCGGCTTGCGTTTTTTAGCGCGAAGCGGTTCTTCAGGCGTCAGTTCAACACTCACGTCTTTCTTCTCGCCAGTAAGCAGCTTCAGAGCCGCTGCCATCAAATGCACGGAATCATATTGCTCGAGCAATTGGATTGCGATGCCCTTGTACTCGGTGAAGTCTTCAGTCTGAACAATTTCAAGCACGCGCTCAGCCGTAAGGCGTTGCTTGCCTTCGATCGCTTCCGCCAGGCTAGGCAGAGGCTTCTTGCTGATGCGTTGGCGCGTAACCTTCTCGATAAAGTGAAGATGATCCACTTCGCGAGGAGTTACGAACGAGTATGCGGAGCCTTCTTTACCGGCACGACCTGTACGGCCGATACGGTGAACGTAGCTCTCAGGGTCTTGCGGAAGGTCGAAGTTGATAACGTGCGTTACGCCCGATACGTCGAGACCACGCGCCGCAACGTCGGTTGCCACGAGAACATCGATGCTGCCGTCGCGGAATTTACGCATAACGTTATCGCGCTGGTTCTGCGACAAGTCTCCGTGAAGGCCGTCAGCCGTATATCCGCGTTTTTGCAGACCTTCGCTCAGCTCGTCAACGCGACGCTTCGTACGACCAAAGATGATTGCCAATTCAGGCGATTCCATGTCAAGCAGGCGGCAAAGCGCTTCGAATTTCTGACGCTCATGCACTTCGAAATAATTTTGTTGAATCGTTGGCGCCGTAACTTGCTTCGAAATAACCGCCACATGCTCCGGATTTTTCAGGAATTGCTGTGCCAGCTTCTGAATGTTCGGAGGCATTGTTGCCGAGAACAGCAAAGTTTGGCGCTCTTCCGGCACTTGCTTCAGGATGGATTGGATATCCTCCATGAAGCCCATGTCCAGCATTTCGTCCGCTTCGTCAAGAACAACGGTTTGTACATCTTCAAGCTTAATGGTCTTGCGGTTAATATGGTCGAGCAAACGGCCCGGTGTACCGATAATAATTTGCGGCTTCTTCTTCAGCGCGCGGATCTGGCGACCGATTTCTTGTCCGCCATAGATCGGCAGTGAACGAAGACCTTTGTATTTAGTCAGCTTCCCGATCTCGTCTGCTACTTGGATAGCAAGCTCACGGGTTGGCGTCATAATCAATGCAACGATACGTTCTTCGTTAATCGAAATCTTGTTAATAAGCGGGATTCCGAATGCAGCCGTTTTGCCTGTACCCGTCTGTGCTTGACCAATCATATCGCTCCCTGCCATAGCAATAGGGATCGACTTGTCTTGGATTGGGGTGGACTCCTCAAATCCAAGCTCCGTAATTGCCTGCAACACTTTCGGTTCCAGGCCAAATTCAGCAAATGTTTTCAAACTTTTCTCATACTCCTTTTATCTGCAGCCTACTAAAAAATATCCAAATCATTATAGCACATAACATCTTACGAATACCAGCAATGGGCAAAAAGCCATACTACCATAGATTAACAACCGCTGATTTTCAGCGAATTCAATTATGGAGATTACCAAAAATGAACAAATGGATTTTTAAACCTGCGGTCACCGCAGTAGTTATGACCATAGGTGCTTTGCTAATTGCCGGCGCGTTCAATTTGTTCCTGATTCCCCATCAATTGCTGAGCGGCGGCTTGTCCGGCGTTGCAATGATGATCGGCTACATTACGGGTGGAAATATAGGCTGGCTGTATTTGGTGCTTAATGTTCCCGTACTCGTCTGGGGCTGGTTTATCGTGGGACGGCGGTTTATTGTATGGAGCATGTACACCGTCCTGGCCTCCACTTTATTTCTCCAGCTCATTCCGGTTACGGCTATAGCCAAAGATTTAGTCTTGGCTTCCGTATTTGGCGGTATTATCCTTGGCGTCGGAACAGGCATGACTTTGCGATACGGCGGATCTTCCGGCGGTTTTGACATCATCGCATCCATTATAACACGCAAAAGGGATTTGCCGGTCGGTTCCATTATTTTCACCCTGAACGGTCTTGTCATTGCGGCCCTCGTCCTCTACACGCAGGATTGGAATCTCGCGCTTTATTCCCTGCTGTCCATTTATATTGCGGGGAAAGTGGTCGACATCATCCATGTCCGGCACATTAAAGTAACAGCCTTTATTATTACGACCAAAACCGAGGAAATGTTGACGAAGCTGCTAAACCACCCTCGCGGCATAACGATTATCAAGACCAGAGGCGCCTATACATCCGCCGAACAAGATATGCTGATGACCGTCCGAACGCGGTACGAACTTGCCGAGCTGCGAAAAACGATTGCCTCCATCGATAACCGCGCCTTCGTTAATATCGTGGAGACCGTTGGAGTTATAGGCGACTTCAGGCGGTCGAAAGATTAGCCCAGGTATACTAGACAAACATGGAATCATATACATATCCCTATGTTTTTGAAATTCATCCTGTTATAATGTGGTTATCCCGTTAATTTTGTTTTCTTGCCATATGATTTGCCCTGAACCTATGATGAAAGGGTGATGCTCAGGTGGATATGGAAACAGTCACATTGTCACAGATTGTGGAAAAGCTGGCGCCCGAGCTAAGTTCTTTCCTCACGAAGCGCGAGCTTGCGATTAACATCGTGCTGCGGGATGGATTAGCCGTTCTGGAACCGGAAGATGCAAGGGAAATAGTACAGCACAGCATTTGCGAGCATCAAATACAAGCTTTACTGCAATGACAAAATGGGGTATAAAATCTAGAAAGTTTAGCCTGTCGGCCTCGTGCCGGCAGGCTTTTTTGTTCGCAGCGGGACTTGAAACAATTGCCTGCTTAGAAAGAGGCCAGACCGAAAAAAATAATGCCACGATTCCTTCTTCTGCTTTATAATTTGGATGAAAACGCTAACGGGGAGAGGGCATAATTATGGACATTATCTTTTCTACGCTGATGCTTTTGTACCATCTTGTTACGGGAACCGGAGAAGAAAATGCCGCCTCGAAACAGCTCGCTGCCTCTCTTTTTAACGCAGCCGCAGGAAAAACGATTATCCAGGCCGCACCAGCAATGACCGGCGCAACGCCAGAAGCGATTAAAGACGGCATAAAGGCCGATCCTCAGCCGGATGCCCCAACTGTCAAAGGCGTATATGTAACGGCTCACAGCGCCGGTGGATCGCGTCTGAACTCGCTTCTCAAGCTTATGGACGACACGGAGCTTAACAGCATGGTCATCGACATTAAGGATGATAACGGATACATAACCTATCCGACACAAACGCCCGGGCTGCTGAAGCTTGGCACCACGCAGAAATACATCTCAAATATTCAGACCCTGATGTCCAAGCTGGAGGCCCATAAGGTCTATCCGATTGCCCGGATTGTCGTATTTAAAGATACGGTTCTGGCGAAAAAGCATCCCGAGTTCTCCTACCGCCATGCGGACGGTTCCTTATGGGCTAACGGTAAAGGAGACAGCTTCGTTAATCCGTATATGACCGAAGTATGGGACTATAACGTCGCGGTTGCCAAAGAAGCCGTCAAGTTAGGCTTCAAAGAAATCCAATTCGACTACGTGCGTTTCCCGGAAGGCTTCGAGAAAAAGGCGGATTCGCTTACTTTCACCAAAACCGATCAGAGTCGGGTTGACGCCGTAGCCGGCTTCGTGAAATATGCCCGCGAGCAGCTCGAACCGCTTGGCGTTCGAGTCTCCGTCGATATATTCGGCTATGCCGCCTCCGTGCCTGCAGCTGAAGGCATCGGCCAAGATTTTGTAAAGATATCAAGCGACGTCCACGTTATCTCGCCCATGATCTATCCAAGCCATTACGGCGCAGGCTGGTTCGATCAGCAGGACCCGGACAAGAGTCCGTACGCCACCATTGCCGGGGCGATGAAGGATACGCATAAAAAGCTCGATCCGATCGGGGAAAAGAAGCCGATCATTCGTCCTTGGATTCAGGACTTCACCGCCAGCTGGCTGGGCAAAGGCCATTACATCAAGTATGGCCCGGTCGAGGTGGAAGCCCAGATCAAAGCCCTTCATGATGCAGGAGTTGACGAGTATCTGTTATGGAACGCGGGTAATAACTATTCTGAAGGCGTGAAGTATTGACGCTCCGACACTCCGGTTATTTCGGTCGTGCGTTCCTTGCGGTTTGTTTCTTGATCAACTTAAAAATGGTTGAAACAAACGCGCAAAAGTCACACACGACTCGAAATAACCTCCGCTAACCTTAAAACCAATTCAATAAAAAAATGGCTTCTTCGATCCATAATGGATCGAAGAAGCCGTTTTTATATTCCTAAAAAGTTACTCAGCAATCGCTTTTGCTTTTTTCTTGCGGTTGAACAATTCGTATACCATCGGTACGAAGATCAGCGTCAGCAGCGTCGAGCTGATCAGACCGCCGATTACGGTGATCGCCATCCCTTTGGAAATCAGACCGCCTGATTCGAAACCAAGTGCCAACGGCAAGAGCGCGCCTACCGTAGCAATTGCAGTCATCAGAATTGGGCGCAGACGAGTTCCTGCTGCTTCCAGCAAGGCTTCGCGAACCGACAATCCCTCTTTTTGTTTATGAATAACCCGGTCGACGAGAACAATCGCGTTCGTTACGACGATACCAATAAGCATCAGCATACCGATCATTGCGGTAACACTGATCGTTTCTCCTGCGATATACAAGCCAACCAGTGCCCCGATAACGGTGAATGGCAGCGAGAACAGGATTGCAAATGGCGTAAGCGCACCGCCAAACGTGATTACGAGAACGAGGTAAACTACAGCGATTGCAGCAAGCATTGCAAGTCCAAGCTGCATAAACGATTCTTGCATATCCTCCGTTACGCCGCCGATTTTGATATCAACGCCGGCAGGCAGTTTCATTTCATCAATCATTTTTTGCAGGTCGCTCGATACGGCCGCAACATTGGACGAGACTACATCTGCCGTTACTTCAGCATTAATACGGTCGTCAAGGCGGGTAATCGTATTCGGCGACTTGCCTTCTTCGATCGTAACCACATCCTTCAGTGCTACCTCAGCACCTGTAACAGGCGACTTAATGGTTACATTCTCAAGATCGGATTTATCTTTGTACGTCTTCGCATCAACCTTAACGTACACGTTCACATCTGCATTATCTTTTTTAATTGTAGTCAGCACCGGATTATCTCGAACCGGGCTAAGCGCCATAGCAACCTGACCAGCAGACAGTCCATATTGGCTCAGCTTCGATTGATCCGCTACAAGACGGTATTGATCATAACGTTCGGCAAGGCTGGAATCGACTTTCTCCAAATCCTTATTGCCTTTCAGCTTCGCCATCAAGTCGTTTACGACTGGATCGAGCGAATCCATATCTGGACCATAGACAACCATGGAGATGGTTGAGCCGCCTACACTGCCGCCACCGCCGAAGTCTTGCTCTTTCCATTCCCCTTTGCCGCCCAGCGTTTGAAGAAGCGGAACTACTTTTTCCTTCTCGTCAGCAAAGTTTTTCATGCCTTCATCGTAAGTCAAGTTGAACAAAGCTTGCTTCGAAGCAGCGGGGCTAAACGGATTAGAACCGCCAACCGCGTATTGCACGATATCGATGCCTTCGCGCTTCATCAATTCCTCTTCAGCCTTCAGAGCCATCGCTTCAACCTGCTCTTTAGTCTCGCCTGGAGCAGGGTTATAAGTCACAATCATGGATTTCTGCTCATCGCCCGGCAGGAAACTCATACCAATAAGCGGTGTAAGACAAATACTGCCTACAAGCAGAACAATCGCAATAATCGATGTAATCCACTTATGATTCAGGGACCAAGTTAACGCGCCTTTGTACCAGTTAGCCAGACGTCCATGCTTGTCATGATCGACAGCTTTGCCGGCTTTGATGCCTTTCTTAAACATCATGTGAGCAAGCATCGGTACAACGGTAATCGCAACAAGCAAGGAAGCAAGCAAAGCGAATACAACCGTCAAAGCAAACGGTGTAAAGATTTCGCCAACCATGCCCGATACGAACGCCATCGGCAGGAATACGGCAATCGTGACGAGAGTAGAAGACATAATCGGAACGAACATCTCGCTTGTAGCTGCCAGAATGAGTTCTTTCCCTTTCAGTACCTCGCCCTTAAGCGCCATTCGCCGGTACACGTTCTCTATAACGACAATCGAGTCGTCAATAACCCGTCCTATCGCTATCGTCATCGCGCCAAGCGTCATAATATTAAGCGTAATATCCATCTGGCTGAGCAAGAGCAGCGCAATCAGAATCGACAACGGAATCGACACGACAGCAATAATCGTGGAACGGATGTCGCGCAGGAAGATCATGATAATAAGTACCGCGAACAAAGCACCAATAACCGCTTTAGTAATCATCGTTTCTACCGATTTCTCAATCGGCTTGCCTTGATCCAGAGTAGTGACAATGGTCAGACCGTCGTTGTTTTCCTGGATCTTCTTGATTGCGTCTTTCACATTGTTAACAACATCTACCGTATTGGCATCAGCTGATTTTACAATGTTAATCCCGATCGAATCTTTTCCGTTCGTACGGGATACGGATTCAGCCTTGCCTTCCACTGTCACTTTCGCCACATCGCTAAGCTTAACGTTCGGCATAAGAACAAGGTTTTTCAAATCTTCTTCCGTAGTCACATTACCATCTACGACAACGGCTTTCTCGGAGTCGCCGAATTCAAAGATGCCGAGTGGAGCTTTCATTGCAGAAGCTTGAATGATGCCTTTAACTGCATCTTCCGTCAAGCCATACTGAGCAAGCTTCGCCTGATCAAATTCGAGTTGCCCCTCTTTCACGTTCTGACCGGAAACCTGCACATCGGCTACACCGCTCACACCTTGCAGCTCCGGCAAAATAGTTCCTTCCACCAATGCGGAGAGCTGTTCCAGACTTTGACTGTCGTCAGCGATGCTGAGCGAGATTACCGGAAAAGCGTTAAGGCTGATACGGGATACGCTCGGATCTTGCGTTCCTTCCGGCAGCTTAATGTCGGCGAGCAGGCTTTTAACCTCGGTTTCCGCCTTTTCCATATTCGTACCGTATTTATATTGAATAATGATCGATGAAGCATTTTCGTAGGAAGTGGAACTTACGCTGTCTACTCCCTCCATATTCCGTGTCCGCTGCTCGATTGGCTTGGTTACTTTCTCCATTACCTCTTCAGGCGCAGCGCCGGGAAGAACCGTTGAGACGCTCACAATCGGAATTGTGATATCCGGCAGCGTCTCCATCTTCATGTTCAGGCCGGAGTACAGGCCCGCGAACAGAACGATAACCGTCATGATCCATAAAGCAAATTTGTTATTCAACGAAAACTTGATAATGCTTTTCAAACCTTCCCACTCCTTCTCTATTATCTGCTCTTACACTTTGAACCGGTATCCGACGCCCCATATCGTCTCGATATATTGCGGGTTCGACGGATCATGTTCGATTTTTTCACGCAGCCTCCGAATGTGAACCGTTACCGTAGCTGCGTCGCCGTTTGAGTCAAGACCCCATATCCGCTCAAACAGCTCCTCCTTCTCAAAAACCCGGTTAGGATGGGAGGCGAGGAGCAGCAGCAGATCGTATTCCTTGGAGGTCAGCATGGCCTCCCGGTCATGAATCGTAACCCTTCTGGAAGTTACATCGATTAAAAGACCCCGGATCCCGATCTGTTCATGGCTCTCGCCACGCTCGGCAGTCAACCGCTCATATCTGGCTAAATGCGCCTTTACCCTTGCCACCAGCTCGCTTGGACTAAACGGCTTCGTCATGTAATCATCCGCGCCAAGACCCAGTCCTCTTATCTTATCGATATCTTCCTTCTTCGCCGTTACCAACAGCACCGGCACATTCTTCGTCTGCCTGATCTGGCGGCAGATTTCGAACCCGTCCAGCTTCGGCAGCATGACATCCAGAATGATCAGATCATAGGAGCCGCCTAATGCCTTCTGCAGCCCGATATCCCCGCGTCCTTCAATCTCGACGGCAAAACCGTGGCTCTCCAGGTAATCCCGCTCCAGCTCGGCAATGGCCTTCTCATCTTCAATGATTAGTATGCTCTTCATGCTCTATCACCACCGTTCTAACCGGCTCCGCTCTGGGCAGAAGGAAGCAGAATCTTGCTCCGCCGCCTGCTACATTTTCCGCCCAGACCGTACCGCCATGCCCTTCGATAATTTGTTTGACGATTGCAAGACCTAGCCCGCTTCCACCCGTCTCGGAGTTCCTGGACTGTTCCGCCCGGTAAAACCGGTCGAAAATATACGGAAGATCTTCCTTTTCGATCCCGGGTCCCGTATCCTCGACTGCAACGAGCACATCGCTTCCTTTCTCCCGAACCGAGACCGTCACCCTCTTGTCCGCGGATTCCGGAAGCTGGCCCATATACTTCTCGCTATTGTTCAAAATATTCGTCAGCACCCGGCCAAGCTTGTCCGGATCGGCCGCAATAAGCAGCTGCACGCCAGGAGGTGCCTCGAAGCTGAGCTGCACGCCCGACTTTTCAAGATCAAACCGCTGCTCCTCCAGATAATGCTCTAAATATTTGACCGAATCGATCGTTTTATAATCAAAGGCTACCTTGTGCAAATCCAGCTTGGAAAACAAAAATAATTCGTCAATCAATTGATCCATGTCGTTAGCCTTGTGATAAATGGTCTCCATATAGCGCTGGCGCTTCTCATCCGTGTTGGCGATGCCGTCCATAATGCCTTCCACGTAGCCTTTAATCGCGGAGATAGGCGTCTTCAAATCATGCGAGATATGGGACAACAGCTGCTTCCGGTTTTCCTCGTACTGCAAGCTTTGATCGATGGACTGCTTGAGTTGAATCCTCATCGCCTCGAAGGCGGCAGCGAGCTGGCCGACTTCCCCTTTGCTCTTGACAACCACCTTTTGCGATAAATCGCCGTCTTTGATCTGCAGGGCAGCCGTCTTCAGCGCATGAACCGGCCGAATGATGCTGCGGGAAACATAATAGGTCAGAATCAGGCTCGACAAGCCGATAAACGCGATAAAGATCAATGTCCCAATAGGCCTCCAAAGCGGCGGTACCACATCATATCGGCGAAGCAGCAGCATCTGACCGTTATGTCCGTCCGGATAGCGAAAAGCGATTTCGTTGATTTGAAACTTGAATGCTCTGAAAGATACCGTATCCGGCGATTCGTCAAACAAACCTTGCCAATCCTCATGCGGGGATAGTTCCTTCAAAAATACCGGAACCTCCGTTACGATTCCGTCCTTCGCCATAATTAGACCCGCCCATTGATCAGCCAGCCTTCGCTGAAGCTTATCCGTATAAGCAGGGGACGAAAGCTTGTCGGTATCATTCTCGAGAACGTATTTCAATTCACCGTAAATAAGGGACTGGTTCGTCTTCTCCTCCTTCTCCACGCGGAAGTATTCCCTCAAATCCTGCATGCCTCCGGCATAAAGCACAAACACGACAAATCCCAAGATCAGGACCATCGGCAGAAAAACCATGGCCAAATACGACATGTACAGCTTCACTCGAATGGACAATCGTACTCACCCTGACTGCGGAAGTTTTGAATCTATCGTTTATCATAACCGTGAATTCTAAACGAACTCGAAAGCATTTCTTACAAAGTTCTTACAAATGGCCCGTCACCGCAGGCAGCGTTACGATAAAGACAGAGCCATGGCCAAGCTCGCTTTCCACAACAACGGAGCCATGATGCATCTCCACGATTTTTTTCACCAGCGACAGCCCAAGCCCGCTTCCCCCAACCTTGCGGCTTCTTGCCTTGTCTGATTTGAAAAAGCGATCAAAAATAAGCTCATGCTGATCGGCGGCAATGCCAATTCCGTTATCCTTGATCCGGAATTCCACCTGGTTCCCTTTTTGCCTTAATGTAACATCGATCTGACCGTCTTCCGGCGTAAACTTGATGCTGTTGCTGATTAGATTAATCCAGACCTGACTAAGCAGATCTTCATCGGCTTCCACGTAAACATCGTCCAGATCCGCATTAAGTTCAATGGATTTCCCCGTCCATTGCGGTTCACATGAAAGAATAAGCGTTCCGAGCTGTCGGTCCAGCCGGTAACGCTTGGGTTCGAAGGGATGCTTCTCCGAATCAAGCGAAGCAAGCCGGAGCAGATTCTCGCTAAGCTTGGACAGCCTGGAGCTTTCACCTTCGATAATACGTAAATATTTCATCCTGGTGTCAGAATCAATCGACTGATTCTGCAGCGCACGCGCAAAACCGCTGATGGAGGTAAGCGGTGTCTGGATTTCATGCGATACGTCAGAAATGAACTCCTGCCGAAGCTCCTCCAGCTTCTCGAGACCGTCCGCCATCAGGTTAATCTCGTCAAGAATCTCCATGTATCTACGATCCATCTTGCCAAAGTTTAGACGCACCTTGAAATCGCCTTGCGCAATCCGTCTAAGCGTGTCTCTCATCGAATTCGTAAATTCCTTCTGTCTTTTGTGAAAAAACAAAAAGCCAATCAACTGGATTACAAGCCCCATTAAAAAGAAACCGCCCAGCAGATTCAACAATTGAGCAACATAATGATGAGGAGTCCAATCGATATGGTTATATAACCAATGGCTAAAAAAATAAACGGCAGTCCAGCATGCCGTAACAAATGAAAGCATGAGGCTGAATTGGCCAATCTTTACGATAACTTTAAGTACAAGCTTCAGCTTATCTCTCATATTTTACACTTGTACCTCCAGACGGTAGCCTAACCCTCTGATTGTACTGATCCGGAACGTATGCTGCGACTCCGGGAATCTTTCCCGCAGCCGATTGATATGAACATCAAGCGTCCGTTCGTTACCCTCGAAGTCATATCCCCATATTTCTTCAATCAGCTGTCCTCGCGAGAACGATTGCCCCGGATAGCTGGCCAGCTTGAACAGCAGCTCGAATTCCTTGAGCGGAAGCGTCATGCTCTGTCCATTGACCTGAACGACATAGGTCTTCCGATCAAGAATAAGATCCCCCGCTTGAACCGTCTGCGAAGACGCGATCCGGTAACGCTTAAGCAGCGCCTTCACCCGCGCGATCAACTCCAGCGGCTCAAACGGCTTAACCAGATAATCATCGGCGCCAAGCTCAAAGCCCTTCAGCTTCTGGGCCGTTTCCCCTTTGGCCGTCAGCATAAGCCGCGGCAGATCATAATGATCGCGAATCTCGGCGCATAACTCCCAACCGTCCATGTTGGGCATCATCACATCCATGATGACGAGATCCGCTTTGGCAGAATCCAATATCGTCAACGCCTCTACCCCGTCACTGGCTTCCAGCACCTCAAATCCTTCAACCTTCAAGTAATGGCTGATTAACTCCCGAATATGCAAATCGTCGTCAACGACCAGTATACAAGCCATGCTCATTCTCCCTTTCTTTATGAGATTTTCTCTAGACGTAATTGCTGGTTGGCAAATTCACGATACAGCTCATGGGATTGCAGCAGCTGCTCATGCGTGCCTCTTCCCGTAATCGTTCCCTTCTCGACAAATAAAATCTGATCGGCATCTACTACCGTTGACAAACGATGCGCAATAACCAGCGTTGTACGTCCAACCATCAGATTGTCGAGAGCCCTCTGCACGACAATCTCCGATTTGCTGTCCAAGCTTGAAGTGGCCTCATCCAACATCAGAATTTGAGGATCGCGCAGGATTGCCCTTGCGATTGCAATCCGCTGGCGCTGCCCGCCGGACAGCTTAATGCCTCGCTCGCCAACCTGCGTCTCATACCGGCCCGGAAGCTCATCAATAAAGACGTCCGCATACGCCATTTTCGTAGCCAGCTTCATTTCATCATCGGTTATTGTCCTGCCCGTGCCATAAGTCAGATTATCCCGGATCGTCCCGGCAATAATCGGACTTTCCTGCGATACATAGCCAATCTTGCTGCGCCAATCATGCAGGGAAAGAGCAAAGATATCTTCCTGCCCAATACGGACCGTTCCTTGCTGCGGTTGATAAAACCGTTCAAGAAGCGAGAACAGGGTTGTTTTCCCGCCGCCGCTTGGGCCAACAATCGCCGTCACCGTACCCGGCTGAAGCGTAAAATCAATATGACGGAGAACATCATCCTGCTCGCCATAAGCAAACGTGACATCATCGACCACAATTGGCTGCCTTGCATCAAGCAAGGGGCGTCCTTGGCGCAAAGGCTCTTCATCCGAATGCAGGGTAGAGATAATACGCTCCGTCGCCCCGATTGCCTTCTGCATTTGCGTGAAAAATTGCGAAATCTGGTTAATCGGGAACACGATCTGGATCAAATATAGAATAAAAGCGACCAAATCGCCGGCCGACAGCTCCCCTGACGATACGCGCATTCCGCCGTAAGCGATAATCAGAACAAGCATCCCCATCATGACCAGGCCGATAATCGGGAAAATAACCGCCTGCAGCTTCCCTTCCCGAATGCCGAGACCAAGCAGTTTCACAATGGAACGCTTGCCGTTGTTATATTCATAGTCTTCTGCATTTGATGCTTTTACTAATCGGATTTCCGACAACGCTTGATCAAGCACCGTCGTAAAGGCCGCCGTCTCATCCTGAAGCTCTCTTGAAATTTTCGTCATCTTCCGGCCTACAGGAATAAATATCAGCATCGCAACCGGCACGGCGGTCAGCATTAGCAGCGTCATTTTCCAATCCAGGAACAGAAGGATCGATACCGCGCCAATGATAGAAATCAATCCGTTAAAAAATCCGGTCAAATGCTCCGTAATCAATCCTTTGACGATCCCAGTATCATTGATTACCCGGCTTACCGTATCCCCTGTCCGGTGCTTATCGAAATAAGGCACGGTTAATACCAGCAGCTTCTTCCATAACCGGTCGCGCAGGCTTGCAACAACGTTTTGACCGACGCGGTTCAGCAAATAGATGGATACCCCGGAAGCCGCGGCCTGCCCAAGAAAAGCCAAGCATAGCCCAATAATCTGCATAGTACTTATATCGGTAATGGAAAAGCTGTCCACTACATTTTTCGTTAATAACGGTACCGCCAGCCCAACAACGGTAGATATGACGCTTAATCCTATCGCAATGCCGAGCAGCCATTTCGAAGGTTTGGTGTCCATCATCAGCTTCAGAAACGGACGCCAATTCCCTCCGCCTTTGCGCCTCTTCTCTTCTTGTCTCATTGGTTTCATTCCTCTCCTGCCAACATTCTAGTCATTCTGAAGAATACTACGTCATTGTAAACCCAATTTAAACGAAAAAGCGCCAGAGCAGCAATTGCTCTGGCGGGTTGCATTCTTGTTATATAAGCTTGTCTTATTGGGAAAGGCGAAGAGCCAGGTTGTACATTTCCATATTAAACGGCTTCTTGGTGTGAACGACTTTATCAATATCCGTCGTCACCAGCTCGCCGCGGACAATACCGCAGGCTTTGCCGGACTCGCCTTCCATCAGCTGATGAACGGCAAAGTCGCCCAGACGGCTTGCCAGAATCCGGTCCATGGCCGTTGGCGTGCCGCCGCGTTGAATGTGACCAAGAACCGTTACGCGAGGCTCCAGTCCGCAGCCCTTCGTAATTTCTCTCGCCACGTCTTCACCGCGTCCCGCGCCTTCGGCAACAACAACGATACTATGGCGTTTGCCTTTGGCAAAGTTGCTCTTCATGCGCTCGGACACTTCAGCCATGTCGATTGGCACTTCAGGAACGATAATCGTTTCCGCGCCGCTCGCAAGACCCGCATACAAAGCGATATCTCCGCAGTGGCGTCCCATAACTTCCACGACCGACGAACGTTCATGCGAAGACATGGTGTCACGGATTTTGTTGATTGCGTCGACTACAATGCTGACAGCCGTATCGAAGCCGATCGTAAAGTCCGTAAACGGAATATCATTGTCGATCGTGCCAGGCAGACCCATTGTCTTAATGCCAAGCTTGCTCAATTTGTTAGCGCCTTGATAAGAACCGTCGCCGCCAATAACAACTAGACCATCGATACCGCGCTCACGCAGTACTTCAGCGCCGCGCTGTTGACCTTCAAGCGTCGTAAACTCTTTACAACGCGCCGTTTGAAGTATGGTGCCGCCGCGTTGAATAATATCGCCTACGCTGCGGAGATCCATTTTGAAAAGGTCATCATTGATCAGACCTTGATAGCCGCGTTGAACGCCATATACATCGAGACCATTATACAGAGCGCTCCGGACAACGGCGCGAACCGCCGCGTTCATGCCTTGAGAGTCGCCTCCGCTCGTTAATACAGCAATAGATTTTACAGATGACATAATCATTCCTCCAAGTAATAGTATCTAAACCTGTTGTCTTCGAATCCAAATGCTGTTGACCCAAAAAAACAGGCGGGTAAGCGGGCTGTTCTTCATCAGCTTGCGGGATGCGGCCAGCACATCCGATTGGGTTCGGACCTTGGGATCGGATAGGTAGAGGGCTAACAGCCCTTCGATAATAAGCCGGTGAAAGCCGGCTGCCGGGAGCTTTTTCACATCATCCCTAGCCCTATTGACAATCGTGACAATCCGTTCGACAAGCTGCTGCTGACTGTCATAATAATGACAGAAATTCAAATCGCCGCCGGCACGGTCTTCTTCCTGATCGATCAAATAATCGAGCATAATATGAAGGCCGCACACATGCGGAAAATATATATTTTTAATTGCTTCCGCGTCTTCCGGACGTAACGTCTTGTCGCTCGCCGCAGTAAACAGCATAAACATGCCAAGCGTCGAGCCCGTCGCGGCTGCAAATTCATTCCAATATAATCCGGGATACCTGTCTGCATACGGCTCCCACCAAGTGAGCAGACTCTCCTCGCGCAGGTCCTTGCGGATGTGCTTATACACCTGAAGATCGGTATACAGGCCAACAAGCTCCGTAACGTACGGCTGTGCCGCAGCATACGAAGGCAGCATTGAAACACAGTGTTGACATAAATTTACCAAATGATGCAAATAACCGCCGTCGTTCCGCTCCTGCCGCAAAGCGTAGTAATCCTTCACCACTGCTGACGGGTCGACCGCATCCAGCATGGATTGATGGAGCAAACGGAAATCATCCGGGTCCAGCGAAGTACTGCGGTCGCATAGATTGTCCAGATAATCGCTGATCGTCTGCAGCGCCACAATTAGCGGGATAAGAACATACCGCTCGTCCAAATTCATAGAGGCGTAAATCGCTCCGCCCTGGCAATGAAACTTCTTGCTGTCCATGCTTTGAAGGGCCTGCAGCCGAAGCTCGGGATCCGGGATCTGCTCGGCCAGCCTGCGCAGCTTGCGCAGCTCGATATTCACTTCAGGCAATATGTATTTATAGACGCGGTGCATGAGCTTTAACGGGCGTTCGGGTACCCGATTGCCGGACAAAGTCATTACTCTCACAACGCACCCCCTTCTAAGACAGCCTTACGTATGCCGGCGGGAATCCAGCTCCTGATTCGTGCGGTACCAGATATGCAAGTCATTAATCCGGCTTGCGTATTCGGCAATCTCCGCATTCAAACGGCAAGACTCTTCGAAATTTTCTTCCTCGTACAATTGATTTTGCATACGGTTAATAACTCTTTCAAATTCCATAACCCGATCCGGTATTGTTCCCCTAATGAGCTCCCACCGTTCCACGATGTCCGACTGCTCTGCGGAGGAATAATGTCCCCAGTCCGCTTCAAGCACCGGCAATGCGATCAAGAGCCGCTCATTCCACTCAAATCGATACAACAACATGCGTGAACCTCCAGACAATAATGTACCATTTCGACAAGCAATAATCCAGCCTATCATGTATACTGTTAAACAATGTTGTTTGATAAGCACATGCTTACGAAGCAAGAATTATCGCGAAGAACGCGCGCTAATTCTTTTCAGGAGGAAAACATATGGATCACTCAGACAGCGCGGCGCCTTCCGCAGCTACGGTCAAACGGGATACGCTTTCGCTCAGAGCCTTCAGCTTTGCCATGTACTCCACGCAGGCTCTGCTCATTTCTTACATCCCCTTATATTTTATGGATCAGGGGTTCTCGGCGCATCAGATTGGCATTATTTATTCAACAGGTCCTTTTATCTCTATCTTTGCGAATCTGCTGCTAGGCATGGCAAGCGACAGGTTCCGGACCATCAAGAAGCTGCTTACTATTCTGTTGTTTGGTCAGCTGGTTATGATCTCTCTCTTGTTCCCGGTACATCACTTTGCCCTGATCTGTCTCGTAATGACGGCCTTTTATTTCTTCCAGACACCAATGAACCCGCTTAGCGACAGCCTGATTCTGCTCGCCAGCCAGCATATCAAGACACCGTATGCGCTAATCCGCATATTTGGCTCGCTTGGTTTTGCCATATCAGCCTACCTGTTTGGTTTGATCCTGAAAGGCATTGGCACGGAATGGACCTTGCCAATCGGTTTGGGTACGATAACCATCACGATCATTTTGTCGTTCTTCCTCAAGGATTACCATGGCAGTACCCGCAAAATCGATTTTTCAGGGTTCTTCAAATTGCTTCGCAAGCCCGAAATCTTATTTTTCTTCTTCATTATATTGCTTGTCTCGATCAGCCACCGGATGAACGAAAGCTTCCTGGCCGTTGCCCTTCGGGAGATGGGCGCTTCGGATTCCCAGGTCGGACTGGCCTGGCTGTTCTCCGCGATCAGCGAAATTCCGGTATTGTTCCTGATGGGGAAATACGGACATAAATTCAAAGAGCTGCCGCTGCTCGTATTTGCCTGCCTGATGTATATGCTCCGGTTCTGGCTCGCTTCCGTGTTTGACGATCCCCGTTTTGTGCTTAGTACGCAGCTTATGCACAGCGTCAGCTTCGGCATCTATTTTTCAACGGCGCTCCGTTACTTGTCGCAGCTTATCCCGGATGAATACCGTTCCTCCGGCCAAGCCGTGTACGCGGTTGTATGGTCAGGGCTCGCCGGACTTATCAGCGGTACGGTCGGAGGTTATTTCTTCGAGCATTTTGGACGGAGCAGCTTTTATCAGTTGGGAGCCTTGCTTGCTCTGATCTCGGCGATCCTGTTTTTCTGCCAGCATGTATTTGGACGAAATAACTCTTAAACAAACAAAAAAGAGAGATCCTCTCAAACGAGAAGGATCTCTCTTGCTCTCTTGCGTGCTTATAAGGGGTTGATCTTATAATTTAATGACGTTGGACGCCTGTGCACCGCGATTGCCTTGTGTAATTTCGAATTCTACCGACTGACCTTCTTCCAGCGCCTTGAAGCCGTCGCCTTGAATAGAGGAATAATGGACAAACACGTCTTCGCCATTTTCTACCGAGATAAAACCGTAGCCTTTCTCAGCGTTAAACCATTTAACTGTTCCCTTCAACTTTCACTACCTCCTAAAATAACCGCCGCTTGAAACGACGAGTAACATCATTATATCTGCCTAATTTGGAAAAATCAACAAATTGTAATTCGAAGGAATTGACTGGAGCCCGGAATAAAAGGAAGCCCCGATGTAAGCAGCTCCGGCTCCCCGCCATTTGCCCTAACGGCAGCCAGCAGTTCTTCCATCCGTTCGTACGGCTTCCAGCCCAAGGAATACAGCGGATAAACTCTTACCTCACCGCCCGGTTTGCATACCCGCATCAATTCCAACAGGGATTGCTTGTGGAATTCAAAGCCAAATTGTTCGGCATATAGAAAAAGGAAATGACTGCATAATACCAGCGAAAAAGCATGGTCTTCAAACGGAAGCTCCGGCAAGGATCCGGCTGCATAACGGCTGCGCCCTTCGGCTGATTGCAAATGCAAGCGAAACCTCTCAAGCGATTGTATACGCCCTTCGCGATGCTGCTCCAGGCTGCCGTAATAGCTCCAATCGAAATGCTCCCTCAGCTTATCAAGCTTTGCCGTAGAGGTCTCGATCTCGGCTGCCGCTTCCTCAAGCCACGCGCCTGTGTCCTGCGCATAACGGGGATCCGCTGCGGTCGCATCATATCCGCGGCTTCCTGCATCCGCGGTGAACGAGGATCCGCCACCGGCGACATCCAGCACTTTACCTTTCGCAAGCTCACTCTCCGTTAACTCAAACATTCTCGCATACTCATCAAAACCCCGGCATGTCATAGCCACGCCAACCTGCTCGTAAACCTGCTTACTCATCTCAAACACGCTCCTCATCTCGGCTCTTCTCGTCTCATTATTCCGCCTGCTTGCAGAATAGCCTAATTCTACCATCCGTTATTATTGATTTCCACCCCTAAATTTGGCTATGATGAACAGTATATCTAGGTTAGGAAAGGTGGACTTACAACTATGTTTAAAAAACATGAGATTTTTAAAACCGATAAATACAATATGCTTACCGTGGAGGTTCAAGGAAAAACCTTGATCGTTCGCGAAATCTCCGATCAATGGGGCGAAGAAACCCATACCTTCGTCAGCCGTCCCGAAATGATGCATTGGGCGGAAAACCGGTTTAAGCCGGAGCAATTCGCCGGACGCGAAGAAGAACGGGAAAATATTCTGAAAGCGCTGAAAGAGGTATAACCCGGCAGGAAATATTAACCTGTACGGCGAACACATATCGTTACAACACGGTGCATAGACAATAGACTAGCGCATGCTTTCGAAGCAG